>CAYTVF010000071.1:5655-18051 GCA_964441345.1 uncultured Desulfopila sp. | reverse complement strand
AGAATCGGACATTTGCTGAGTTTCGTAGAAGGGGATTTTTCGATAATTCCTGGCGGCTGAGGCGACTTGAAAAAACGAACAACCTGCACATTTATCGGTGCTTCGAGATTGACCACAGCACAAGCTACAAACAAACGACTCATCTTTGCATTTTCTTTTTCCCTTCCGGGAATTACATATTGAACATTTTGCCATAATGAATCCTTTTTGTGACCGCCGAACGATGTATTCAGCGATTTGTACGCTGAATTGCTTTGTTTGCTGAAATATCCTTGAAACCACCAGAAACATATTTACGTGTGCCTATTGTCATCGCCAAGATGACAGCTAAGCGCTTGAGCATATTTCCTTAACGTTGAAATCGAGGGAGGATGCTTTCCGCTCGCTAACGAAGACTCTAGCCGAGTAACGGCAGGAGCTTTTCGCATTAAAAGCCATACAAAATGCCATATTTTTATATTGGCATACTCCCTTCCTGAATTTATCATGCTCTCTATGGAAAAATGTTCTGATTTTGAGTGGGATTTGAGCAATGATGAGCTCAACCAAGAAAAACATAGCGTTTCTTTTGCATTGGCACAATACACACTTTGTCTGATTGGTTTTAGCCTCCCCCTAACCCCCTCCCGCAAGGGGAACGCCAGAGTACCGGATTTTCCGCGCCGGTGAAGGCGGCTGCACTTTTCTCCAAGCCGCGCTTGTTGATTACCATGTGTCCTTTGCCGGCGTCCCAATCTAAACCATGCGCGACCAGCGTCCGCGATCGATCATGCAGTTCGAAAATGGTGCATGCGGTTGCCTGCTGCTCCGCGGCAAACAGCAATACTGTGGCTGCTGCCAGAATTTTCGCCATTTGATCATTGTTTTTTTCTTTTATTCCATGCCATTGGGTCGAACGCTCGGCTCAGTGGACGCCGGTTTTTTCGGCGATCTGCTGCAGCCGTTTGCCGGCGATTCTGGTGTGTTCCTTCTTCCATTTGAAATAGCGCCAGACTTCCCCTGCTTGAGGATGAGAAGACAGTGAGCACACGTTTTCCCATGTTGTTGACCGAAAGGCGATACCTTCCTGATTGCCACTTTGCTTCACCCAGTATGAGAGCATTCACGGTGGAAATGCCAACGTCAATTTCAGGGCCGCCCGGAACAAGATTGTCTGGATGCGGCACGCGGCGCCATAGAAATATCTCAGCATCTTTTGTTCGCAGGCCGGGAAGGTCGAGAAGTCTGAAAAGGTCGGCCAACCACGCCTCCAAGAGAAGTTGCGAAGCGCGTCCCACTGTCCCGAAAACTGACCATGTGATGGCATCCTCGCTGTGAATTGATTGCAAATCGCAGTAAAAGCCGACTCCCGACCTGCATATCTTCTCGTCTTCTCCAGCGAACGCCCGAATGTGTCGGCTCTGGTATAGCTTCTGGACGATTTCCGGGGGTGGCCAGGGACTGCATCCGGTGCGGATAACATTATCGAAAGGGTGGGAAGTCGCGATAACACCGCCCTTGCTATGAGCACACATGATTTCGGTATTATTCCAGTCTTTTATCATTCCTGCCAGTGCAAGTTTCCAGGATTCCCCCGGCTACCAGATTAGCCGCTATTCTTCAGATATCGAGTGCAAAGCGGATTGCTCTCCCGACCTCTAATATTTTTGCGCGAGGCAAGGATGTGATCAAAGATCCGAGTTTTCCCTTCGAAACAGTCTGCAAATGGTCACAGTTGACAACACAATCCTGGGGCATACCGTCAGTAGTTGAGAGAAACACTTCGGAAGGTATATCACGAACGGTAATTGTGACGGGTGCGATGGTAACCTCCCCCAGATACTCCAACACGGAATCACGTGTCAGGATGAGAACCGGTCGATTTTTATCTGGTGACAAGAACTTATACCAACGTATTTCTCCATGCTTCATTCGTCACCCCAAGCCTGCTCCGATTCCCATAACGAAAACTCATCACTGGCAACTGGATTTTGTTCGTACCCCCGACGGTGCCTGCTCTCTAACTGTTCTTGTTTGTAGCGAACAAGCGCGTCTTGAAGTGCCTTCCTTGTGAATGCAGAACGATTTGTGTGGAGTTCCTTTGAAACACGGTCTACTGCTTTGACAAGATTGTCATCAAGAGTCATTTGAATTGTTCTCATATCGCACCTCCATAATGTGGCTTCTTATAGCTATAATAATCCACATAACAGGTCAAGTCAAAACAATTGATTCGGATCGATGGGGTCAAATCTTTATCTTTGATGATCTGATGTGTCATGGTTAAATATTTAACCCTTCCTCCTGTGCGTATAAAATTATCGAAAGAATGGGAGATCGCGATAACACCGCCCTTGCAATGAGCACACATCATTTCGGTATCACTCCAGTCTTTCATCATCCCTGCCAGCGCAAGTTGCTAGGGTCTTGAAATAAAAAATGTGATATTTCAAGACCTGACCCCACGTACGTGACCCCACGTACGGGAGTGAGTCTGGCATGTGAGGATGAAGGGAAATCAGGGTGAATGGCCATTACAGGGAATCCTTCATTTTCATAACTGTTTCAATCAATCCGGGTATACGATCCTTGCAGATGGTGAACACCACCTCGGCATCCAAGTCAAAGTAATGATGGCTGATGATATCACGCATACCCTTGGCGCCTTTCCAATCCATTTCAGGATATTGAGGCAAGATCGTGCCTCCGCTGATTTTATCCAGATTTTTCAAATTCTCACCGATAGCGATCAGCATCATACAAATGGCATCCAGCTTATCAATACCCTTTTCGGAAACAAGAAAATCATCGGGTTTAGTGATGTCCACAAACCTTCGTTCGATACGGTTTGCGGCGGTTACTATCTGTTCAAGTATTTCAAGGACAAGCTCACGGTCATACATAGACGGCCTCCTGGTCTATGCGCTTTTTCAAAAAGGCGTTCATTTTCTCACGGTAATGGACGATGTCGACTCTCGTCCTGCAGTCACTTTCCAGCTCTTCCTTGATATGAACCATATAAAAAAGATCCGGCTTTTTCATCTTGACGACAACATCGATATCGCTATCCTGTTTCGCCTTCCCTCTAGCAAAAGAACCGAAGATGCCGATGGCCGTGACGCCATATGCGTCTTCAAAATCCGCTTTTCGCTTCCTTAGGATTCCAAGGACGTCATCAAGACTTAACGTGTTCTCTCTCATACATTCACCTCGTACCTATTTCATCGAATTCGCTGGATTTAGGACCGTTCCGGGTATTCCAACCATCCAGATTATTTTTTGCCAACGGCTCAGTAACCGTTTTCCTCATGGTTTTACTCATACCGTCACCCCGACGATCTTCATGGTATCGTGGCCGAAGATGTCAACCACCTTCACAGCCACCTTGTACCGTCCTTTGAGGCATTCATGAAAGGGTGTTTTCAGTTCCAGCGAGCGGTCCTTTTTGGTGCGGAAGGACTGCCATTCGTTTTCAAAAATATAATCGCCGGTCCAATGCTCCTCCAGTTCGCCGCTCCCCTTGTTTCTGAGAGTGACAATTTTCCGCTTGTGGGGATCGCAATTCAACTCGACAATCTCTCTTCTGCTGAGAAATATGCATCCTGTTCCTCAGCGCCTTTCCTTCGTCTCGGGGCCGGAGCGGCGGGATGCGACCAGGCTTGCCGCCACCGACACCAACAAGATCAATCCGACGACTCCCAGGGCGATCCCCACAGGAATTTTGTAGACGTCGAGCAGCAGCATTTTCACCCCGATGAACATCAGTATTATCGCCAATCCATACTTGAGCAGGTGGAAGCGCTCCGCCATATCGGCGAGCAGGAAAAACATCGCCCGCAGCCCCAGAATGGCGAAGATGTTGGATGTAAAGACAATGAACGGGTCGCTGGTGACGGCGAATATCGCGGGGATGGAATCCACCGCGAAGATGAGGTCGGTCACTTCCACCAGCACCAGCACCACGAACATTGGCGTCGCATAGCGCACCCCCTCCTTCAACACGAAGAATTTCTCCCCATGGTACTTATTGGTGATCTTCATGTGGCCGCGCAACCAGCGCAGGATCGGGGTTTTCTCCAGATCGGGCTTGTGCTTGGAGAACACCAGCATCTTGACGCCGGTGAGTAAGAGGAACATACCAAAGACATAGAGAATCCAGTGAAATTGAGCAAGCAGCAGCGCGCCGACATAGATGAGCACCGCGCGCATGACGATGGCGCCGAGCACGCCGTAGAGCAGCACTCGCTTCTGGAACGCTACGGGCACCGCGAAGAAGCTGAAGAGGGTGATCCACACGAAGACGTTGTCCACGGCGAGCGATTTCTCGATCAGGTAGCCGGCAAGGTATTCCAGCGCCTTTTCGGTGGCAAACTCTTGCCCGAAGCTCCCGTCGAGATACCACCAGAACCAACCGCAGAAGGCGAGCGAGATAGCGATCCACCCCACCGACCAGGCCGCTGCCTCCTTCACGCTCACCCGGTGGGTGCCCTGGGCTTTGAGCACGACAAAGTCGACCGCCAGCAAGACGCTGACGAGCAGCGTGAAGCCGAGATAGAGAATCGGGGTGCCAATGGATTCGATCATCATTTCTGGCTCTCCGAATCTGGATCGTGTTTTTCCCATTGACTGCGCCGCACCAAATAGTAGCCGAGAGTGAGTGTGAACACCATGGCGGCAATGCCCAGCAGTACACCTTCGGGTAAATGCTTCGGCTCCAGAATTATGATCTTGCGGGCCACCGCAGCAATCAACGCCACACTGAGCACTGCTTCGAGGTGGATCACCCGGTGCTCGATGTATATATTCATCGTGTGCACCAATTCAATTCCGATCAGCACCAGCAAGAACTGACCGAACAGCTCCAGCAATTCGTCGAAGCCCAGCAGGAATAACGGCGGGGATAGCACGTCTTTGCCGAGCAGCCATGCCAACTCGACGGTGGCGAGCAGCACCACGCCCGCCATCATGACGAGCAGGGCGTGGGTGATGATCAGCTCAAATTTCTCCAGGTACGGTAACAAGGGGCTGTTTCTCCTATTTAACACGACATTGAAGGCGAGGTCGCAATGACGCCCAACAAGCAATTCTGCTGAAGACCAGAAATATTTCAGAAAAGTCTCTCATATTTTATAAAAAACAACATAAGAGTCAGGACGTTGCCTGACTCTTACAAGCTGGTTCATGCAAAAATCTTATCATCAGGCTTCCTGAATAATTGCAATCCCTCTTTTCAACGAACTTCCTACCGAAAAATGGACTGCCCATACCGGTACTCGGTAAGCATGTTCTGATCGGTGATAACCTCAAGCGGCCGGGTATCTTCATCATTACCCCCAACTCTGTTTTCAACCTCATCCCCAACAGTCGCAAACGGCTTAAATATGCGGATCTTTTCGCGGACCCGTTCCAGAACCTCGGGCCGGCTCGTATCCACCAGCTGCCGTCCATCGAGGGTGAGGGCGGCGATGCGGGCGATGGCTTCTTTCTCCGGCGGGACTGTGAGCTTCTCGCCCGCAATCGCGAAGTTGCCGAAGATATAGACCTCGGGAAACACTACCGAGGCGGTCTGGAACACGTCCCTGGAAAAGGTGCTGTTGTAGGCGAGCACCGCGCCCGGATTCATGTGTTGCCGCATCAGGCTGAGGAACTCGCGGCTTAACAGCATGGTGCTGTAGGCGCGCCAGTGGAAGGTGGTGTTCATGACAAGGAGGTCGTAGGTTTCCTCCGGATGGCGTTTCAGCCAGCGGCGTCCGTCGTCGAAGTGCATATGCACGCGAGGATCGTCGAGCAGGGGCTGAACGGCGGGGTACTGACTGATGACTTCCTTGTAACCGGGATTAATCTCAACCACATCGATCCGCTCCACCCCAGGAAAGCTGGAGAGCACCCTGGTCCAGGAGCCTGCACTCATGCCGATGACCAGCACCCGCGCGGGGTGCGGTTTCACGGCGGCCAGGGCATAAAGCCTCGATATCCAGTTGCTGTCGCGCATGAAGTCGATATTCACGGTCCCGTCGTAGGCGTTGCCGCCGAACACAGTGACCTCGCCATCGGGCGAATCGAGCAGATGAATGATGCCGTAACGGTTTTCCACGGCGCTCTTGAAGGTCCCTTTAAAACCGCCCATGGGGGTGCTGGCGACGAGCCTCGGGAGAAGCACGCCGGGCAGACTGAGCAGAAGGATCATGACGGCCGCACTGCCGGCAAGCACCAGGCGCCGCGAAGGTGCCGCCGCCACCTGCCAGCAATACGCGCCGGTCAGGAGGGTGAGTCCGGCCATCAGCATGAAGCACTGCTGGAGGGTCAAAATCTGCAGCAGCATGAAGCCCGTCACCAGCGGGCCAAGGGTCGAGCCGGCGATGTTGGCGAAATAGACTTTCGATACCGACGAGCCGACCTTGCCCCCGCTGGCCGTGGAGCCGAGGTGGTGGGCAATAGGAAAGATTTTGCTTTTAATGAGCGAGGTTATCACCACGCAGGTGAAAAGAACGGCGGTCCCCACCCCGTTGCCCAGGGCAAAGGCCTCGGTCGCAAGAAAGGGGAAGACACCATCGAGAACCGCTGCCGTGAACAGAAGTATGCCGGCCACGCGAAAGAGATTTTTCTCCGAGCGACAGTACATCTTGCCGATCCCGGCACCCACGGCGATGCCCAGCAGGTAGAGGCCGAGGATCATGCCGAAGGCCTGCGGCGCGCCATGATAACAAAAACCCGCGAAACGTACCCAGAGGATCTCCTGGCTGAGGCTCAGGAACCCGGTGAGAAAAGAAAGCAGCCTCGCTGAGCGGATCATGCTGTCACCTCCCGTCGCAGACGGAGGAAGATAATCGTGGCCGCGGAGAAGTTTCCGGCAGCGGCGAGATAAATGGCCTGGTCGAGGGTGAGCAGGACAAAGAGCACCGTGCCGGTGGCAAAGGCGCCGATGGCGGCACCGAGGGTATTGGCGAGATAGAGACTGCCGATGGAGACGCCCACATTGGCGCTGCGACGGAAAAGGTGCGAAACCAGCATCGGCAGGGTCGCCCCCATGAAGGTCGATGGAATGAGGATGAGCACAAAATTCACCAGGGCGATCACCGGCAGGTCGTATTGCATGAACCGCTCGCCCACGGCGGGGATAAGGTAGGGGCTGAGCGCCCCGAAGAGACCGATGCCGATCTCGCAGCAGGCGAAGAGTTCGATAACCCGACCGCCGAACCGGTCGGCAAGCTGTCCTCCCGCCAGCGCCCCGCAACCGAGGCCGAGCATGAAGGTTGCGACCACGATGGTGATGGATTCGACATCGACGCCGAAGGTGCCGAAAAGCAGGCGCTGCCAGGCGACCTGATAGATGAGCGCGGAAACGCCGGAAAGAAAGAAGACACTGAGAAGCACTGCCTCGTCAATGGCGGCAGCCCGTAGATTTTCGACCTTTTTGTGCCCGGACATGGAACCATCTCCCATGAAGTGGTAATTTGTCGGTATAACGGCAGATCAATGTTCTAAGGAAAGGGATAAATCTTGTTGGACATTACACTTCAAATCCGATTCTGCAAATATTAAATCCAACGAAATATCGTAACGATAGCAGGTTTTCGACGAAATCGGATGGAGCAATTGCAAATACAGGACTTTTCAGATCCTATTTTGTCCAGGAAAACGCGTATTGAATTTGCGCTTTGGGATCCCTATCCTCTTTACTGGAACCAAGAACTTCCCTGAAAAACAAAATGACAATCCATGAGGCCAAGTCATGATCAAGACCATTGCCACGGAAAAAAAGCCGATTAAACTCTGGCTCAACGACATCGACCTCGACACCCTGCAGCAGGCCAAGAATCTTGCCAACCTGCCCTTTCTCTTTCACCATGTGGCAATCATGGCCGATGCCCATATTGGCTACGGCATGCCGATCGGCGGGGTTGCGGCAACCGAGGACGTCATCATCCCCAATGCGGTGGGGGTCGATATCGGCTGCGGCATCTGCACGGTGCAGACCTCGCTGCCCGCGCTCGACAAACCGCAGCTGAAGCGGGTGCTTGAGGCCATCCGCAAGAGTGTGCCGCTCGGCTTTCAGCATCACAAAAAACCCCAGCCGGACAGCCGGATGCCGGAATTCGGCCGCAACCGCACGGAAAAGGAGTTGCCGGTCGTCGCCCGCGAGTACGACAACGGCCGGCACCAGCTCGGGACGCTCGGCGGCGGCAACCATTTTATCGAGCTGCAGCTGGGCGATGACGGATATGTGTGGATCATGATCCACTCCGGCAGCAGAAATATCGGCTATCAGGTGGCCAATTACTACAACCGCCTGGCGGCTATCCATAACCAGGGCCATGGCGAGATCGTCCCCAGCAAATGGCAGCTCGATTACCTGCCGGTCGATTCCGATACGGGGGATCGATATATCCGCGAGATGACGTACTGTGTGGAATTCGCCGCAGCCAACAGACGGGCGATGATGGACCGGGTGAAGGATATCCTTGTCGATATCGAACCGTCGACAACCTTTTCACCCCGCCTCGACGTGGCCCATAATTACGCGGCGCTGGAAAACCATTTCGGCCGGGAGGTCTTCGTCCACCGCAAAGGGGCGACCAGGGCCACGGCCGGGGGAACCGGAATCATCCCCGGCTCCCAGGGCAGTGTCAGCTATATTGTCCGCGGCAAAGGCAATCCGGAGAGTTTTTCATCCTGCTCCCACGGAGCCGGGCGAAGACTGGGCAGAAAACAGGCCCGGCGCGAGCTGGACTTCAAGGCGGAAGTCGCCCTTCTGGAACAGCAGGGCATCCTCCATGCCATCCGCCATAAAAACGATCTGGAAGAGGCTGCCGGAGCCTATAAAGATATTGCCGTGGTGATCGGCAATCAGAGCGATCTCATTGAAATTGTCACCACCCTCAAACCGCTGGCGGTGGTGAAGGGGTGAGTTGTTTTCGTTTCAGGGGGCGAGACGGTCAACAATCCAGGAATCCGCACCTTCGGTCCTGGTATACATAAAGCGATCGTGCAGGCGGTTTTGCCCGCCCTGCCAGAACTCGATCGCAACCGGGTCGACGCGGTAGCCGCCCCAAAAGGACGGCAGCGGCACCTTCCCTTCGCCGATCTTGGTCTTCATCTCCTGAAACTTCTGCATCAGGATCTGCTTGGATGTGAGGGGATGGCTCTGGCTCGAGACCCAGGCCGCCATCTGACTCTCCTTGGGCCGGGACATGAAATATTTAGCCGACTCGGCAGTCGAGATCCTGGCGGCAAGGCCGTTGATCATCACCTGCCGCTCCAGCAGAAGCCAGACAAAGAGTAGGCTGACCCGCGGGTTGTCGTGGATCTCTCTGGCCTTTCTGCTCTCAAAATTGGTAAAAAAAACAAACCCCTTCCGGTCGAAATATTTGAGCAGCACGGTCCGCTGGCTGGGCTGGCCATTGCGGCCGACCGTTGCCAGAACCATCGCCGTCGGATCGGCGATATCGGTATTGCGGGCCTGCTCAAACCAGGAAGCAAACTGCAGAACCGGGTCGGCGTTGAGATCGGCGCGAGACAGCCCGCCCTTCAAATATTCCCGGCGAAATTGACTTAAATCCACAAAATTCTCCTCACTGAGCAAAAAAAAACGCCGCCGGCAACGAAAAACAAAAAACAATCCGTTGCCGGCGGCGGAATTATCAACCTTCCTTAATACCTTCCAGTTTCCAGTTCTGGGTGCCGACCGGTCTGGCCCAGGTCCACTCTTCCTTGAACTTCACCGGATTGGTCATGCTGCCGGAGATCAGCTCGCCGCTCTTGTCGTTGACAGTGTAGTCAAGCAGGTTGGCGGTGAACAGGACGGTGACGAAGTCCTCGCGGCCGTCGCTGCCGGCCTGAACGATCTCAATCGTACGAACGGCAATGGATTCCAGTTTATTGATCTCTCCTTTCTGGCGCATCTCCGCGAAATGTCCCTCATACTCCCGGGCCAGATCTGCGCCGAGGAGATGGCGATAGGAATCGAGATCCCGGCGCATCCAGCCGGCCTGGACCTGGAAGAAGACGTCGGAGGCCACTTCCTTGAAATGGGCCGGATCAAAGTCCCGGTCGGTCTGCATGATCTGGCGCAGTCCGTCGTCCACCAGATTCTCGCCGATCACCGGCGGCGGTGGCGGAGGCGGCTGGGCGGAATTACCAAAACCGCCGCCCAATATGCCGGACAGCGGATTTGCCTGACGGGAATACGGGTTCTGGGCCTGATTGCCGCCTTGCCGGGAGCCGGCAAACCGCTTATAGAGAAAATAGGCTATCCCGCCGAGAATAAGGAGAGGCAATATGCCCATGCCCGATCCCCCGCCGCCGAACATCGAGCCAAAGAGCATGCTGCCAAGTGCGCCACCCACAAGACCGCCCATCAGTCCACGGCTGAAGCTGCCGCCAGGCTGATTGGGAGTCCCGGCGGGCTTCGCGGTACTCGCCGGTGCCTTGCTCGGGCTCGAGCTGAAAGATTTCCCCCCCGACTTTGAGCGGGCGTCGGCATCGTCGGCCAACAGCCCCCCTTCAATGAAGGAGAAAGCAATAAGCAACAAAAAAATCGGTGCCAGTTTCTTCCAAAACGTTGTCATAGTCGTTTTTCACCTTTATTTTGATTGATCATTTTCCAACCCGGGCTACATTCGTTTCCGGCAATATCTATCCGGCAATATTATAGTACACCTCGATCAAGACGCCAGAGATAAAAATTACTTTATTGTTAGAATACCCCATGCTGATCATCCATCCGCCGCTGACCAAACCGTGCGAGCCCCCGGCCGCCCTTGCCTACCTCTCCGGGGCTCTTGCCGCACACGGTCATCCGTGTTCGGTCTGCGACATGAATATCGAGGCGCTCGAATATATCTTCCGCACCGCAAAACCGGCCGGCGACACCTGGTCCGACCGGGCCGCAAAACATCTGGGCAAGAATATCGCCGCCCTGCAGCACCGGGACATATACACCAATTTCGACCGCTACGCGAGAGCGGTGGCGGACATCGACCGGGTCCTGGAAATGGCGGGCAAACCCTTCAACCTGCAGCTGTCCCTCGCCAACTACCAGGACAATACGCTATCACCCCTGAAAAGCCCAGACCTGCGCCGAGCCGCGGCCGATTACCGATCGAACATCTTCTTCCCTTATTTCCAGGAACGGCTCGACGAGCTGTGCGGCCAGGAGAATGGCAGTCATATCGGCTTCTCCCTCAGCTACCTCAGCCAGGCGCTGTGCACTTTTGCCATGATAGGCTACCTCCGGGCGCATCATCCGCAAAAGACCATCATTCTCGGCGGCGGCCTGGTCACCACCTGGCTCAGCAACCCGCGGTGGCGCGATCCGTTTGCCGATCTGGTCGATCATTGCATCGGCGGTCAGGGTGAGAAACCGCTCTTACAGCTGCTTGGCGGCGAGCAGCGAATCGCCCACCCCGAGCCAATGTATACGACCCTTGCCCGAAACCGTTATCTCTCGCCCGGCTTCATTCTGCCCTACACCACGTCCACCGGTTGTTTCTGGAAGAAATGCAACTTCTGCCCGGAAACGAGCGAAAACAATCCCTATCGCCAGGTTCCGCCGGAAACGGCCATTGCCGACCTGCACAGTCTGACGGCAGCGACATCGCCGGTGCTGATCCATCTCCTTGACAACGCCATCAGCCCATCCACCCTTCGCGCCCTGAGCGTAAATCCGCCGGCCGCCCCGTGGTACGGTTTTGCCCGGATCGACTCGCTCCTTGCCGACCGCGACTTCTGCCGCCGCCTGCGGGCGGCCGGCTGCGTTATGCTGAAACTTGGCCTGGAGTCCGGCGACCAGCAGGTGTTGAACAGTATGAACAAGGGAATCGACCTGGAGCAGGCCGCAAGCGTCCTCACCAATCTCCACGAAGCGGGCATCGCCACCTATGTCTACCTGCTTTTCGGCACCCCCGCGGAAACCCGCCGGGAAGCGGAGCGGACCCGGAGTTTTGTCGAAGAACATCACCGGGCCATCGGTTTCCTGAACCTGGCGATCTTCAACCTGCCCGTCTGCAGCGAGGCGACATCGACCCTCGCGGTGACCGATTTTTACGACGGCGATCTGTCGATCTACCGCAACTTTACCCACCCCTTAGGCTGGAACAGGGCGGAGGTGCGCCGCTATCTCGCCGGAACCTTCAAGCGTTCTCCGCGGATCGCCGAAATCCTCAGGAAGGACCCGCCGTTTTTCACCTCGAACCATGCGCCGTTTATGAAATGACGGGAAATACGGGCCTTGACTTCAAACAAGGTCAGGATATATCCTTTTTCCAGATGAAAATCGTTTTGCCCCGGTAGTTTTTGCTCAGGCCTTGAAAATACCCAGGAACACTCTCGCTTACTGTTTTTTGTTTTTTTATTGGTATCCATTCGGCTCTACGGACAAAGTTCCCCCTCCCCCTGCGGGAGGGGGGCAGGGGGGGG
>CAYTVF010000071.1:94-5623 GCA_964441345.1 uncultured Desulfopila sp. | reverse complement strand
CCCCTCAATCCCCTCCCGTCAAGGGAGGGGAGGCTGAAACCAAGCGGACAAAGTGGATACTATTGAAATAAACTGAAGAGATAGGTTTATAGTTTTCCTTGGGGTGCCAAACCCAAAACCACTGCGCCGGCTCGTCTCAAATGAAAAAAAGAATATACAGGATCTGCGTTCTGCTTTGCGGTCTTTTCTTTTTCTCCAGTCCCCCAGGGCAGACCCAGACAATAACCGTGGTGACGGAGGAATATCCTCCCTATAATTTCACCGAAAACGGCGTCATCAAAGGCTGCTCGACCGAAATTGTCCAAGAGGTTCTGAAACGAGCCGGCATCCCCTATTCCCTCACCTCCTACCCCTGGGCCAGAACCTACAATACGGCGCTGAACACCCCGAATGTCCTTATCTATTCAATCGGCAGAAGCGAAAAGCGGGAAAAACTCTTTAAATGGATAGATGTGGTTGCTCCCTACGATATCCACCTTTATAAACTGAAAAAAAGGACGGATCTCACCGTCACCGGCCTCGACGATGCGAAAAAATACCGAATCGGGGCGGTGCGCGACGATGTTCGCGCCCAATTCCTGGAAAAAAACGGCTTCGAGCAGGTTCTCCACTTGCCGGATCTTTCCGCCGGCCTGTTTCTGGCCTTCAGTCTGAAGACCGATGACTCCCTTGTCGAAAAATGCAGGGCGGCCCTGGCAGAGATTAAAAAAGACGGCACCTACGATGCCATCATGCAGAAATTCCTGCAATAAATTCCTGCACCAGCTCCTTCGCACCCCGGCCTCCCCGCCCCGTCCGCAGAAGAAGATCGATAAATCTGCCCGCTCCGACAAAAAGTGGTGCAAAGCGAAGGAAGTGCGGCTACTCTCACTCCGTACAGTCAGGATATCCAACCCGTAACCAACCGATATCCAGCTTATATCCAACCTCTCTATCCAACGTATGTGAGAGGTACCGGGAAATTACAACGCGAAAAGAGTAAGCGAAATGAATATCATTGGGATCGTAACTGCCGTCCTGGCAGGTCTGTTTATGGGCACGATGGGCGTTTTTTCCCGGAAAACCGGGCTTGATGCCGAGATTATCACCTTTTTCAGGCTGATTTTCGGTGCCGCCTTCATGGCCATCCTCCTCCTCGGTATCCGCCGGCTGAGGGTCCTGCTGGTCTGGCCGACCTGGCCGGTCCTCATCAACGGCCTGATGCTGGCCGGTTTCATCATTTTTTACGTCCAGGCGATGTACCTCACCAGCATGGCCAACGCCATCATGGTGCTCTACCTGGCCCCGCTGGTGGCCTCGGTATTCGCCCACTTCTTCATGGGCGAAAAACTGGGTCTGCAGAGCGCCATCCTGATCTGCACGGCCCTCTTCGGCTTTGCGATGATGATGGAATTCAGGATCGATTTCTCCTCCGGCACCAATCATCTGCTGGGACTTGGTTTCGCCACCCTCGGGCTGTGCTGCTATTCGGCGTTCATCCTCATCAACAGGACGATCAGCAGTACGGTCCATGTCTACACCCGGACCTTTTACCAGCTGCTCACCGGGGCCCTGTGCATGGTGCCTTTTTTTATCACCGATTTTCCGGCGATAACCGGGACGAACTGGCTCTGGCTGCTGGGAGCGGGCTTCATTCCCGGATTCCTCGGCATCCTCTTTGCGGTGATCGCCCTGGAAAGACTGCCGGCGGCCACCTTCGGCACCCTGGCCTATTTCGAGCCGATCTTCGTCGTCGTCCTCGGCTGGGCTCTCTTCGGTGAAAAGCTCAACAGCCTGCAGCTGGCCGGCTGCTCGCTCATCCTCGCAAGCGGTGCGGTCAAGGGCTATCTGACCGCCCACAACGGGCGGGGGGAAAAAAGAAGTCGGCTGCGCGCGCAGGCTGAAACTGAAACAAAAACAAAAACTAACACAAAAACCGCGCCGCTTCCCTGCCAAACCCCTGACGCCTGAAGCCCACATCCCACTACGACTGAACCGTAACGAGAGTAACCAGCGATGCGCATACTTCACGTGGCAAACTTCAATACCGGCAAATACGGGGCCGACCTCTACGCCACCGACCGGAAAATATCCGCCGGCCTGATCAGGGCCGGCCATTTCGTCTACGATTTCAGCTACCGTGATGTCAGCCGCAACGAATCGCTGTTTCGGACGACCAGGCTCGGCACCGGCAAGGTCAACCGGAAACTGATCAAGGCCTGCGATATCCAGCGCCCCCATCTCCTGCTGCTCGGCCATTCGGAACTGATCGAGGCGGCGACCCTGGCCGAAATACGGCAGCGCCACCCGGCAATCAAGATCGGCCTGTGGTACGTCGACGCCCTCTTCCACCGCGAGAAGGCGGCCCATGTCATCGACCGGCTGCCCTTTATCGACGTGGTCTTTGCCACCACCGGCGGGGAATACCTGCGGGAATACGCCACGGCCGCCACCAGGGCCGCCTTCATCCCGAACATGGTCGACGGGGCGGTGGAATCGCACCGGGCCTTTTTGAACCGGACATACGAGCACGACTTCATTTTCTGCGGCCGGGATGCCCATGATCCCGAACGCCGCACGTTTATGGCCGACCTCAACCGCGAGGCGGGCAAACATCTGCGCTGCGCCTTCCGCGGCTGTCTCGGCAATCCGTCGGTCACCGGCTGCAGCTATCTCGATTTTCTCGGCCGGTCGAAGATGGCCCTCAACATCAGCCGCAGGAACGATGTCACCCTCTATTCCTCGGACCGGCTCGCCCAACTGGTCGGCAACGGCCTGCTCACCTTCTGCCCGAGGGTGCCGGGGCTCACGCTGCTGTTTGGCGAAGACGAAATCGTCTACTTCGACGGGCTTGACGACCTCCTGGAAAAGATAGTCTATTACCATACTCACGAAATCGAATGCCGGGCCCTGGCCGAAAGAGGCTGGCGGCGCATCCACCGCAGCTGCAGCAGCGAGCGGGTATGCGGCTATATGCTGGAACTCCTTTTCGAGCGTCCCTTCACCGCCGACTATGAATGGCGGGGCGAGGTCTTCCCCGCTTCAGCCACACAGAAAACAACGTAACATCACAAGGTAGAACAGTGAAGATTCCCCTCAGACTGCTGGACTTGCAAAAAGTAAAAAAGACCGGACGCGGCTACACCAGGCGTGAGCTGACCGTGGTGAAGCTCCTGGAAGAGCTGGCGGCGCAGCAGCCGGTCGCCAGTCTGCTCAATGTCGGTTTCCACGATTACCAGGATATCCGCACCCGCTGGTGGATCGACATCTGCCGGGCCAACAACATCGACTGGCATATTCTCGAGATCTATCCGCCCAATGTGGAGAATTTCACAAAGCACGCGCCCGCCGCCGACCGCCACCGGATAACCCTCGGCAATCTCAGGGATATCGGCACCCTTTTCACCAGGAAGTTCGATGTCTTCCTGCACTGGCACGGACCGGAACATCTGGAGAAAGAAGAGTTCCTGGGCTTTCTGCCGGATATCCTCCGGGTCACCGCCCGGCTGGTCATTCTCGGCTGCCCCAACGGCCGCGAAGATCAGGGCCGGGCCTACGGCAACCCCTACGAGGAACATATCTCCTTCTGGACCTGCGCCGACTTCCAGCGGCTGGGCTTTTCGACCCGCACCGTCGACGACAAGACGCCCGGCCACATCACCGCCTGCAAGCACCTGCCCCGAACCGGGAAATAATATGAATATTCTGATGATTTCCATCGATTACCCGCCGGTTCCCGGCGGCATTTCGGCCCATGTGTACGAGCTGTCCAGAGCACTGGCAAAGGCCGGCCACCGGGTGACGGTGGTAACCAGGCGGCGCGCGGGCGAAGCGGAACGATCGGCGGCGGACGGCTGGCAGGTTTATCGGGTATCGCTGAAATATCTGGCTTTCGTCTACGGCCTGCAGCTGCGAAGTTTCGTGCGGAAACTGCTGCCCGGGCTGCAGCCGGACATCATCCATATCCACGGCATGGGCCCGCTCGAATGGTACAATATCGACCATATTCCGCTGGCCTATACCAACCATACCTCCGGCTACCTGAAACGCATCCAGAAGGGCGGCTGGCGGCGGATGACAATACTGAAAAGACATTTCGGCAAGGTTGATCTCTTCCTCGCCCCCAGCCGGGAACTGCTCGGCATCCCCTTCCCCATCCGGGCGCCGCAACGGTTTATCGCCAACGGGGTCGATGCGGCAAAATTTGTCCGCAACGACGACAAACGGCGGACCATCAGGCAAAACCTCGGGATCGGCGCAGAGGAGATCGTGGCCGTCGTCACCAGACGGCTGGTCGATAAGAACGGCGTAATCTATCTGGCCAGGGCAACCGAATATTTGCACGCGACCGATCCCGGCATCAGATTTGTCGTCATTGGCGACGGACCGGAACGAGGCGCGGTGGAAAAGGAATTCACCCGCCACTGCGGCGACCGCGTGATTTTTCTCGGCAGCAAGACCCATGGCGAGATTGTCGATTATTACAGTGCGGCGGACTTTTCCGTCCTCCCCTCGCTGATGGAAGCCACCAGCATCAGCGGGCTGGAGGCGATGGCCGCGGGCCTGCCGCTGGTCGGCACCGAGGTGGGCGGCATCCCCGAACTGATCAAAAACGGGGAGAACGGCTATCTCTGCCGACCGGCCGACCCCAAAGACCTGGCCGATAAGATACATGGTTTGCTCGCCGGGGATTTCCGCGGGATGGGAAGAAAGTCGAGACGGATGGTGGACGAGCAGTTCGACTGGCAGCAGATCGCCCGGAAAACCCTGGACGCCTACCGGCTCATCCTGCCGATGCCGAAAAACGACTGAGCCTGCCGGTTTCCGGCAGGCTCGGATGAACGTATAGAGGCTCGCCGGTTCAGGGGGCTGAGCACTCAACCACTTCGAGGGTGAAGGTGAGATCCTTGCCGGCCAGGGGCGGATTGGCGTCGAGGATGATATGGGCATCGGTGATATCCGTCACCACGACGCGCATAATCTCGCCATTGGCGCCACCCATCTCCAGCCGCATGCCCACTTCCGGGTCGAGATCGGGCGGCACCTGCTCGACAGGCACCTCCATCACCAGTTCCTCTTTCCGCGTCCCGTATGCCTTCTCGACCGGGATACGGACCACCTTCGACTCGCCGACCGTCATGCCCAGCACCGCCTCGTCAAAGCCGGCGATCACCTGGCCGCTGCCGACGGCAAAACCAAGCGGCTCGCGGCCCTCGGAGCTGTCGAAAACCGTTCCGTCGTCGAGTTTGCCGGTATAATGCACTTTTACGTTGTCGCCTCTTCTTACCTGTGTCATATCGCTCCTTCAAGCCGGACGGCTTTTTGTTCTTGATTTTGGTACTAATATGCCGGACACCGCTACTATTAAACATCATCTGCCATTATTCAACCGGAAAATCGGCATGGCCGGCCATGAGTTCCGAGTCCGTTCGATTTCCGTTACACTTGCCTTTCTTCATTTTTTGTAACTATGCATTTTATTTCAATAGTATGCACATTGTCAGATTGGTTTTAACTTCCCCTCCCTTGACGGGAGGGGATTGAGGGGTG
>CAYTVF010000070.1:0-18256 GCA_964441345.1 uncultured Desulfopila sp. | reverse complement strand
AGCCGCAACAGCTCCCAATGTTTCCAGAAAGAAAGGCCGCATAATCATGATAACAGATTAATATTACGTAAAATGTAGCAACAAACACCGTCCGTTGTTCAAGCTTTCAGGTAAAAACGTTCAGTTTATCAGCACAAATTCGGGGTTACCTTAAAAAGGTCATAAAACCCACAAAAACATCTGGTAAGCATCGTACGCAACTTAACCGAAGCCAAGAACATCGGTAAAAAACTGGATTTACAGTTTACGAAAAACTAAATGTATCGGTTAGATGGGTGATTTCAACACCTTTTACATGGCAAAGCTGTGTGTAGAGCAATGGGATATGGCAGACAGTTAAGGATTTTATTGCTTAGCGATGTGACGTTTGATATGGTTGGGGGTTGGATTTGGGGGTGTTTTGGTTGTTGGCGGGAGATGGGGGACTGGATGCCGGCTTTAACCTGTAAGGCATGGTTTTGAGGTGAAACTTTGTCCTTGTTAATAAATTTTGCAATTGTTACCATTATAGCTAACCTCTTACCTCCTCACAGGAGGGATTCTTATCAGTACCCCTGCGGGCTTAAGTACTTTGACGAGATTCTTTCTTGAAAAACAAGAAATCAATTTCTAAGGTACCAAGGCACTAATATAGAGGAAATAAGGTATGGAAATAAATCTTAAAGAAGCAAAATTAAAAATGGGTTCGCTTTTGGATCGCTCCCAGATGGGCGAAGAAGTGGTGATCATGCGCCGTGGAAAAAGGATAGCAAAACTAATTCCCGTAAGCAATACGAGCAAGAGACTACCGGATCTTCATTCATTTCGCAATTCCATCAAGGTGAAAGGAAATAGTCTCGGCAGTGCTGTTGTCGAGGGGCGTAATGAGGAGCGGTATTGATGGTTTATGTCGATACAAGCGTCCTTGTGGCTTATTATTGCCCTGAATATTCAAGCGAGGTTGTTCAGAAATTTCTTGTTGAGCAGGTTAAGCCTGCCATTAGTTCACTGACCGAAGTTGAATTGTTTTCTGCCGTTGCGCGAAAAGTGCGGATGAACGAGCTTGAGCAACTCGACGGAAATCGAATTCTATCAAAATTCTTATCTCATTTAGATGCGGATTATTTTTCATTGATTCAAGTAGATATCAGGCATTGGCGACTTGCCAGAAGCTATATCGGCTTGTTCAATGCTCCCTTGCGAACACTGGACGCACTCCATCTTGCTATTACTTCCTTAGAAGAACTTGAGTTGGTTACATCAGATCAGCATCTTATACAGTCAGCGGCCATTTTGGGAGTCAATACCCGCATACTCGATCAGTAACCACCGGCAAAGCCGGTGGTATTAAAAATCAATGAAGAATGGAATGGGGTCAGGGAATGGGGTCAGGCTTCCAAGTTCATAAGAATATGAGTTGAGCCATGCCTAGCGTTGAAGCGCCTCAAGGAGGTTTTTGAAAATGGCTAAATTATCTGCAAAAGAACTGGGAGCATGGGAAATAAAACGTAACCTGAGTGCCGAATTAAAGCAGGCATTGCACGAAATGAAACGAGGTGAGTGGGCTCGTAAAACCGACTTTACAACACAACCGGATGGTTCGATTCGACGCGTGATTTCGAGACGTGACGGAACAATTGAAAAAGATGAGATCATCCCGGCGGAAAAAGCACAAGTCGCGGCAGCAAGGGCTGCAACCGGTTTGTCCCAAGCACCATTTGCAAAACTTTTGGGGGTTTCGGTACGCACACTGCAAGAATGGGAGCAAGGTCGAAAAAAACCATCCGGGGCGGCTGCTACGTTACTGAAAGTGGCCACTTTACATCCGGAAATACTTCAAGAATTGGCAGCATGACTTTTGAGCCAAAAAGCCGAACATCGGGAACTGCTGTTTAACAGTGCGTCCCGGGCCGAATTATCCATTTTCCATGCGCGGCGGAGTGGTCGGGATGACCGGCAGGAAAGGCAGAGGAGCCATGCGGGTTGCGTCTGTCGCAGCAACGATTAAGGTCTGCCAATGCGGCGATTAACGGTCTGCCAATGCGACGCGTAACAGTTTGTCATTTCGACCGAAGGGAGAAATCTCGAAGGGGGGGGATCTCATGCCGGAGATGAATCTTGCTGTCGAGCCTGGCTGGAAAAATTAGGGTGGTGGGAAGGAGTGGTTGATATGACAGGGAATGGTCGAGGCAAATAAAGGGGTCAGAGTAATATTATATTTTAAATTTACTCTGACCCCATTTCCCCACTGCCCTTTCCGCCGTTTGGCGGTCCAGAAAATCAGCGGTTCCATGCCGCATGCCGTGTCCAAGGTGTAAATACTTACAGATTAGTCTTAGGGACGTGGACATTACGTCAATAGCAGAATTGCCCAGCTCTGCGCCATCAGTCGTAAATTTTTAATGATTCTATGGCACTCATGAATTCATTCGGTCCGAAAACAGGCAATTTTGAATTTTTAAAATCCGCGATATTTCTTGTCACGATATACTTGGCCCCGGCATGGCATGCTGCCTCATGCAGAACTGCATCTTCAAAATCTGCAAATTTTGACGCGACTGCATTTTCAAGTACCACACGATTGACCGGGGCAACGACGAAAAGCGAAAGGAGGGATTTAATATGATGAGAAGCAGCTTGAGACCCAAGTGCTTTGCTGGCGAGATAATGGATGGTGGTAACGGTTGTTGTACAGATAAACCCTATAATTTCAGATTGTTCTACTTTGGACAATAACAATGATGCATTGTGTGAAAATGGCTCCCTGTCCAACAGAACGTCTAGAATGACATTGGTGTCAAATAAGGTTTTCATACATTTTTTTCTTCTAAATATTTTCTATAATCTTTTTCGTCTAAATTCTTCCCTTTAAGGACACCCTTCAATGATCTTACCGTCGGAGTGAGACTGTCCTCTCTTTTTATCTTTTCATTTTTTATAATTTCAAATAGATCGGCAACGATACGAGATACGGATTTTCCAGTTTGCGAGGAATACTCTTTTGCTGATTCAATTAAATGTTCGTCCATCCGTAATGTCAGTTTAGTAATCATAGAACCCTCCTGTAAGTATGACGTACAAGTATGTATATTACGATACGTCATGCTTGCAAGAGAGTCAATCTTTATTTCAAAATGGGGGGTCAGGCTTCCAAGTTGATAAGATTTGGGGGTAAGATTACCGCATCTGCCTGCGCCGGTGGTGCCGTACCGGGCGGAGTTGCTGGTTTTGGAGAGTACCTGCGGGGCCCGGTTGCATGAGGATCGGCGGACGCGGCGGGACCGGTTGCGCAAGGTGATTGTTCAGGCGATGGCGGATCGGGGGATGGTGCCGATTCCGGCGTTTAGCATTGGCCGGACGAGGAGATTTTGTATGAGTTGGAGGAGATTTGGATGGAGGACTGGATTCCCGCCTGCGCGGGAATGACGGCAGAGTTGATCCCCCTTTGGCCGAGCCGATCACCGAGGACTGCCGTCATCTCAAGCCGTGGCGGGCTAAAGAGGTGTTGCATAAGCTGGCCGAGGGACGCAATCCGTTGGAGGTTAAGGATCGGGTGATCGTCGGCAGTAATGAGGTGCATCACCGGATGGTGGAGGAGTTGAGCCGAACGGGACGACCGGCGGTGGTCGTGGCCGGCAAGCGGGATGGGCAGCGGCGGGCGGATCGTCAATTATCTGACCCCGATAAACGGGACTTTTTTCAGCACGCTCTTACGGATGAAAAGCAAGAAATAAATTTCAAAGGTCTAAACATCCTCAGGGGGTGAAATGAGGGTGTCGATATCCGGTGCGGTAGCCTCGGCGCTGCCATCGACCGTGTAGTCGAGGTTTGCGCCACTTGCCGTGCTGTTTCCGGAAATGGCAGAAATTGCATCGGAATTTTCAGAAGTGACGAAGTCAACATCGCCTCCGACGAGGACCTCGTCGCCTTCGCCGGCACCGCCTACCGCCGGTTCCGCCGCGGTCGAATCGAACTCGACGGCTCGCAAAGCCTCCCGGATCTGCTCCGCCTCGGCGACGGCATCGCCAATCTCCGTCGGCGCGCCTTCCTGGAATACGTCTTCGTTGAGCAGGACATCCGCCATCCGGCCGAGATCGAGTTGCGTCGCTGCCGTATCGTTGAACACAATGGTAATCATCCCATCTGCGTCGGTCGTAATTCGGTCGTTGAGAAAAACAGGGCTGTTCGTTTCAATCGCACGCACACCATTATCCTCGAACTGAGCCTGGACCGTGCCGTAGGCGACCAGAGCCGTTCCGATTTGCTGGATGGTGTGGTTCACGTTCGCATTGTCCATATGTTCCTCCATTGTTTGCGGTTGGGTACCTTGTTTGTCTAACATAAGATAAATCCACTTGGGGGTAAATGGAATTGTGCGTAGGTTTCAGTCTCGATATTTTTTCGGATTTTTCCTCAAGATGTTGATGGAACAATTGTCTGGCGCTGTCGATGAGGAAATGGTGAGTGAATAACGGAAGTGGGTTTTACTGGCAAAAAGAAAGCCGGCCGGGAATTCCCGGCCGGCTTGTTGAGTTTTAGGGATTAGACAATATCGTCAGGGGGTGGAATGAGGGTGTCGATATCGGTCACGGGATTCTCGATTACATCATTATATGTTTCAGGTGTTACGGGATCGCCTGCTGTATCCGTACCTCCTCCCCCGGAAACGATATCCGTATCGCCGTCGTCAACGATATCGGAAGTGCCAGTGGTCGGGGTATCGAAGTTGACGTCGTCGCCAACCAGGACATCGTTGCCATCGCCACCGCTGAGGGTGTCGATGCCATCGCCGCCGACAAGTTGATCGTTGCCCGTCCCGCCGGTGAGATCATCGGTACCTGTCCCGCCGAAGATAACATCGTCACCGATATTGCCGACCAGGATATCGTTACCTCCACCGCCGGACAATGTATTGCCCGTATCGTCGCCTGTCAGGGTGTCATTACCGGCCCCGCCAGTCACGTTCTCAAATCCATCAATGGAATCGCCTTGGGCCTCCCCTCCGGATAGGATGCTTGTCGTAAGATTAACGGTAACACCGTTAGTGTCGTCGGCATAGGAAAGCGTATCGCTGCCTTCGCCGCCGTGGAGGGTATCGGCACCTCCGCCGCCGCTGATGGTGTCATTTCCTGCCCGACCATCGATGGTATCACTGTAGTTCGTGCCGATTATGGTATCATTCCCGGTGCTTCCGGAAATAACCATGCCTGAGTATGAAGTATCTCCATCGGCTGCATCCGCGCTGGTGGCATCGAGCGCGCCTTTTCCGTCGAAGGTGACGCTGAAATCGGTCGTGATGATATCGCCGTCGGCATCCTCAATTTCGACCGGAACAAGTATCGTCGAGTCGGTGCCTTCGTGGAGGACTGAAATTTCCGCGCTTTCAATCCGGTAAGCATTTGAGCCGTCGCTGCCCGATTCAAGACGAATTTCGTCAAACACGTCCCCAGTACTAATATGGAGCAGGTCGTCTTTGGTGTCGGCAGAAGCTCCGGTGCCATTATCGATACCGGAAATTGAATACTCGATGCCTACCTGGGATCCGTTATTCCAAAGGGTGTAGTATGCTGTTTCCGCAGCACCCAGATGGTCGAGCACCAGAGTGACTGCTGTGAGATCGAGTGCGATCGAGTTATTCGCGTCAACAACTACGGCATTCTGTCCGTTTCCATCGATGTTTGCTTTGATCGAGGAGAAAAATTTAATCGACAGGATATCGGAGGTCCGTGTCGCATTTGTGCTGGTGCCGTCAATCATGTCGCCATTCTCGACACCCACACCTTCGTTCGAATAGTTGACCGTGGTGCGATTCCATGTGCCATCGACGCCGAACGGGGAAGCAAGGTCCAACGACGCTCTGGCCCATATGAAAACGCCATTGCTGTAGGTGGTAGTGCTGCCATTGGTTGTTACCGTTCCGTCGCCGAAGATTACTTCATACTTGTTGCCTCCTGAGAGGGACTCGCTGAAGTCGATGGTTTCGACTGTTGAGTTACCGTCAAGTATACCGTTCTGTAGTACAGTATAGGTGCCGGCGGTTTCATCCACGCTGATGGTGAAGGATTTTGCATTGGGATTGGGTTCGCCGGATTGGAGAGTTACCGCAGACCAGCTGTCATCAACGTTCTCGTGCCAGTAGAGCCTGTTGCCTCCGCTGGTAAGCTGATTTCCGCCAATCGATCTCACAGCTTCACCTTCAGTCAGTTTCAGAGTAATGCTCTGCGGCTCGTCGGCACCGGAACCCAGGATATCCAGGCTGGCTGTAAGGGTGTTGTCTTTTTCGATTGCCATGAGACTGTCCTGGGGCGTTCCGACGGCCGGGATATCGTCGACCACGGTGAATGTCAGCGTACCAGGAGTAAAGCTGATGCTGTCACCGTCGGTGTCCGTAACCTGTATTGCAGTTGAAAAATCGATGAAGTTCACCGACCCGTCACCGGAGATGAGTCCGATATTCTCATCGGCTGGTACGCCCTCGGGGGGAACATGATCGAGCTGGTCGAGCAGGGTAAAGGTGTATTCGCCATCCGTCTGGACCTCGAGGGTGAAGACCAGGCGGTCTGCTTCGTCCACTTCGCCTCCAAATCTTACCCAGGCCTCGATGGTATCGCCGTTGATCTCATAGGTAATACTGTCGCCCTGGGAGAGCAGGGGAGGCAAGTCGTCTGTTGAAAGGATGCTGAAGGTGCCGGGATCGTCGGCACCGACTGTGACCAGGGAAGCGAAGGAGCCCGTGACCACAGCCGAATCGGGCTGGGTGGCGTCCTCGGGGCCGTCGTCCTGATCCTGATTGCCGTCCGAGAGTGAAGGCATGCTGGTGACATAGCCTCCGATCGGGATGTCGGTGATGGTGACGGCACCGGTCAGGGTGATTTGATATGGACCATGCTCTACTGAAGTGTCGTCGGTATTAGCTCCGGCTATAGCCTCCGCCGTAGTAAGCTCAAAATCGCCAACGGCAAGGATGTAGTCGCCGGCTGGCAGGGCTCCAATGCTCAGAAACGAGTCGAAACTGTGGGTTGATCCGTCGCCGGAAAGAGCTGGGTTCGAGTCATCGTTTGAATAGATAAGATCTCCGGCATCGAGCGAGCCGTCATCGACAAACAATCTGATATACGTGTCAAGATTGCCTTGTGTTCCGTCGTCATTGAGATTCACAAAGGACGGACTGCCCAGTTCGGAAAGCAGATCGATGGTCAGTGCTCCGCCATCGTGATGGAAATGCCACTGATCGACCGAACTCGTTGTTGCGCCGGTTATGGTGATTTCGCTCAACGTTGTCGATTCGGGAGAAAGGGCCTCTTCCTCAACGACCCTGTCGATCTCGGCGCCGGTGGCAACCGGTCCGTCATCCAGAATGTTGATAGCTAGTGAACCGGTGTCCGCGTCGCCATTGGCATCGATTACCGTGAAGGTAAAAAGATCCTGCTGAATATCATCGGCACCCGTCGCATTGGGGTTGTCGTGGAAAATATCGGGTTCGTGCTGGATCGAGTATGTCCATGTCCCATCTCCCCGCACAACCAGCAGCCCAAACTCTCCTGTAACATTAACGGATGCGCTGCTATCGCCGTTGATTGGGATAGTCTCGGTATCCGTTCCGTCGAAATTAACAAAAGTGAGTCCGCCAGGGCCGTCACCACCGAAATCGACACCGAGATCGACGAGATCGCCGGAGGTACTGAGCGTGTCGGTGGGGGGAGCATCCGGAATTGTGCCTTCGGAAAAATTCGCTTCATTGAGAGTCCGTTCCTCATCGCCCGCGACAGGAACAAAGACTGGAGGAGGTGGCGGAGGAGGAGGCGGCGGAATGATCGGTACATCCAGCGGGATCGCTGCCGGTGCCGCTACCGGTGCCGGTGCAGCTACAGCAACAACCACAGGTGCAGGCGCAACAGCCAGCACGACCTCTTCCACTACAATCTCGCTCAGCGGAGGATTAAGGAAATTCCCCTCCACGCCTGTGGTTTCGGCGCCGGAGGTCGGGGTCACCGTTTCGCCGGTTAGCGAGAATTCCACATACGAACTGCCGCCGCCGTCGCTTGCCGGTCCGCCTGCCGCGGCCGGTCCAGCTGCGGTCGGTTCGATGTCGGTGGTCGGGTCGAACTCGCCTGCTATTAACGCTTCCTGGATCTGCGCCACCTCGGCGGTGGCCGCCCTGAACTCTTCCGGGGTGCCTTCCTGGACCACATCCTCGTTGAGCAGGACATCCGACATCCGGCCGAGATCGAGTTGTGTGTGTGCTGCGTCGTTAAAAACAATGGAAATCATCCCATTGTCGCCGGTTATGATTCTGTCGTTCAGAAAAACCGGGCTGTTTGTTTGAAGCAGGCGTACGGAATTATCCGCTGCCTGTGCCTGGACCGTGCCAAAGACGACCTGCGCGGTTCCGATTGGTTGGTTGCCTTGGTTCTCGTTTGCAGTGGCCATGAAATCCTCCATCGTTTACTGTTTCAAAGGGACATTATTCTGATAGGATACCTTCAGTGTATAGGTCGTGAACGATGAATGGTATTGTACTTAGGTATTAGTCGGCAATAATTTCAGGGAAATACTTCCTAACATTATGAAATGTCATCGAATAAAAATCATTCGGTGGATGGGTGAAACGGACAAAAAAGAAGCCGGCCGGGATTACCCGGCCGGCTTTGCTGCTGTTGCTATCCCTCAAGGGGGCGCTGTAGAGAATCCCGAATATCGGGGTTTAGACGATATCGTCCGGTGGTGGAACCAGCGTGTCGATGTCGACCACGGTATTTTCGGCGACAATAGTGTCGTCGTTGGTCGGGTCAAGGGCCGATTGATCGCCGGCTATATCGGTTTCGGTGCCTCCATCGATTACATCCTGAGCTTCATCCTCGACGATTATCGGATCCGTCGGATCAGTGAAGTCTACATCGTCGCCGACCAGGACATCGTCGTCACAGGGTGTAATAGGCGGTTTCCGTTGTTCCGAGGTGATCCAGGCCCAGGGTCACAGCGGTGAGATCGAGCGCCGTCGACTGACTCTCGTCCACCCTGACCGCCTCCTGCGAGTTGCCGCTTTCATCGACGACGATGGTGGAGAAGAATTTAAACGAGAGGATCTCGGGTTCCCGATCCGCGCCGACATCGCCGCCGGTGCCTGCAATCGTGGAGCCGGTATCGACGCCAACTCCCTGGTTGCCATAGTTGACGGTGGCCGTATCGTCCGTCCAGGTGTCCGAAGTGCCGTCCCAGCCGAATGCATCGGTGTTGTCCGCTGAACCCCTGGCCCAGATGAACACGCCTCCGGCGTGGGTGGTGATATCGCCGACGGTGTTCGAGGTGCCTCCGCTGCCGAAGACCGCTTCGTAGGTATTGCCGCCGTTGAGCGCCTCGGAGAAGTCGATGACGGTGGTGGTTGCGCCGCCGTCGAGGCCGTCGTTCTGGACGACGGTATAGGTGCCGGTGGCAGCATCCAGACTGACGGTAAAGGATTTCGCGTCGGGATCAAGAACCCCTGGGCTTGATTCGGTAACGGCCGACCAGCTGCCGTCAGGGTTCTCATGCCAGAACAGCGGATCGCCGTCGTTGGTCATCTGCTGACCGCCCGATTCGGCGGTCGTCAGGACCGGGGCGCCTTCCGTCAGGGTAATCGTCAGGGAGGCCGGTGGTTCATCCGCTCCGATCCCGATGATGTCAAGGCTGGCGGTGAGCTGGTTGCCCTCCTCAAGGCCCAGGATGCTGTCCTGCGGTGTACCTATTATCGGGATATCGTCCACGAAGCTGATCAAAAAGGACCCAGCGGCTGCGCCGGTTACGGTGTCGCCGTCCGCATCGGTGACGGTGAGGATCGAGGAGAAGTCGATACTGTCGACCGCTTCGCCGTCGGTGACGAGGGCCTGGTTCTCATCGTTTGCGCCATCGTCGACATGGTCGAGCTGGTCGTTCAGATCGAAGTTCCAGGAACCGTCGTTGTTGACGGTAAAGGTGAAGACCTCCCGGCCGCCGGCGGAGGCGGTGAGGGTAGTACCGTCGGAGCTGTAGGTGACCTCCTCGCCCTTGGAGTAGAGGGTGGTCAGTTCATCCAGAAGCGCCTGATCGTCGGAGATGCCGTAGTCGGCCGCCGGTTCGTCGGCGCCCACACTGAAGAGCGATGTCACAGAGCCGAAGGTGCTGCTCGAAGCTTCGTCGGCATCGACGGAACCATCTTCGTTGTTGCCATCCGACAGGTCGCCGTCGCTAAGACTCATGTCGTCTTCCTCTACGGAGGCATGGATACCTTCGGGCTCAATTATTGCGACAGGGCCATCGTTCAGGATGTTGATGGTAAGTGCACCGGTGTTCGTGTCGCCATCGACATCGAATACCGTGAAGGTAGGTGATGTTTGTCATTTCGAGCGGCTTCCGTCATTTCGACCGAAGGGAGAAATCTTGGGCCTGATAAGGGTTTTACTGCGAATCTCGGGTTGAAAGTATTTGTTGCTTGATTGGTGAGATCTCTCCCTTGTATCTTCGGTGTTCCCGACTAATCGGTGGAAGGAAGCGGTACCAGGATGATATCGCACATCCTATAGCCCCCCGCCCTCCGTTAATAGCCCATGCCGAAGATCCAGAGTGGTATCTTGCCTGGTGCTCCGGTTTCGATATCGTCGGCAGCGATGTAGCTGTCTGCCTGGTTGCCGAGTTGATTCGCGGTTTTGCCCGCACCGCCAATTTCAAAGATAAATCGATCATCAACGATGAAATCGCCCTGATCATGGTAATGGACTTGATGGCGATGGGAGAGCTGAGAAACAAAGAAGGTCTCGCGGATCGCATCAATATTTGGAGCGGCGCAAAGGGTGTGGAACAGATTCGGATTGTTCGGAAGCAATTTATCAGGCTTATTGACGGTACGCATTCCAGACCCGCCACGCACGCAATGAATAAGCCCCCCTGCCTGCATAAGCTCGAGGTATTTTGAGAGCGTCGGCCAGGAGGTTCCCACTGCGCTGCCGAGCTTCGATTTGTTCATTTCCACCGGTGGGGTGCTGCAGAGCATGTACAGGATCTTTTTCAACTTATCGACCTTTGCCGGCTCGATATTGTAAAGACCGCAGAGGTCGGAATCAATTGTTATGTTGACCACCTCCAGGAGTTTTTGTGGATAGGTCCCTGTTGACTCCTGATAAAATGGGTAGGCGCCATATCTAAGATATTTCAGCAGATATTCTATTGGCCGGATGTGGCTGCAGACCTCGGCGGAGATAGCCTGGTGTCGCGATATAATGTCTTCCAGTGAATAGGCGGAAAAGTGCGCACCGGTTTCGATCTCGATAAATTCGCGAAGGGATAGGACGGGCAAATCGTAGACCACGGCACGGCGCGAAAGGTCGGCGAGTTCATGGTCAATGCGCAGGGCCGATGACCCTGAAAAAATCACCTGAAGGTTAAAGGTGTCTCGGATAGCTTTCAAAGCTGAGGCAAAACCTTTCGACTTATGCACCTCGTCGACAAGTAAAAGTCTGCCACCTTCCTGGTACCAGGTTTGCGCCAGATTATAGAGGCTGATGTCCACCATCGCCGGATGATCGCAGGCGGCATACAGAATCTTATCTATAGGAATGGTGCCGGCCAGGCCGTGTTGCAGCATCATCGTTGTTTTTCCGCTGCCCCGAGCGCCCTTGATACCAATAAGCGGTTCACGGAAATCGATTTCCGAATACAGGAACCGGTGATATTGGGGCTGAGGCCGAGCAAGAATGAACGAAGACGCCTGTCGTATTATTGCTGGTATCATGGCGAATGGCGAGTGTGTAAGTTAGAATATATGACGAAATATTTAAAATGTATTTTACATTAAATTCTATTTAATGTAAAGTCAAATGTGATGTCCGGGTTCTCAGGTCTCAATATCTGACATTGGATTAAGGGGAGTGGGCTGAAGCAGGTTGAGAGAATTTTATATGTTGGGTGTGAGGAGCTGACCGCGTAGCAGTCTGTTGCGTGTTGGCCCGGAAGCTGCTTGTCATCTCGACCGAGGGAGAAATCTTGAATGGGACAATCTTCTGCCGGAAATGGTTTTTGCCGTCAATTCCGGTTGGTTTGAATCTTCTTCGAAACCAGCAGGGCGTGCCAGACTCCAGGTAAGAGGTTCATCGGCGCCAACCTTCACCAGACCGGAGAGGTCGAAAAGGTCGTGATCCGTTTGATAGTCGTGATCAAGGTTGCCATTTGCGCTGTCGGTGTTGGTGTCGTTGAGAGAATAGGTTACGGAATGTCCCTGGGAGAAAACATCCGGCAGCGGTGTTTCCGAAGGCAAGGGCAGGGATATGCTGAAAGTGCCGGGGCCGTCAATATCAAAATCGACAATATCGTTCAGATTACCCGTCACTTGGGCGGCATCAGGCTGGACGGAATCTTCGGGTCCATCAGGATCATCTGTGCCATCGGGGTTGAGAGGGTTACCTTCTTCGAGGGCCTCTTCTTCCACAAAGGAGCTGCCGCCGCCATCGCTTGCCGGTCCATCTGCTGCCGGGCCAGCTGCGGTCGGTTCGATGTCGGTGGTTGGGTCGAACTCGCCTGCTATCAACGCTTCCTGGATCTGCGCCACTTCGGCGGTGGCCGCCCTGAATTCTTCCGGGGTGCCTTCCTGGACTACATCTTCGTTGCGATGATGGAGGTGGTGCGTTGAATAAAGGAAGGTGGTTTTGCGGGTAAAAAGGAAGCCGGCCGGGAAAACCCGGCCGGCTTTACTGTTTGTCGGTACCCCTCAAGGGGATACTGAAGAGAATCCCGTATATCGGGGGTAGAGGTTAAACAATTTCGTCCGGTGGCGGAACCAGAGTGTCGATATCGACCTCGGTGGTTTCGGCAACAATAATGTCGTCATTGGCTGGGGCACTTTCCGGTTGATCGCCGGCTATATCGGTTTCGGTGCCACCGTCAATTACATCAGGAGCGTCATCCTCGACGATTATTGGATCATCAGGATCAGTGAAGTCGACATCGTCGCCGACCAGGACATCGTCGTCGGCGCCGCCATCAAGGGTGTCTTCGCCGGTTCCGCCGATGAGCTGGTCTTCACCGGCACCGCCGGAGATTGTGTCGTTACCTTCGTCGCCGAAGATATCGTCATCACCGATGTTGCCGACCAGGAAGTCGTTGCCGGTACCGCCCGTGATGGTATCGTCGCCGGCACCGCCGTCGATGGTGTCGTCGCCTCCGCCTCCGTCGATGGTGTCGTCAAAGTCGGTGCCGATGATGGTCTCTGACCTTTCATCGCTGCCGGCGATGACCATACCATTGGTCGAGACATCGCCGTCGAGGGTATCGGCGGATTGGGCATCGAGAATGCCGTTGCCGTCGAAGGTGATGCTGAAGTCGCTTGTCGCGGTGTCGCCGTCGTAATCCGTGAGTTCGAAGGGAATTACGATGGTCTGGTCAAAACCCTCCTGGTAGACCTGAACATCCGCGGATTGGATCCGATATCCGCCGTCGCTTTCAAAACGGATCTCGTCAAAAACCGTTTCCCCGGAATTGAGCTGACTGCTGTCTATATCCAGAGTGAAATCGGCGCTCGAGTTGCCTCCCGCGGGTCCTGTCGTGTTGCTCACCTCATACTGGATGCTGACCTGCTCACCGTCATTCCACAGGGTGTAATAGGCGGTCTCGGCGGTCCCGAGGTGATCGAAGACGATGCTGGCGGATGTTATATCAAGTTCGGTCGAGGCCCCCTCGTCAACTTGTACATCCTCCGCCCCGGTGCCACTGCTATCGACAACGATTGAGGAGAAGAATTTGAAGGAGAGGATCTCGGAATCGCGGATGTCCCCGTCATCGCCTCCGGTGCCGTCAATCTTGGCGCCGCCTCCAACCCCAACTCCTTCTGCAGCGTAGTTTACAGTTTCCGTATTATTCGGCCAGGGGTCGGCACTGCCGTCCCAACCAAATGGATTGTCGAGATCGGCAGAGGCAGTTGCCCAGATAAAGACACCTCCGGTGTAGGTGGTTATAGCACCGACTGTATTCGAGGTGCCGCCGCTGCCGAAGACCGCTTCGTAGGTGTTGCCGCCATTGAGTGCGTCGGAGAAATCAATGGTGGTGGTGGTTGCGCCGCCGTCGAGGCCGTCGACCTGAAGGACGGTATAGGTGCCTGTTGTGATATCCACACTGACAGTGAATGATACTGCATCGTTATCAAGAAAGCCCGGGCTTGATTCGGTAACCGCCGACCAGCTGCCGTCAAGATTTTCATGCCAGAACAGCGGATCGCCGTTGTTGGTCATCTGCAGGCCACCCGAGGCGACGGTCGTCATTACCGGGGCGCCTTCCGTCAGCGTAATCGTCAGAGATGCCGGTTCGTCGGCTCCGGTGCCGATGATATCCAGGCTGGCGGTGAGTTGGTTGCCCTCTTCAACGGCCAGGATACTGTCCTGCGGATTACCGATCAACGGGATATCGTCGACGACGTTGATCATAAAGGCCCCCGCGGCTGCGCCGGTAGTGGTGTCGCCGTCCTCGTCGGTGACGGTGAGGATCGAGGAGAAGTCGATGCCGTCGACGGATTCGCCGTCGGTGACGAGGGCCTGGTTTTCATCGTTCGCGCCATCGTCGACATGGTCGAGCTGGTCTTTCAGGTCGAAGTTCCAGGAACCGTCGTTGTTGACGGACAGGTTGAAGACCTCCCGGCCGCCGGCAGTGGCGGTAAGCGTAGTGCCGTCGGAACTGTAGGTGACCTCCTCCCCCTTGGAGAAGAGGGTAGTCAGTTCGTCCAGAAGCGCTTCATCCTCGGAAATGCCGTAGGTGGCCGGTTCATCGGCGCCCACGCTGAAGAGCGGGATGAGCGAACCTTCCAAACCGGATGCTTCGTCGTCGGCGTTGGTTTCGCCGCTTTCCTTGTTGCCTTCGGACAGATCGCTGGTGCCAAGGGACATGCCGTCTTCGAGGACCGTTGCGGAAATACCTTCAGGCTCGATTGCGGCAACCGCGATATCGTCTTGAATCATGATGACGAAGGCGCCTAGGGCCGCGCCGATAATGGTGTCGTTGTCCTTATCGGTGACGGTGAGGATCGAGGAGAAGTCGATGCCGTCGACGGGGTCGCCGTCGGTGACGAGGGCCTGGTTCTCATCGCCCACACCGTCGTTGACATGGTCGAGCTGGTCGCCCAGATCAAAGGACCAGGAGCCGTCGCCGTTTACGGTCAGGGTGAAGACCTCGCGGCCGTCGGCGGTGGCGGTGAGGGTGGTGCCGTCGGAGCTGTAGGTGACCTCCTCGCCCTTGGAGAAGAGGGTGGTCAGTTCGCCGAGGATCTCCTCGTTCTCGGTGATGCCGTAGGTGGCTGGTTCGTCGGCGCCCACACTGAAGAGCGGGGCGAGCGAGCCTGCAACGCCTGCGGCTTCGTCGTCGGCGTTGGTTTCGCCGCTTTCCTTGTTGCCTTCGGACAGGTCGCCCGTGTCAAGGGACATGCCGTCTTCGAGGACCGTTGCGGAGATGTCTTCCGACTGAAGCACGGCAACCGGGATATCATCCTGGACAGTGACGATAAAGGAACCTGCGGCTGCTCCGGTTACGCTGTCGCCATCCGTATCGGTGACGGTGAGAATGGAGGAGAAGTCGATACCATCGATGGGGTCGCCATCGGTGACGAGGGCGAAGTTCTCATCGTTTGCGCCGTCGTCGACATGGTCGAGCTGATCGCCCAGATCAAAGGACCAGGAACCGTCGCCGTTGACGGTCAGGGTGAAGACCTCGCGGCCGTCGGCGGTGGCGGTAAGGGTGGTGCCGTCGGAACTGTAGATGACCGCCTCGCCCTTGGAGAAGAGGGTGGTCAGGCCGTCCAGGATTTCCTCGTTTTCGGTAATACCATAGGTTCCCGGATCATCGGCGCCCACGGTGAAGAGCGTTGTCACAGAGCCGAAGATACTGCTCGAAGCCTCATCGGCATCGGCGGAAACATCTTCGTTGTTACCATCCGAAAGGTCGCCGTCGATCAGACGCATATCGTCCTCCTGTACGGAGGCCTGGATACCTTCGGGCTCAATTATTGCGACCGGGCCATCGTCGAGGATATTGATGGTAAGTGCGCCGGTGGCCGTGTCGCCATCGGCATCAAATACCGTGAAGGTGAAAAGATCCTGCTGGATATCATCGGCGCCCGTGGCAGTGGGGTCGTCGTGGAAGATATCGGGTTCGTTCTCGATTGTATATGTCCAGGTTCCGTCTCCCCGTACCACCAGCAGGCCAAATTCTCCGGTAACCTCTACGAAAGCTGTTCCATCGCCGTTGATGGGAATCGTTTCGGTATCCGATCCGTCGAAATTGACGAAGGTGAGTCCACCGGGGCCATCGCCGAAATCGACAACAAAGTCGGCAAGAACGCCTGAGGTGGAAAGGGTGGCGGGATTGCCATCGCCATCGGCATCGGTAAGATCCGGGTCGGTGCCTTCTTGAAAGTTCGCTTCATCAAGAGTTCGTACCTCATCGTCTGCAACGGGAATAAGATCGGGCGGAGGAGGAGGTGGAGGAGGAAGTGCAGGCTCAAGGGCAAGTGCAAGTGCAGGTGCAGGTGCAGGTGCAGGGGCGGGAGCCGGCGCCGGTGCCGGTGCCGGTTCAGGTTCAGGTGCAACTGCCAGCACGACTTCTTCCTCTTCAAGCTCGCTCAGCGGAGGACTAAGGAAATCCCCCTCCACGCCGGTGGTTTCGGCTCCGGAAGTCGGAGTTACCTCTTCACCGGTAAGCGAGAATTCGACAAAGGAGCTGCCGCCGCCATCGCTTGCCGGTCCGCCTGCCGCAGCCGGTCCCGCCGCGGTCGGTTCGATGTCCGTGGTCGGATCGAACTCGCCTGCGATCAACGCTTCCTGGATCTGCGCCACTTCGGCGGTGGCTTCCTTGAACTCTTCCGGTGTTCCTTCCTGGATGACATCCTCATTGAGCAGGACATCCGACATCCGGCCAAGATCGAGCTGGGTGCGTGATGCGTCGGCAAAAACAATGGAAATCATGCCATTCTCGCCGGTTGTGATCCTGTCGTTCAGAAAAACGGGGCTGTTTGTCTGCAGCACGCGCACCGAATTGTCGGAAGACTGGGCATGAACCGTACCATGGACAATCTGAGCTGTCCCGATAGGATGAATTGCTGGATGAATTGCTGGTTGGATTGCTGGTTGACTGCCTGATATATTTGCTTGGTTCACGTTTGAAGTGGCCATACATTCCTCCATCATTTGCGGTTTAATACTACGTTGTGGCATGTTACACTTCATAGTATATCGACCGGACGATGGAGGGTATTGTACCAAGGTACTAATACTCATTATTGTGTAAGAAAAATTCCCATAAAGCTTATTTGTGAAAAAGATATGAATAATTAGATGGATACGAAGATAAAAACTTTCCAAGGCAAGAAAGATGGTATATCGTCTGGATTGAAAAGAGTACGATAAGGAATGGAAACAGAATTGGCGGGCTCAGATTGTTCTCGGGGTTATGCGGTTTTCGGCCGCGGGATGGGAATACAAGGTGCACGAGGTCGCAAAGGAGACTGGCAATGCTCTATGTGGAACGGAACCAAGAGGGTGAAATAATCTCCGTGCGGCGGGATGGGGGCGAGCCCGGGATGGAGGCAAAACAGGCCGTGGATAATGAAATCCTGGAGTTTCTCAGCAAGAATGGTTCGCAGGATTCAATTCTTCACCTCCTTTCGACACTTGATGCCGGGGTAATCCGAATCCTGGAAGATCTCATCGATCTGCTGGTGGATAAGAATATCATTATGTTTTCCGAGCTTCCGGAAGAGGCCCAGGAGAAACTGCGAAGCAGAAAAAAACTGCGTCGACAGATCGGCAAGGCGTCTGTCATTATCGAAGACTCGGATATCCTCTGAGGTTGTTTCAGTAGGAGGCTGTCCGAGAATGCCCTTTTCCCCCTCATCGTTAAACTCGAAAAAATTATCCTCGGAATATTAACTATATGCCTCCGGTAATTTTTTCGAGTTTGCCTCGATCTGAGAGAAAATTGCTATTCTCGGACAGCCTCCTGGCAGCCGCATTCGCTTATGCTGGAATTCTTTGTTCTTTGTTTTTTGTTCAATATTATGAGTAGAGTGATGAGTAATCATGGCCAATACAATAAATCGGTTGTTTCCCTTCATCGCGGCAATTGCGGTTTTTTGCGCCGTATCCTTTTTTCTTCTCAAAAGCTTCCCCGGTGCGCAGAAGATTGAAATCGACATGGAGATCGATCATCCCGATCTGCTGAGGGTCTATTATTCGAACTCAAAGAATTTTCGTGAAGATGCGGCGTCGGCTCTTCTGCCCATCAGCCGGGAGAG
>CAYTVF010000069.1:18149-18437 GCA_964441345.1 uncultured Desulfopila sp. | reverse complement strand
CCCCCCCCCCCCCCCTACCCCCCCCCCGCAAGGGGAGGGGGAACTTTGTGCATAGCTCTGAATGGATGCTCTTTATCCTCATCTTAATCTTAATCTTCATCTTCATCTTAATCTATTTCGATTTCGATTAAGATGAAGATGAAGATAAAGATTTCGATCGTTTCTATGCTGGTGGCTGAGCTATTTTCGCTATCGTTATCTTTATCGTAACTATTCAGTTTAGTTAAATAACATACACATTGTCCGCCTGGTTTCAGCCTCCCCTCCCTTGACGGGAGGGGATTGAGG
>CAYTVF010000069.1:8867-18097 GCA_964441345.1 uncultured Desulfopila sp. | reverse complement strand
TGCCCCCCTCCCGCAAGGGGAGGGGGATGTGTCCATCGAGCTGAATGGATACCACATAAAAATCACGATCATTCCGTCCGCTGATTAAAGAGTTTCGTTCTGCCTGCGATCTCCTTCAAATGGCTCATGGCCGACTGCAGATCCGAGTCGGCCAGGCCCTTGCCGGTCTGGATATCGGCAATGGCGGCGATGGTTTCGTCCATGACCGTCATCGATTCCTCGTTTTCGGTGAGCAGGGTGTTGACCTGCTGCAGCTGGTTTTCGCGCAGTTCGAGCCGTTTCCGCAGGGCTTCGAATTCGCGTTCGTCCGCCTCGGTAACTTTTTTAAGGGACTGGACGTCCTTGATCCTCGCGGCGATATATTCCGGGTCGATGGTCTCGGCACTTTGGATCAGGGTGACGATGCGCAGCAGGTTGTCGATGACGCTCAGATGGACCTGTTCCGCCGCGCCGAGAAAGGAACCGTAGGTCAACTCGCCGACCTTGAATTTTTTCTGCAGCAGCTCGTGCAACCGCTGGTATTTCCTGGCGATGCCGGCAAACTGCAGCTGGCCCTGATTGCCGTATTGCTCGGCGCCGGCCACGGTGGCGCTGTGCTGCAGGTCGGCGGTCAGGGTTTCGAGCAGCCGTTCCCGCTCTTCCCGGTATTTTTGCGCCAGTTTTTCCAGGTATTTGCCAGAGATGGCCTCGCCCCGGAAGAAATAGTTGATCACCGAGGTGCCGGCGCCGACCGCAAGCAGGCCGCCCATGCCGAGAAAGAGCATGGGCAGATCATAGAGCAAAGCGGCAAATCCGCTCAGCAGGCCGATGGCGGCGGGGTAGAGAACCATGGGATGAAACAGGCTCTCATGGCGGACCGCCTGGCGGACCGATTTGGCGCCGAAATCGTCAAGGTCGGGCAGCGATTCTTTATCGCTTGCGGCCGGTTGCGGCCTGGTTTGTTCCATCCTCACTTAGAGCTCCTCGCGTACCAGCACCAGTTCGACCCGCAGCAGCCGTTGCTGATAGGCGCGCAGCGGCTCGTTATCCTTTGGCGGCAGCGGCTTGTTGCCGCCGAAACCGACCGCGTGCAGACGGTTGGCGTCGATGCCGTGTTTGGTCTTCAGGTACTCCGCCACCCCGTCGGCCCGCTCCTGGGAGAGGATCAAATTCTCTTGGGCATCGCCTCGCGTGCCGGTATGGCCTTTGATGACGATCCGAAAGCTCGGATAATGAGAAATTTTTTCTGCGGCGGCATCCATCTCGACCCCGGCCAGCAGGTCGAGTTCGGCCGACCCATGCTGAAAAATGATCGGCTGCAGCTTCAGGGTTCCGACCTCGGCAAGGCTTGCCCAGCCGGCCTCGTCCAGAGCCGTAAAGGAGGGCTGTTTCTGGCCGTCCTGACCAAAGCCACTGCGGGCTTTGCTGAAACCGCTGGTGCCGCCGGCATACAACTCTTCGAGGAAAGACCTCTTTATCAACCGGTAACTGTCCTTGCCGGGGATCGGCGATTCCTGGAAATCGCCGCTGTTGACGAGGATTTCGACGGTCGCATCGATGGTGCCGACAATCCGTTCCTCCGCTCTGCTGCCGGGGGCGGCGATGCCGAACCATTTTTCGCAGTTGTCGATGAGGCTCTGCCAGACCACGCCCTTCAGCATAGTCGCCGCGACCTCCTTCTTCAGGCCGGTCTCCGCCATCACTTCGCGCTGCAGCCGCTCCGGATCATCGCGGAATTTTTTTAACACCCTGAAGTAGTTGGTCAAAAGCAAGGAGACGACCTCCGGCTGCTTCTGCATGTATTTGCGGCTTACGATCAGGATGTCGACGATCAGCCGTTCCGTTTCCTCGGTGCCGAGCAGTTTGACAATCTGATTCTCGGCCAGCGCCCGCGAGACGTCCGGCTCCCAGAGCACGGCGATATCGGTGGTGCCGGCGAGCAGCTTGGCCAGGGCCTTCTCCGAGCCTTCCGTCTCCAGCCGCAGGTCGCTTCGCCCCGGCAGCAGCCCGGGGAGATCGAAATGGTCGGCGGCCGCCTTGAGCAGGTAGTGGCTGGGACTGTTCGGGGTAAAGGCGACCCGGAACCCCCCGCCGGTCCGGACCGCATCGAGGTTGGCCACCCGGTCCCTGCGGGCGACGATGGCATCGCCGCCCTTCGACTCGTCGAGCACCGCGACGATCGCGCCGGGATAGTCATGGATTTTTCCATTGAGCAGATAGGAGTCGACGGTGGCCACCGCGAATTCATACTCTCCTCCCGCAAGCGCGTTCATCCGGCCCTGATAGTCGGCCTTGTCGTCGACGCATTCGAGCAGGTAGCCGGCCCGGTGCATTTCCTCTTTCATCTCCGCCGAACAGAGCGGGAAATAGCCGATCCAGTTATCGACCGCCAGCCGGACCTGTCCTTTGGTGTGCACCGCATCGCTCGTGGTCCTTTGCTGCCGGTCGTGCAGATAGCTGCGCAGATATTTGCCGCTGATCAGCAGCAGGACGCCGATCAGGAGCAGGAGACATACCCCGACAAATTGCTTGTTCATTCAGTCAACCCCTGGGCTATTTGAAGCCGTCGATAGCAAAAGTTTCCGCCTCGGCCAGGACCTCCTGCAACCCTTTGCGCAGTTCCGCCGGATTGTTGGCGGCCACGTACGTGGTCCGTCCGGCCCGGTTGAGGGAATGATCGGCGGAGATGCAGAAGCCGATGGTGTGGATCATGATCGGCGACGTGGCCAGGGTCATGTTGACGCTTTGGTCGAGCGAGTTGATATCGTCCGCCACCCCGTCGGTGACGATCACCGCCGTATACTCGCCATAGCCCAGCTGCCGGCGGCCCTGCTCGGTCAGCATTTGGTAGGCGGTATCGAGGGCCTGGGTGAGCGGAGTCTTGTCGTCCGGAATGATCTTCAAAACCTCTTCCTTGAACTGCGGGCGATTGCCGAGCCCCAGCGGCAACCGGATGGAAAAGCCGTGGCGGTCGAAGACAATGAGCCCCAGGTTGGCATCCTCCGGGACTGAAGCCGCCCATTCGATCACTGCCTGCCGCGCTACCTCATGCTTGGATCGATCCCCGGAACAGCCCTGCCTGGCCATGCTTCCCGAACCGTCGAGAACGAGCACGAAATTTTTCCTGGTCAGCGAGTCGGCAAAAGCCACCGCCGCATCGCCGCCGAGGGCGGGCGGCCAGGCCGGCAGCATGCGGCCCGCCATGGAGTCCGGATAGGCCGGGGTCTGCGGACTTGGCGGGGCCTCCACCACTGCCGGTTGTGGCGGGGTGGGACTGACGGGCTGCTGCGGTATTTTCTGGTCGTTTTGCGAACCGACGTAATAGACGATGGCAAAAATGATGGCGATAAAAAGCAACCGGTTGAATCCTTTCATGTTCCCTCCTCCGCTAATTGAGTGGTCGGAATGCGGACTCCTCGGCCTCTATCTGAATAATCCTGAACACTACCCGCATGTTGCTCAGCCAGTCTTCCTTGGTTTTGGGCGGACACGGCACCGTGCCGCACATCCCCGTTTTCGGCTGGGCGATGCCGTGGCCGATCACGGTAAACTGGCTCTCGTCCAGGTTGACGCCGTTTGTTTGGGCATAGCCCACGATCGAGTCGCGAACCGCGATGGACCTGGTGAGGCTGAGGTTCTTGGCGGCCTGCTGGATTCGCCTGAGGACAAGTTCCCCGGCATTCTCTTTCTGTTTATGCAGATAGCCCAAGGGGTCGGAGTGACCTTCGACGGTGATAACGGCGCCGCCGTAGGTCGAGGCCAGCTCGACCACCTTTTTGAAGGCGTCGGCGTACATGTCGGCGGCAAAGAAATTCTGGTTCGGCTGGAAGAATACTTCAAAGGAAAACAGCTCGCCTTCGCCCAGGGTGCCCATGGCCTGTTTCTGCGCCACCACCTTGGTGACCGCTTCGACGTTGAAGCGCGGGATATCGGCGGTATCGATGCCCTGCAGGCCGCCGCTCAGTTCGGCGTACTGCCATGTTGCATGATCCAGCACCGTCTTGCGGCTGAGCAGACCGGCAACCATGAAGGCGGACTGGATTTCCTCGCTCAACCGGGCGAAGTTGCGCGGCCAGTTCTGGTCGGTGAAGAATTTAACATTGCCGCGAAAACCGGCGTATTCGCAATCGCCGTAGAGGGCCTCGGCATCGCCGGTCGCCGATTCGCTGTCGAGCAGGATGGTCGCGGCGGCCTTGATCATCGGCTGGTAATCGGCCAGCTGGGCCTGGCGGTTTTTAAAGAGCGGCCGGATGGCCTGCTCGCCGAGGAGGAGGCCGTGGACGAATTTTTTCACCGTCTCGCGATTGGCACCAAAATAATCGCTGCGCACCGCATAGACATCGGCAATGACCCGGTTGGCGCTCTTGGTCGAGAGCATGATTTTCGCCCCCTTGACCGAGCCTTCCGAGCCGGTGCCCAGGGTGCCGCCGGAGGTGAGCATCAACCCGTCGGGGATGATCATCATCGCCGCATCGACCGTATTATCGACCGTATTATCGGAGAAGGCCTCGGCCGGGCTGTTGGCGGTGCCGGTCAGGTCTTTTACCCATTTGATCTTGACATCCGACATCTTCAGGCCGCCGTCCTTCAACAGGGTGGCGAGATAGTCGACATGGGGCCCGTAGGCCTGCAGGGCGATGGTCTTGCCTTTCAGGTCGGCGGCCGCGGCGAGGCCGGCTTTGACCACCAGACAGTCGCCGCCGTTGCTCCAGGTGTGCTGATAGACGATCACCGGTTTGGTGCGCGGGTCGCGGCCGAGGAGTTCCGAGGCCATGGCGATCATGCCGAGGGTTCCGCGCAGGTAGGGGGTGTCGCCTTTCAGATAGGCCTGGACCTGTTGTTTGAAATCATCCATGCGGGAAAGCTGCAGCTGCAGCCCCTCCTTGTCGAACAGCGATCCCTTGGCGGTCTTGAGGCCGTTGCCGTTGGCATGGATGGTGGCAATGTCACCGCCCCAGGTGATCAAGGGAACCATGGTGACGCCGGTACCGGCCCGGACATCGCCCACCGCATCCTTGACAACATCGGCCAGCGGCGGCGCGGCGATGAACTCCACGGCCCGGCCGGGAGCGGGAACAAGGCCGATGGTCAGAAAGACTCCAATGAAAAAGACAAATCCTGCGAGATGTTTATGCATACGGCGTTCCTCTCTGGTAATGGTTGTCGGCCTCACTCCTCACCCCACTCATCTCCCTCATCATCAGGCTTCGCCCTCATAGGTGATGAATGAATCGCTGTGGGTGAGGTTGAAATTATGGGCATTTTGTTTCACTTCCGGTTGGAATCCCTCGTGACGAATGGTTTGAATGAGTTCGCCAAACGCGGCCGTCTCTTTGGCCCTGGTGGAGAGGGCGCTGCTGTTCAATTTATAGTCGGCAACAATGCGTGCTCCGAGCGGCTGGCCGCTGCTTTTATTTTCATGGGTATAGTACTGGGAGATAACCAGGATTCTGGTGCCGAGGTAAACCGCCTCTTCCAGGTCGTGGGTGACGAAGAAGACGGTCATGCCGTATTTTTCCCAGAGGTGGAGGATAAGCAGTTGCATGGATTCGCGGGTACCCGGATCAAGCGCCCCGAAGGGTTCATCCATGAGCAGGACGCGCGGCCGCATGATCAGGGCCTGGGCTATGGCGACCCGCTGCTGCATGCCGCCGGACAGCTGATGCGGATATTTCCCGGCATGGCCCGCCAGCTGTACGCTTTCCAGGTAGAAGAGGGCCTCCTCCCTGGCGGTTTTGCGGGTGGAGAACGTCTTCCACAGGGGCTGGCTGAGCTGTTTGCCGGCCATGATGTTGCCGAGGATCGTCAGGTGCGGGAAGAGCGAATATTTCTGGTAGACGATGCCCCGGTCCGGCCCCGGATGGAGCAAAGGTTCGCCGTCGATCAGGAGGGTTCCGGAGGAAACCCGCTCCTGGCCGAGGATCAGCCGCAGCAGGGTCGACTTGCCGCAGCCGCTCGGCCCGACCACGGTACAGAACTCCTGCCGTTTGACGGCCAGATCGATATCCTCGAGCACGACTTTTGCGCCGTAGGCTTTGGTCGCGTTCTCGCAGTAGAGCAGGTAGTCGTTTGGCGATTTGCGCATCGTCGACCTCAATCCTTCTTCTCCGAGGAGTACCAGGGAAACAGCCATCGCACCACCAGCCGCAGGAAAAAGTCGAAGCCGTAGGCGAGCAGGGTGATCCACAGGACGTAGACGATGATGATATCCATCGACAGATAGCGTCTCACCAGAAAAATACGGTACCCCAGGCCGTCCTGGGAGGCGATGGCCTCCGAGGCGATGAGGAAGAGCCAGGCGGCCCCGAGCACCAGCCGCACGGTATCGATCAGCCGCGGCAGGATCTGCGGCATCACCACCCGGTAGATAACCCCGAACTGCGAGGCCCCGAGGGTCAGTGCCTTCACCACCACATTGGTGGGGATCCTGGCGGTTTCCAGATAGATATCCCTGGCGATCAGCGGAAAGGTGCCGAGGATGATCAGCATCACCTTGCCCAGCTGGTCGACGCCGAAGGTGATGAAGAGGATCGGCAGGATGGCCAGCGGCGGGATATTGGCGACAAAGGTAATAAAGGGCAGCGACAGCCCGCGGATGCCGGGGAGAAGGCCCATGTTGAGGCCGAGGAAAAAGCCGATCACGGCGGCTACGGTAACCCCGAGGCCCAACCGTTTGAGGCTGGCCCCGGTATCGTGCCAGAGGAGAATTTCGCCGCTGCGGGAATCCGGGACCAGGGCGACCTTTTCCATGGCCTGGACGATCTTGCCGACCGTCGGCAGCAGTTTGTCCTGGGGGTTGGCCTCATGACGTATTTCCGCGGCCGCCAGATAGATGGCGAGAAACAGCAGGAAGGGCAGGAGCGCCAGGCCAATGTTCAGCCAGTACGGCGGCTCGGCATGCAGGCCCCGGAAGAGGGGAATCCGTAGTTTCATCGCAGCTGGTCCCAGTTAAGGTCCGGGGTGGCGACTACAGTTTGCCATCGGCGGCCATCTTCATGTAATCGGCGGCAAAACGCAGTTTGATATTGTCTTTTTTACCCATTACCGAGCCGTCGGAGAAGAGAATGCCGACAAAATCCTTGGAATCGGCGTCGCCATAAAGGCCGTGGGCAAAAGAAAAGGTCCGGACGTACTCCATGGTATCCTTCAGTTTCTTGCCCGCGGCAAATTCGGCGGCTTTGCCGGGCTCATAAAACATCGCGGTGGTCTGCAGCTGCGCCTTGAAGTCATCGAGCGAACCGCCGGCAAAATCGGCCATGTAGGCTAGAGCTTTTTCACCTTCGGCAGATTTGCCGCTCATGATCCGCATCGCTTCATACCAGGCGCCGGTGAGCGCCTTTTTCAGGCTGTCGGGGGCGTCGCTGCGGACCACCATCATATCGATAATTTCGCCGGGAGTCTGCGACGAGTCGAACACCATTTTGGCGCCCTTTTCCTTTCTGCACTGCATCAGCGGCGGGTTCCAGGTCACCACGGCGCCATTCTTGTCGCTGGCGAAGACCGCGGCGATATCGGCGTCGGAGGTGTTGACGATGGTCAGATCTTTTTCCTGCATCTTGTTCATTTCCAGGGCCCTCGCCAGCAGGTAGTGGGAAACCGACAATTCAACCAGCTTCACCTCCCGGCCCTTCAGATCCTTGACCTGCGAGCCGTTTTTTATGACGATCCCGTCATTGCCGTTGGAAAAGTCGCCGATGATCAGCGCGGTCGAATCGACGCCGCCGAGAGCTGGAATGGTCAGGGCGTCCATATTGGTCATAACGCAGCCCTGGTAATTCCCGCCGGTATAGAGATTGATGCTTTCGATATAGTCGTTGACCAGATCGAGCTGAATGGCGATGCCGTATTTTTCCGCCCACTTGTCGAGAATGCCGCTCTTTCTGATATACTCCCATGGCTCCCAGCCGGTGTAGTGGGACCAGGCGATCCGGTAGGTTTCCTTGGCCCGGCTGTCCTGCAGCAGGCCGAAAACGACGATGAGGACAACAACCAGCACACCACCTATCCTGCGTATCATGATGACCTTCCTTTGCTGAAATTTTAAACTGTTGGCGAACAGGTCCTGGAATCTCCATCTTGCCATAATCTAAGATAAGAAACAAGCAACAGCGAAAAACGGAGGGGTGGTTGCGGCGTGACTCTGCTGCTCGCTTACCGAAAGACTTTGCGGTATCCCTCCTCGTCGGCTTGATACCCGATGGCGGCCTCAAACTTGATAACTATCCCGGGATTCGCTTCACGGTCGTGATCCTCGGGAAAGGTGATTCGCGGGGATATTTCCAGCACCAGCCAGTCCCGGAAAAACCGTTGCCGGTATCTGATCAGAAGATGGGTGTCGGTCAATTTGTAGCTGGGTTCGGTGTTAAAATACACCCCCGACTCATACGAGATTGCCTGATGGGAGCTCAATACATGGTAAAGGCGAAAATACTGGGAATGGGGGATGCCGCTTTCGTTCTCAAACAGATTGACGCTGGTGGTGGTCCGGAACAGCCAGTTTTCCCCCACCTGACGCTCCAGGTCATAGGAAGCTTTGTTCTCCAGACCATCGTCGGTGTAATACCGCAGCCGGTTGGTAAATCTGCCGTCCCATTTGCCGAAATCCTGAACCGAGCGAAACCTCACGCCGGCGAAGAGGTAATTCCAGGATGCGCCGGTATCGAAATTGATATTGATCTTTTTGCTCTCCTTGAGAAAATATCTCAACCCACCGGTGAGCTCATTGTCGGTGCCGTCGTTGTTGGCTTTGCGGTCGCCAAGCGGATCGCTGTCGATGTTGAAATCTTCGTCGTCCGCGGCCTCGAAAAACAGATTCACCTGGTCCGAAAGCCGCGGGAGTTTCAGCCGCAGATCGAAACGCGGTTTGATCTCGAATTGGTCGTTTTTGCTGTACCCCAGCGAAAGCTTTACCGTGCCCCGCGTGGTGTTTTCTTCGGCGAGCAGGCGATTATCCTCGAAAAAAGAGTCGATCCACCGCGCTGCATCAAGCAGCGTCTCGGACGCCTCCTCCTGCGCTTTATCAAGGGACTTTTCCTGCTCTTTATCGAGGATGGGTATATCTTGGCCCTGCTCGGCCCCCCATTCCTCCGGTTTTTCCTGGGCCGAGATCACCGCGGAAGTGCTTGAGAAAAGAAGAACGGCAACCATGACGGCCAATAGTTTCATGTTATTCATAGTCATAGTCCTCCATCCAGTTTTATGGACAAAGTCTCCCCTCCCCTTGCGGGAGGGGGATAGGGGGAGGGGGAAGC
>CAYTVF010000069.1:0-8829 GCA_964441345.1 uncultured Desulfopila sp. | reverse complement strand
CCTCAATCCCCTCCCGCGGGGGGAGGGGAGGCCAAAACCAATCAGACACAGAGTGCATACTATTAAAATAAACTTCTAAGTAACAAGATGTCTGTTACTTTTAGATAGAATAAAGGCCGGGCCGCCCCGGGTGGAACGCTGAAGAGTTACCAAGAAACAAAAAAATCAACGGGTGCCTGGACGATGAATGGACTATAAACATGAGCGGCGATTTTTTCAATTGCTATAATAATTCATGTTGTTTCCGGTGAAACCAATGTACATCTTCTGGTAGGTGTATTGTGTATTCATGAAGTATCCGGGTCCTGAATCCGGGAGGGAATTCTCTTGCGTGAGCCGGGTAAAATTTTCAGAGCGATATCTTCTTCGATTTCGCTGCTGCTTGTTGCGGCATGGATGCTGTGTTGTATTGCAACCGGAGCGGGAGCCCAAGAACAGCCTGCCGGTTCCATCCGGAAAGGCACCAGTGCCGAACTCACTTTGGACGCTGCATTCAAGCCCCTTCCCGGTTCGTACTATTATGACGTTTATCTCAATGGGGTGCGCATCGGCAAAGCCACTACCGAGGTGAAAAGGGCAGGGAATCAGTTTAATCTTCAGTTCGCCGCCAAGATCCGCGGCATCATAGGCAGTTTTTATACGATCAAGTACAGGGTTCAGGTGGCGATGACGGCAGACCCGATTCAGCCGGTTCATGTGGTTATCGAGGAACAGACGGGATCGAAAAACAAAACGATTGTGATGGAGTTTCCTGAGCCAAACCGGGTCACGGCCGTTCAGCTTGAAGCAAAGGATGGAAAGAAGCCCAAGCGGACCGAAAAGGATTTTACCTCGGCGAGCTTCGTGCTCGATCCGTTTTCCACGGCAGTTCTGCTCCGCAGTCTTAAATGGCAGATCGGGGCCACGGAAATATTCGATATTTTCACCGGCAGAAAGGAATACGAATTGAAATTGTTCTGCCGGGGAGAAACCAAGCTTGAAATCGACGGGAGAATGCGGGATGCCTGGGAGATCGTGCTGCAGACCCGGTCCCTCAAGGAACCGCGGGAAATTAAATTATCCGGTTTCGTCATTTGCCTCGCCAAAGACTCCAGCCGGGAAATCCTGGAGATTACCGGGAGTTCTAAATATGGCCGGATCGGCATATATATGCGCAAATACGACGGTCTAAGCGAGTAGTGTCCCGGCGGGGCCAAGCGGTGCGGGGCTTGATTTCTTCTCCCGGGCTGGGTATAAAGCTGTCTGCCGGTGCCATCGCCGGGAAGAGGAAAGACGGTGCGACTTCGTCACAAGCCAATCCTGGCGGGTTCTTTCGGGAGGCTCTTATGGACATTGAAAAAAACAGGGAACTGGGAAGGGTCATCACCAGGCTTATTGCGAGGGAAGATTTGAGCCGGGAGGAGGCATACGAGGCCTTCGCCATGGTGCTCAATAATGAGGTTTCGGACATGCAGCAGGGGGCCTTTCTCGCCGCGCTGACCGGCAAAGGCGAAACCGCCGACGAGGTTGCCGGCGGCTGGCAGGCGGTGTATGAGCTCGATACCCATAAGGTTGCGCTGACAGGCCTTGATATTGTCGATAACAGCGGCACCGGCATGGACAGTTTCAAGACCTTTAATATCAGCACCGGTGCCTCCCTGGTCGCGGCGGCCGGCGGGGTGACCATTGCCCGGCACGGGGCCAGGGCCATCACCTCGACCTGCGGCACCGTCGACATGGCCGAGGCCCTGGGGGTCGACGTGGAGTGCAATGTCGAGCTCGTGGCAAGAAGCGTCAGGCAGGCGGGGATCGGCCTGTTCAACGGCATGAGCCCGCGGGTCCACCCCATGGCGCTCGGCCGCATTCTCAGTCAGATCTGTTTCGGCTCGCCGCTCAATATCGCGGCGTCGCTGGCCCATCCTGCCATGCCGAAGGTGGCGGTCCGGGGAGTCTATTCGAAGTCGCTGCTCATGCCGGTCGCGGAGGTCATGAAGGCCGTCGGCTACACCGATGCCCTGGTGGTGTATGGCGGGATCGCCGGCAGCAGCAAGGGCATGGACGAGGCCTCGGTCTGCGGCACGACTTCCGGGGTACACCTGCAAAACGGGGTTATGCATCATTTTTCCTTCGAGCCGGAGGAGTGCGGCCTGACCAGGCATGGAGCCGATGCCCTCGCTCCCGATCCCGACCGGACGGAGGCCGCGGTAAAGATGTGCCGGCTCCTGGCCGGGAAGGGAGATGACGCCCGCATGGATGCCGTCATTTTAAACAGCGCTTTGATCTTTTTTATCCGGAATATGGTGGTGACGATCTCGGAAGGGGTGGAGAAGGCCCGGGAGATCCTCCTCTCCGGACAATCGCTTGCCGCGCTCAAACGGTGGGTCGAGGTGCAGAACGGCGACCCGTCCGCGGGGCTTGCAAAACTTGCCGATTTGGTCAGGGCCGGGCGATGACCGAGCTACTGGTGATCAAGGAAGGCGGAGACTATTTCCGGGTGAAGGAAGGTATGTTCGAGCGCGGCCCTCTCAACAAGGGTAGTGTCTTTCCCCTTGGCCGGGCCGGCGAGGCGATGGACTGCTGCCGCCGGCTGCGGGAGTCGGGGGTGGCGGCAACGCTGATGAAGCTGACCATCGTTGAGGAACCGTATTCGGTACGGGATGAAAAGGGATGAAGCTGGTGCTTACCCAATGCGGGACCATGACTGCGGCGAGCCAGGCCATGGTTCCGGCCGGCGATGGCCGGGCGATACTTACGGTGGGCTGCTGCGCCGTCTGCCGGACCGATGCCAAGATGTGGCGGCAGGGCCACCGGGATCTGGTTCTGCCAAGGGTTTTGGGGCATGAAATAGCCGGGATCGAGGAAGCGACCGGCAATCTCTACACCGTCTGGCCCGGCCAGATGTGCGGCACCTGCCGCTATTGCCTCGGCGGCCGGGAAAATCTCTGTGAGGAGATGCGCATCATCGGGTTTCATGCGGATGGCGGATTTGCCCGGTATGTCAGGGTGCCGCGGGAAAGTCTCGTGCCGGTGGGCGATGGTCTCTCGCCGCGCATTGCCACCTTTGCCGAGCCGGTGGCCTGCGTTCTGAACGGACTTGGCCGGCTGCAGCCGGCGGCAGACGAGAGGGCCCTCGTCTCCGGCGGCGGTGTAGTCGGGATGATCGCCGCCTTGGCCTGTCGTGAGCGCGGGTGCCGGGTTACGGTCATCGAACGGAGCGAGGAAAAGATCGCCAGACTGCGCAATTTGGGCGACCAAAACCGGATCAGCCTGATGAAAGATACCACCGAAGCCGACTTCGACCTGGCCATCAACTGCTGCGACAGCCACATCGCCTTCAGTCTCGCCGTCGCCAAACTGCGCAAAGGCGGACGGCTCAGCTATTTCAGCGGCCTGGAAAAGAACGGGGAAATCGATACCAATCTGCTGAATCTCATTCATTACAAGGAGCTGGAGGTATTCGGAGCCTACGGCCCCAGACGGGAGCATATGGTGCAGGCTGTTTTGTTTTGCACCCGGCAGCAGGAAAACCTTGGCCGGCTCGTCGAAAGGGTTATTACCCTGGCGGAGGTGGAGGCGGTGCTGCCGCATATTCTTTCCGGCAATGCCTTGAAATATATCGTCGATTTTGGGACTTTGCCTGCCGCATGATGCCGGAAACGGCCTCCTTTGCCGAGGCGGCCGTCGACGACGGAGCGCTGTGATCAAGGTCAACGGCCTGGAATATCTCTTCGAACCGTTGCGCCGGGACAAATCCTGATGAAGATGAAGAATGGGAGAGGACAATGAGGTTTGCCGGAAGAGTTGCCCCGGTTGTCGTGCTTTTTCTTGTCGCTTTGCTTGCTTCCTGCGCGGAAAACCTGCCGCGGGATATTCCGACGAGCTATACGGCGCCCACCGAGCATACGTTTGCCGTACCCTACAACAAAGCCTGGGAGAAAATCGTGGCGGCGATCGCCGAGGACAACCGGATAGCGACACTCGACCAGCAAAGCGGCTTGATTGTCACGGATTATACCACGGTCGACAAAAAGATCCTGACCGTGTCTGCAACCGCACCCTTCGACTGGCCCTACAAGGTAAGGTATTCCGTTCATCTCCTTGCGCTGTCGCCGGAAAAGACCAGTGTCGGGATTCACGCCGGTCTGCTGATGGAAAAATTTGCAATATATAAGCAGGAACGCAGCGTCGACTGGTTTGCGGCGTATTTGCGGCAGGATCTGTTCCGGAAGATATGCAAGAATCTCTATCGGAAGGCAAACCAGTGCGACGCCTTGTTTCCGGATTATTACATTGCCCTGGGGACTTGTCCGGCGCCGCGGGGACCCGTTGAGGTAGACGAGGAAAAGGTGCGGCCGGAAGAACAGGCCCTTGCCCGGCAGGCCCCGCAAACCCCGCAGGTGAGCAAGGCCCCCGGCAAAGCGGTTAAAAAAGCGCAGCAGGCCCTGGCCGATGCCGGTTACAACCCCGGTCCGGTTGACGGCAAGATCGGGGTAAGAACCCGTTCGGCTCTCATCGAGTTCCAGCAGATGAAGGGAATAAGCGATTCCGGCGAGCTCGATCAGGCGACGCTGATGGCTCTTGGCTTGTAAGATGTCGGTTTGTCCCGAAATTCCACCTCGCAGCGGCATGCATCAAGCACCCCATGAAACAGGCCGATCGACAACAAAACAGATCGTTATGCCCGCCATGAAGCGTATCGGCATCTGGTTGCTGGGCAGTATCGCCACACTGTTGCTCCTGATGGCGGCGGCGATGCTGATCGTGCCGCGGCTCATCGATTTCGCCTCGGTCAAACAAAAAATCCAGGCCGTGGTGACCGAACGGACCGGCGGTCGGGTCGACTACCGGGAGATTAAGTTTTCCTGTTTCCCCCGGCCGTCCATCGAACTGCGCCGGCTTTCCCTGACCATTCCGGATCGGGTGGAGGGCACGGTGGCAGCCCTGCGTATCTCGCCGGGACTCCTGCCACTCCTGAGCGGCGATCTGCGCCTGGCCCGGCTGGAAATCGACTCGCCGCAGTTCAGCCTGGAACTGGCCGAGGCAAGACCGGATGAAACCCCGGCGCAAGCCCATACGTTCGCCGGGCTGGGCAGGAGTCTGGCTTCCGCTATGGCACCGTTTGGCCGGATGATCGCCGGCCTGGACCTGCGGGTCGACAACGCCCAACTGGCGATTGGCCGGAGCAGACAAAAGCTGGTCGAAATGAAAGGTCTCAGCCTGAGCGGCAGCGTCGAAATGGCGGGCGGCAGGACGATCGTCAACCTTGGACGACTGGCTCTCGCCGAACCATCCCTTGAATTGACCGGAGCCCTGACCCTGGCCCCGACCTCGCCGGCAATCACGCTGAACCTGTCCGGCGCCGCCATCGATGTCGATGCGATCCGCGGAACCGCTCTGGCCCTCGCTGGCGACACCACTCCCATCAAGATACTCTTCGATTACCTGCGCGGTGGCCGGGTACCCCAGCTCAGTTTCACCTCCCACGGCGAGAACGCGGCTGAACTCGGCAACCTGAACAACATCCTGATCAAGGGGCAATTGCAGGATGGCAAGATTTCGATTCCCGGGATCGATCTCGACCTGACCGAGGTGGCCCTGGGCGATGTGGTTATCAGTAAGGGTGTCCTGCAGGCCACCGGGCTGTCGGCCCGTCTGGCTGAATCTGCCGGCCGGGAGGGTGCGCTGAAGGGGGTGCCGGTGCCGATCATAATCGCAGGGGGGCAGCTCACCCTCGGCAACAAACAGCTCGATCTCGACCAGCTGGGCGGCTCATTGGGGCAATCGCGGTTTGCCGATCTCTCCTGCCGGTTCCTGTGGGAAAAGGAACCTACTCTCGCGATACGTTCCGGCCGGTTCGATCTGGACATGGCGGAACTCTACCCCTGGCTGGCCTCCCTGGAAGGACTGCGTGATACGCTGCGGGGGGTTAAACGGATGACCGGCCGGCTCGAATTGTCGACCTTGGATCTAGAAGGCAGGATCGACCGGCCGTCCGAGTGGGAGTTCGCCTCGACCGGCACCGTGCAGGACCTTTCAATCGATACTCCGCTTTTCCCGAATACCATCGCCTTGGCGAGCGGAGGTTTTAAGGCCGATACGCAGCGGCTGACCTTCGCAGAACTGAAGACTTCCAGCCGGGATGCGGCACTTACCCTGTCCGGCAGCCTCAACGGTTTTCCAAAGCGGCTTGGCCGGATCGAACTGTCGCTGGACGGCACCATGGGACCGCAGTCGGTCAAGTGGCTCTCGGACAGACTCAAGGTGCCAAAGTCCTATGCGATCCGTGCACCACTCAGCATCGGCAACGCGCAAGTTGCCTGGCAGCCGGACTCCACCGCCTCATTCAAGGGGCTGGTGTCCATCGAGAAAGGTCCTGGGATCACCGCCGATATCGACTATCGGCCGGGACAACTGCAGGTCAACCGGCTGCATATCAAGGATCGGTACTCCGATGCCGACGTGGTTCTTGCCTTCAGTCGGGATCGACACGACTTCAGGTTTGCCGGCACACTGCAGAATGAGACCCTGCAAACCGTCTTCGTCGATCCACGATTCAACAGCGGTCGACTGGAAGGGGATTTGACCGTCGCTGTCCCGCAAAGCGGACAGGCCGAGGTCGCCGCCACGGGACAGCTGATCGGAGAGAAGTTGCCGATTTTCCTGCCATCTGGCGATACAATACACATTGAACGGATCGCCCTGATCGCAGACGGTCCGCAGGTGAATGTCGATATCGCCGAACTCACCTGGAAGAACCTTACCTGGAAACCTGTCGCGGGGACAGTCTCCTTCGATCGCGACCGGGCCGATTTCAGGCTTGCCGGAGCAAAATTGTGCGGCATCAGCTCGCTGGGCCTGTTCTCCTTTGCCGGGGATGAATTCTTCCTCGATTTGACCCTGAAGGGGGAAAAACTGGATGTCGCCACCAGCTACACCTGCCTGACCGAGGGCCGGGTCCGGGCAACCGGCCGCCTCGATTTCGCCAGTAAGATCACCGCCAGGGGGAAGATGGACGATCTGGTTAAAAACATGAAGGGCCCTGTGCAGTTGACCCTCAGCAACGGTGTGATCGAGCAGGACAAATTGGTGGCCAGGACCCTGGAGGTGCTCAATTTCACCGAGATCGTCAGGGGCAGACTGCCGGACCTCGACTCCACCGGCTTCGCCTACAGGACCATGACGCTGCAGGGTAAGTTTCAAAACGGCAAGCTGCTCATCCATAAATATTTTATGGATGGAGAGACCCTCGACCTGATAGGCTACGGGGAAATAGATCTGGAAAAGAAGACTCTCGATGGCCAATTGCTGGCCGCGCCGTTCAAGACCGTCGATACCATCGTAAAATACATCCCCGGCGTCAACTACCTGCTGGGCGGCAGCCTGGTCGCAATTCCGATCGGCATCACCGGAGTCCTGGGCGATCCCAGGGTCGAGGTCATGTCAGCCTCCGCGGTCGGCTCAAGTCTTTACAATCTGGCCGAACGGACCATCAAGTCACCCCTTAAGCTCTTCGACACGATCAATCCCTGGGGGAAGCGAAATGGCAAGTAACCTTGGCGCAGAGCGTCAACGCAAGCAGGAAGCGACGGACGAGGCCCGCCGGGACACTGGCATGGTATAACATATAACAAGAAACAAATATTTTTGATTTTTTCGACTACTCGGCAGCCATCCACATTTTGATCTTCTTGTACTCGGTTTCGGAAACCAGAACGGAACCGATCAATTCATCGGTTTCCCCGGGCGGGATTGTGCCTGTTATAGCCGCGTTTTTCAGGGTACGCTTATCCTTATCGAGGGCCTTCAGCATCACCTCCACGTTGGGACTGGTCCCGTTATTGGTGATAGTTGTCGTCAGGCTTACCCAGAAATTGCCTGCACCGTCGCGTTTTATTATGTCCGCTTCGACGCTCGCGACTTCGAAATTGCCGGCGAAACACTGGGTCGAGAGGAAGAGGAAGACGACAAGAGCACCTATCGATGTTTTCATATTTCTCCTTTGCAGCGAAGGGGTCAAATCTTTATATTTGACATTGTTCTATCTATGCTTCTTATGATCAAATCGACGCCGCTGTCTTTTTCAGCTTTTTCCCGCAGACGTTTCCTGCCTTGGCTTACCGTTGAGTAATCGACATTCAGCAGCTCTCCTATCTCCCGATTATTGAGCCCGGCATAATTGTAGAGAGCCGTCATGACAATCTGTCTGGCCGTTCCGGTTGAGCGGGTGAGGTCTTTGCGGCCGGTTTCTTTTTCTACAACGGCCAGGACAGCCTCTTTTGACAGGTATTGATGTATTTTCCCAACCCCGGGTTTTTCTCTATCCTTTCTGATTTCAAGAAATTTTTCTCTTACCCAGGTCACAAATTTTTCCCTGCCAAGTATGCTCTGGCCGACGATTTGTTTTTTGATAGGGACCCCGGTCGTCAGATCTTCTGCTATCTGTTCTTTATAGCTTCGCATGCCGGTTGGGTTGTCTCCACCATGTTCCGCAAGAACCGTCGCATAATGAACAAAGTCGAGCCGATTTGCCGTATTTGTATAACCGGGCAAACTGCTCCAGTTGTATTCCCAGAGGTGGTCGAGCTGTTTCTCGATCGCCATCCGTTTCATGTCTGCAGTCTTGATAGGATTGAGATGAATATATCGTGATACCTGGGAAAGATACGAGTCCAACTCCACAAGGAAACTTTTGTACCTGCCCTGATAGAGATGGCCGGAACGGTTGTGACGACGATTATAGTGCGAGGTGTAGGTGATGTTGAAATGGCGCATGAACTCGCCAAGGTTCCCCAAAGGCGTCTGGGCAAGAATATGCCAGTGATTCTTCATCAATACAAAACCATGGAGGAT
>CAYTVF010000068.1:0-18537 GCA_964441345.1 uncultured Desulfopila sp. | reverse complement strand
GGCATTCCAAGTCCAAACATACATTACCTCATTGAAAATACGGTAGTAAAACTGGGGAGACTTCACTGGAAAGTCCCGGTATATGATTGCATGCCCCAGAAGACATTAGAGTAGTCGCTTCATCTTGTCAAGGGTCAGCTTTTCAGAGCCTTTTCCGCGAGGAAATCACGGATCTGAATTTTATCCGCATCCATGATTTCGCACCGCGACGGTTTGTCGATAATCCCGGCCAGTGACTCCGGAACTTCGGGCGGTCTGCCGATGGCAGCCGCAACGGTGTCGCCGAACTTAGCCGGGTGGGCAGTAGCCAGGCAGATCATCGGCACCCCGACCGTCTTGAACTTTTGCGCGGCCTTTACTCCGACCGCGGTATGCGGATCGAGAATATAGTCATGGTCACGGTAAAAGGCGGCGATGGTCTCGGTCACTTCACTGCCGTTCACCGCGGTCGCCACAAAATCGCGACGTATCTGATCCTGGTGTCCTGCGAGATCGATTTTGCCGTTTTTGCCGAACTCGTCCATCAGTTCCCTGGTCCGGGATGCATCGCTGTCCACCAGATAATAGAGGTAACGCTCGAAATTCGAGGCCGCCTGGATGTCCATGGAGGGGCTGGAGGTCATTTTCACCTCGCCGAGGGAATAATCGCCCCTGGTGACGAAGCGCGTCAGGATATCGTTATCGTTGGTGGCCAGAATCAACTGGCGGATGGTACCCGCCGGCAGCATCTTCTTGGCAATGTAGCCGGCGAAGATATCGCCGAAATTGCCGGTCGGGATGGCAAAGTCAACCGATGAATCCTTCTCGTGGGCGGCAACATGCAGGCAGCTGCGAACGTAGTAGACGACCTGGGCCAGAACCCGCGCCCAGTTTATCGAGTTGATCGCCCCCAGCCGGTACTTTGTTTTGAACTCAAGGTCGTTGAAAATCTTTTTGACGATCGCCTGGCCGTCGTCAAATGATCCACGGATGGCAATATTGAAGACATTGGCGTCGAGCACCGTGGTCATCTGCTTTTCCTGCACCGGGCTTACCCGTTGATAGGGGTGCAGGATGAAAATATTGATTCGCTCTTTGCCGCGAACTCCATAGATCGCGGCTGACCCCGTATCGCCGGAGGTTGCGCCGAGAATGTTCAGGACCGATTGATCCCTGTTGAGAAGGTATTCGAACAGATTGCCGAGAAACTGCAGGGCGATGTCCTTGAAGGCCAGCGTCGGACCATGGAAAAGTTCGAGAATATGGAGGTCGCCATGGTGGACGAGGGGGGTAACCTCTTCTTTCGTGAAAGTTTTATATGAACGATTGATGATATCCTTCAGGTCGCTGCTGGGGATATCATCGACGAATCTGGACAGAACCTCGAAGGCGAGGTCCGGATAGCTCAACTTTTGCCAGGAGCCGAAGGTCTCGCTGCCAATGCGTGGAATGGTGCGGGGAAGAAGAAGGCCGCCGTCTTCGGCAAGCCCCATCATTACTGCCTGGGTGAACGGAATGGGGGATATTTTCCCCCTGGTGCTTAAGTATTGCATAATCCTAGGTTTTTCTCAGGTTATTCTCTTATTGTTCAACAGATTCTTACCTGGAGTACAGCTCCCGTCACAGAGCTTCCGCGGCAACGCGCTTGGCCTCGGACCAAAGACCTTCCAGATTGTAAAATTTCCGCTGTTCATGATAGAAAATATGGACAACAACATCATCAAAATCAAGAAGAACCCACATGCCTTCCGTAAGTCCCTCCGCTTTTGACACCGTTACGCGCTTGGACCGCACCTGGCCTTCGATGGCTTCGGCCAGGGCTTGAACATGGCGAGTGGACTTGCCGTTCATAATCACGAAATAATCGGTGAAGGATGTGAGTCCACGCAAATCAAGGATAACCAGCTCCTCGGCTTTGGTATCGAGGGCGGCGCGGGCGCAGATCTGGGCAAGTTCATGACCGCTTTTGTCGCGGTATTCTTTTTTGACTAATTTCATAACTCTTTGTTCTCTTTTATCGTCGTGTTGTCAATTTTTTTATTGTTTTGTCTTATTGTTTCGTCTTAGTTTTCCGCGGTGGAAATTCAAAACTCAGTGTACCATTTTTCGCCAGCAGCAGATAGGCGTCAAACGGTCTTTTCTTCTTTGATATGAACCCAGTGATGAGTTCCGTCTTGCCTTCTCTGAGCAATTGTTCGACATGTTGTTCGGAAAGTTCCCTGGAGAGAATGACCCTGCCGATCTTTAATCCATGTTTTTCGTCGCCGTCGAGAGCGGATTCGGACATGTATGCACCCGGAGTGGCGAATACCCTGGTTCGGTCGATTGGTGACAGGCCCAGGGATTTGCCCTGCTTGATGGCATCGATATCGAAGTCAGCGTTTGAAGAGGCAAAAATGAACTCGATCTTTTTATTGACAAACTGAACCGATGCGGTGAAAGATTTGCCTTTCTTCGACCTGAAGTCATTGAACGGGCCGATGGTCTGCCCCTTCAGCAGGGCGACAACCTCATCGGCGGACAACATGCGGCCACCGATAATTTTTCGGATTTGAATTTTTTGGTCTTCCGAGACATAGGCGGTGGGCGACATAAAGTAGCGGACGCCATCGACCGGGCTGAAAGGTGCCTCGGCGCGGACTTCCTCGGTTTCAAAATTTTTTACCCGATCGATGATGTTTTGCGTCATGGCGCGGATCTCGGCCATAAACCGGGCTCGGGTAAACTCCCCTTTGAGCATTCGGTTCAGTTTGTATTCCCATTCGCCGGTCAATTCCGGGGAGGCCAGAACTTCGATCTTCATGGCTTCGAGCAAGGCCAGCAATTCGAAAGCCTTGCCGGTCGGGGTAAGATCCTTGCCCTCCCGAACGACGTACTTTTCATTGATGAGTTTTTCAATGATGGCCGCCCGGGTGGCCGGGGTGCCGAGGCCCCGTTCCTTCATGGCATCGGCAAGATCCTCATCCTCGATCAGTTTGTCGGAATTTTCCATGGCCGATAAAAGGGTGGCCTCGTTGTATCGCGGCGGAGGTGTGGTTTCATGATCCTCGACCGTGATCTCCCGGCAGCTGACCTTTGTGTCGGCAGGCACGGGAGCAAGAGTGCGCTCCTGGTCGTCATCAGCGGCGGAACCGTAAATAGCCTTCCAGCCGGCCTCAAGCAGAATTTTTCCTTCGGTGAGAAAGGTTTCGTCCTCGACTCGGGAAAGCCGCCTGGTGTTTAAGAAGACGGCCGGAGGAAAAAAGACCGCGAGAAAACGCTGGACGACCATCCGATAGATTTTCGCTTCCGGTTCGGTGAGCCGGGAAGGCAGCACCGTCGTGGGAATGATGGCATGATGGTCGGAAATCTTGCTGTTGTTGAATATGCGCTTGTCGAGGCGAAGATAATTCTTAGTGAGCGACTCCCGGGCGAACGCCCCGAATTCCCAGTCCGTCTGGTGTCTGGTGATTTCTTTGACCGAATTCAGGTAATCCTCGGGCAGGTGTTTGCTGTCGGTTCGCGGGTAGGTCAAGACCTTGTGCCGTTCATAAAGGGCCTGAGCCAGGGACAGGGTATTTTTCGCCGAGAAGCCGAAGCGGGAGTTTGCTTCCCGCTGCAGCAGGGTGAGATCGAAAAGCTGCGGCGAGTTCTGGCTGTTTTTCTTGCTTTGTTCTTCTACGGTCGCCGGTTTGCCGGTGCATTTGGCGATGATGGCATCGGCGTCGTCTTTTTTCCACAGACGGTCGGCTCGATCATACTGGTCGGCTACTCGTGTTTTCGACTCATCCTTGCTGAAGGCCGGGTCGATCCACTTGCCCTCATAGGACTCGCCGAGATAATGAAAATGACCATGAAGGCTCCAGTAGGGCCGCGGGATAAACTCGAGGCGGGTCCGCTCCCGTTTCACCAGCAGGGAAAGGGTCGGGGTCTGCACCCTGCCGCAGGGGGTCAGGAAAAAGCCGCCCTTCCGCGAATTGTAGCCGGTAAGGGCGCGGGTGGCATTGATGCCGATCAGCCAGTCGGATTCGGACCGGCACAGCGCGGTATCCTCCAGGGGAAGCATTTCGCTGTTGTCGCGCAGGGACGCGAATGCCTTCCTGATGGCATCGGCCGTCATCGATTGCAGCCATAACCTTTTAAAGGTCTTTTGGGCGATGGAAGTATTCCAGACAAACTTGATAATATACTTGAAAATCAGTTCACCTTCCCGGCCGGCGTCACAGGCGTTGACTATCTCCTTGATATCCTTGCGGCGAATCAATTTCTGCAGGGCATTCAATTGACTTTTGGTGCCGTCGAGGCCCTTGAGGGCGAAGGTCTCGGGCAAAATCGGCAGATTGTCCATGTCCCATTTCTGGTAAATCGGGTCCATCTCTTCCGGGTAACAGATTGAAACAAGATGGCCGATCGCGAAGGAAACGACATAGTCATCCCCTTCGAAATAGGTTTTTTCCTTTGTGAATTTCCCCGGCAGGACTTTTACCAGATCGCTTGCGACACTCGGCTTTTCTGCTATGATAAGTATTTTGTCGGTCATGAAAGAATGTTTTTATAATTCTCTATAAATATGTTCAATTACAGGTAGATACGCCTGTTAATAAGCAGGATGCCGCAAATCGGACAAAAGCAGGAAGGTACTCGGAACTGTCGATTAAGTAAAGACACATCCGTCGTTTGTCAATGAGATTTTTCGTTCATATATATGTGACAGTTCCTAAGTTACGGTGATTCTGTGGTTACTTAACGGGCAATCGAGACTTCCGGCTTGACATTCATTGCGGTATGTGGTTAAAATGTCGGGCGGATGTTCGCTTGCACTGTTCTTCCGTTGGTTCCAGGAGGCGCAGAGTCATCGGCCGTTGGCTGACGATGCTTTTTCGACAGGCGGATTGCCGTTGTATATCTCCTGTTGCGGTTCGTGGCAGGACGACTTTCGGAAGTGGGCTTTGCCCGCTTTTTTTTATGTCCGCATATCATGCCGGACACCTTTGCGGCGGGATGGTGCAAGTCGCGCCAGGTGGTCGCAGGCTTTAGGGTTTGTTGCTAAAATGAGTGAATTGATTGTCGATCGGATACGGGATTTTCTGCGGAGTCTTCTGCCTTCCCTGGACCTTGAACTGTTCGATGTCCAGTTTCGCCGGGAAGGGCATGGCTGGGTATTGCGCGTTTTTATCGATTGCGATGCAGGGGTAAGCCTGGATCATTGCAGTGCTGTGAGTCGTGAACTGGGACATTATCTGGATGTGGAAGATTTCATCGATCATGCATATCATCTGGAGGTATCCTCGCCGGGGCTGGAAAGGCCTCTCAGGTCAAGAGAGGATTTTATCCGTTTTTGCGGGAAAAATGCCAAAGTGAAAGTTCACGAAGCGATTGACGGCTTGAAAGTATTGGAAGGCATTATCGAAAAAGTTGAAGATGACTCTATATATCTCAAGCTGGCTGACGGGAGTTCCGTACAGTTTACCTTCGAGATGATCAATAAAGCCAGGTTGACCATCTGAGCCGGACGGCCCGTGGTTGTTTGAACAATGCAAATTTCTCCGCATGGCGGAGCTGAAAGTCTTAAAGACGGGGTAAGAGAATGCTATCAGATCTGAAACGTATAATCGACCAGATCAGCAGGGATCGTGGTTTTGATAAAACATTGCTGATAGAGGCCATCGAAGAGGCCGTCCAGTCCGCTGCCAGAAAAAAATTCGGGAGTCGCCGGGAGATCGAGGTTCGATACAATGAAGAGTATGGCGAAGTAGAGGTCTTTCAATTCAGGACCGTGGTGGAAGAGGCCGAGGACGAACAGACGGAAATTTCCTTAGTCGATGCCCAGAAGCTCGACCCCGATGTCCAGCTGGGCGACGACCTGGGCGAGAAGATGGAGGATATCAGCGATCTCGGCAGGATCGCCGCGCAATCCGCCAAGCAGGTCATCATCCATAAAATGAAGGATGCGGAAAAAGAAGTCATTTACGACATGTTCAAGGACCGTATCGGCGAGGTGGTAAGCGGCATCGTCCAGCGCTTTGAGCGGGGCAACATGATCATCAATCTCGGCCGGACCGATGCCATCCTGCCCAAGGATCAGCAGATCGCCAAACGTTCTTTTAAACAGGGTGACCGTATCAGGGCCTACCTCAAGGAAGTGCGGCAGACCAGCCGTGATTCCCAGCTCATTCTGTCGAGAACCTGCGATGAGTTCCTGGCCAAGCTGTTTCAGCTGGAAGTGCCGGAAATGGCTGAAGGAATTGTCCGGGTGATGGGAGTCAGCCGGGAACCCGGCTTTCGTGCCAAAATCGCGGTCAGTTCCTCCGAGAGCGATGTCGATCCGGTAGGCGCATGTGTCGGGATGAAGGGGTCCAGGGTGCAGAATGTCGTGCAGGAACTCCAGGGCGAGCGGATCGATATTGTCACCTGGAGCCCCGATCCGGCCAAATATGTCTATAATGCCCTGGCTCCTGCCCATGTCAGTATGGTCATGGCCGACGAAGATGCCCGGTCGTTACTGGTGGTAGTGCCGAACGATCAGCTCTCTTTGGCAATCGGCAGGCAGGGGCAGAATGTCAGGCTTGCCTCGAAGCTCATCGGCTGGCGGATCGATGTGAAGAGTGAACAGCGCTATGCCAATTTGTCCGATCCCGGCTATCAGTCCCTGCTGGGACTCAAAGGGGTTGATGAATCGCTGGCCGATCAGCTCTTTGGTAAAGGCATGACTTCCTCCGGTGTTGTCGCGGGAAAAAGCGTGGCCGATCTGATGGTCATACGTTCGATCGATGAGGTATTTGCGGAGAAGCTCATCGCGGAAGCAAAGGCGAATCCTTTCGTGAATCCTTTCGCGAATCCTTTCCAGGGACCGGAGCCTGCGGCTGCCGACAATGGTGTTACGCTGATTTCTTCACCTGAGCCAGCGGTCGCCGAGGAATCTTCCGGGAATGAAGAGGGCGATGTTGCTGCCGGAGATGAAGAAGTGCGGGAGTAGAAGGCATCTGCAATCCTATAGGGACAATGATTGCGAAAATGGCTGTGATTTTCCGTACCTGCACCGTCTGTGGAAGAAAGAGGGCTAAACAGGAACTTCATCGTTTCGTTTGGCGGGACAAGGTGCCGACGCTGGATGTCCGGCAGTCTCTCTCGGGAAGAGGGGCGTACTGCTGTCAGGAGGATAAATGCCATCGGCTCTTTCTTCTGCAGGAAAGAAAATGGAAAAGATTGTTTCGTCTTTAAAAAAAAGATTTAAAATTATTCATCAATTGTTGATTCAGATATATAATTACTTGATGGATGCAATGACTGTTGCGATGCAATACGGGAGTAAGGGATGAGCAGAATCAGGGTGTATGAGCTGGCCAAAGAGACCGGCATGAGCAGCAAAGCATTGACCGACAGACTGGTTGAAATGGGCTTTGAGATCAAAGGGCACAGTTCGACGATCGATGACGAAACAGCTGAAAAAATCCGAAATACGGTTCTGAAATCGGGCAATACTGAACGTGTGGAAAAACGTATTGGCAGCGATCATGACCGGCCGACGGTGATACGGCGCAGAACCACGGTGATCAGACGCCGGGCGGCCGCGGTGGATGAGGCTCCGGAGGAAACCGTAGAGCAGGAACATCCTGCCGAGACTGCAGCTGCGAAGTCGGATGAGGTTTCGGGCGCCGTCCCTGTCGCTGCCGAGGAGGTCAAACCTGCGTCACCCTTGCAACCCGTTCAGGTTCAGGAAGAAAAAGTCGATCGGGCGCCTTCCGTCGATGCTGCTGCCGGCCAGGCCAGTGAGCCGGAGACCCGGGCGATTGGCGATGAGAGCCCGGCGATACCTGCACTTTCGCCTGAAGTTCCGCAAATGAAAGAGGTGATTGAAGCGCCCGCTTCCGCCGCAACCGGTGGTCTCGATGAAGAAAAGCCCGCTCACTCTTTCCCCGTCAAAACAGAATTCGCACCAGCTCCGGCCAAAGGAGCGAGCGGCCAGGATCTGGGCGCGGGCAGGTTTGACAAGCGAGATAAAAGGGACAAGAAACCGGCGCCGCGTAAGGCAATGGCAAGAGTTGTAAGGACCATCGAGTTGCCCGTGGTTGACGATACTCCTTCGACCTATCCCAAGAAAAAGGTCGGCGGTAAACCGGTTCCCCAGAGGCGGCCGGCTCCGGCAAAGCAGGCGGAGACGGTAGTCGCTTCAGCTGAAGAAGCGACGAAGGCCAAGAAAAAAGTCAAAAAAGGCGTCGAACTGGATGACGTCAAAGAAGCTGAATTCCGGCGGGGCGGGAAGAAAGGACAGAAGAATGTCAAGTTTACCCATTTTGCCCAGGATTACCAGGATCGTGACGGCGGCGGACGACGCGGCAAACGTGGCCGGAAAATGCCGAAAGTGGTGCCCGCTGCCGCGGAAATGAAGGCCAGCAAAAAACGATTTAAGGTTTTCGATACGATCAGTGTCGGCGAATTGGCCCAGCGGATGAAAATAAAGGCCAGCGAAGTGATTGCCAAATTGATGGGTCTTGGGGTTATGGCAACCATCAACCAGCCGATCGATACGGAATCGGCAATGCTCATTGCCGCCGATTTCGGTTACGAGGTCGAGCAGGGAATCACCGAGGAAATAGGGGTACAGCTCCTGCAGGAGGCTGAGCAGGGCGGGGAGAAACAGCACCGTTCCCCCGTGGTTACGGTTATGGGCCATGTCGATCACGGCAAGACCTCGATTCTCGATGCAATCCGTAAAACCGACGTGGCCTTGGGCGAGGCCGGCGGAATTACCCAGCACATCGGCGCCTATCATGTGCGGTCAAGCGCCGGCGATGTTACCTTCGTCGATACCCCGGGCCACGCCGCCTTCACCGAAATGCGCTCTCGCGGAGCGCAGGTAACCGACATCGTCATTCTGGTTGTTGCGGCCGACGACGGCGTCATGGATCAGACCCGTGAGGCCATCAACCACGCTCAGGCCGCCAATGTGCCGATTATCGTCGCGGTCAACAAGATCGACAAGGAAAACGCCGATGTCGACCGGGTCAAACGGGAACTCTCGGAGCTCAATCTGATGCCCGAAGATTGGGGCGGCGAGACGATGTATTGCGAGACTTCCGCCAAAAAGAACGTAGGGATCGATAATCTCATGGAATCCATCCAGATTCTGGCGGAGATGCTCGAACTGCGGGCGGATGTCAGTCGTAAAGCCCGCGGCAGGGTAATCGAGGCTCAGCTCCATAAGGGCAGGGGGCCTGTTGCCACGGTTCTGATCCAGGAAGGTACTCTGCAGCTTGGCGATTATTTTGTCGTCGGCCAGTTCAATGGCAAAGTCAGATCCATGCTCGATGACAAAGGGCGCAAGATCAAGGAGGCAGGTCCGGCAATTCCGGTCGAGGTTCAGGGACTTTCCGGGGTACCGAGTGCCGGCGATGAATTTGTCGTGGTAACCGATGAGAAGATGGCCAGGAGTGTTTCCCAGGTCCGCGCGCTCAAGGCCCGAGAAAACGAGTTGGGGGCAACCACTAAGATTTCGCTGGATAAATTGTTCGAACAGATGAACGAAGGTGAGGTCCAGGAACTTCGGGTCGTGCTCCGGGCCGACGTGCAGGGAACCCTCGAGGCTTTTGTCAAGGCCGCCGAAGACTTATCCACCAAGGATATCAAGGTCAGGATTCTCCATGAAGGGACCGGCACCATCACCGAGTCGGATATCCTCCTCGCTTCAGCGTCGGATGCCATAATTATCGGCTTCAATGTCAGGCCGACGGTCAAGGTCAAGGAACTGGCGGTCAAGGAAAACGTCGATGTCCGTTCCTATGATGTTATTTATCACGCCCTTGACGATATTCGCAAAGCCATGGTCGGCATGCTTGAACCGACCTACGAGGAGCAGGTTGTCGGCATCGCCGAGGTTCGCGAGATCTTCAATGTCCCGAAGATTGGGACGATCGCCGGGTGCTCCGTCATCGAAGGCAAGATTCTCAGAACTGCCAGAGTGCGGGTCTTGCGCGATGGCGTGGTCATATATACCGGCAAGATTGCATCGCTCAGGAGATTCAAGGACGATGTGAAAGAAGTGCTTCTTGGGTTCGAGTGCGGTATCGGAGTGGAGAAATTCAACGATATCAAACTTGGCGATCATCTCGAAGCCTTCATTATGAATGAAGTCGAAGCAACCCTCGAATAAGGAAGATTGTTGTGGCAAGTTGGGATCCCAAAAAGACACTGGACTCCATCGGGATCGGTGGGAAAAAAGAACAGAAACGCTCATCCAGGGTAGCCGAAGCGATACGGAATGAGCTGTCGATGCTGATTATCAGCAAGGTGCAGGACCCTCGCCTGCAGAACCTCAGTATCTCGCGGGTGGATGTTAACGACGATATCAGTGTGGCGCGGATCTTCTTTACCGTCCTTGGCGATGAGAAGGCGGCTAAAGCGGCTGAAGAAGGTTTGGTGCGGGCCAAAGGCTTTATGCGCAGTCATATCGCCCGCACCCTCGGTCTGCGCTTTACACCCGAGCTCCAGTTTCGATATGATGCTGTAGTGGGTAAGGTCGCGGAGCTGGAAGAGATTTTTCAGGAAATCGCCAATGAACGAAAGTCCCGTAATGAAAATTCCTGAGAGGATGCTTCAGGTAATTCATGAAACCGGGAATGTGGTGTTGGTCACCCATTCACATCCGGATGGAGATGCCCTGGGATCTCTCTTCGGATTCTCGACGATTCTCGAAAGCTTAGGCAAAAAGGTGTTCTGCTTTCTGGAGGAACCGGTCTCCCATCTCTACGATTTTCTTCCCAACACTGCGAAGGCCAGCACCAGCCTTGACCAATACCATGATTTTGTCGCCGGAGCGGAAGGGGATATTGTCGTGATCGCCCTGGATTGCGGCGATGAAGAACGCCTCGGTAAAACGAAACGGGAATTTCTTGAAATTCAGCCTCTTCTCGTTATCGATCACCATCGGTCCCATCGACAATTCGGCACGATAAGCTGGGTTGATCCACGCCGTTCCTCAACCGGTGAGATGCTGTATGAACTGGCGCTGGCCTTGAATGTCCCGATAAGCTATGAATGCGCCTATAACCTCTATGTAGCCATTTGTACCGATACCGGTTCATTTCGCTACGAGTGTACAAAGCCTCGAACCATGCATATCGCCGCCGAGCTTCTGGAAAAAGGAGTTCGGCCGGAGGAAGTGGGCACTCACCTTTACGATAATTCCAGCCAGGAACGGCTGAAACTCATGGAAATGGTGCTTTCAACCATTACCCTCTACGAATCCGATAAAATTGCCTTCATGCATGTATCCGAGGAGATGTTGAATGAAAGCGGGGCATCCCTTCATGATGTCGAAGGTTTCATCGATCTCCCCCGATCCTTGCGATCGGTCAAGGTTGCAGTCCTGGTCAAGGAATCGAATGACGGTCATGTCAACGTCAGCCTGCGGGCAAAGGGTGAATGCGATGTTGCCGCGGTAGCCAAGCAGTTCGAGGGTGGCGGGCACCGAAATGCGGCGGGCTTCCGTTGCCAGGGAAAAACACTCGAACAGGTGTCGCACGAATTGCGGGCGGCGCTCCGTAAGGCTTTAAACTAAAAAACTAAAAAGCTTAAAAAAACAATAAGTTAAAAGGGCAAGACATTTGCAGCAGGTTGATCAGCTTGTGCCGGGTTCCAGCGAAACCACGTTTGCGGCCGGTGTTTTTCTTATCGATAAACCTCCCGATATCACGTCATTCGGGGTGGTGAGCAGGATACGCAGAATTCTGCGGATGAAAAAGGTCGGCCACGCCGGTACTCTCGATCCGTTTGCAACCGGCTTGCTTATCGTTTGCGCCGGGCGTCCGGCGACCAGAATAATCTCCCGATTCATGGAGGGGGAAAAAGAGTATCTGGCGACGTTGAGACTCGGGGTGGAGACGGCGACGTACGATACCGAGGGTGCGGTCACTGCCCGAAGGTCTGTCGGACCACTCTCCGCCGCAATGATCGAAGAGTGTCTCGGTCGCTTTCGCGGCAGGTTGCTGCAGGTCCCCCCCGCTTATTCGGCGTTGAAACATAAGGGGAAACCGCTCTACTACTATGCACGAAAGGGGATAGAGATCGCCAAAGAAGCCCGCGAGGTGGACATACGGCAACTCGTGCGAACGGACGGCGATCATCCGCTCTCCGGTGAAGAAGCCTCGCTTGGCATCCGGGTGGTCTGCAGCAAAGGCACCTATATACGAACCCTGGCCGCCGATATCGGACGGGAATTAGGCTGTGGAGCCCATCTTGTGCAATTGCGGCGGATCAGGAGCGGCAGCTTTACCGTTGCTGAAGGTTTGAGTTGGGATGAACTGAGTGACGGCGCAGCGTGGGATCACTGCATGAGCAAGATGATATCTGTCGAGGAAGTATGTAAACTCTTGCAATAATCGCTGGAGTTGGCTAGTGTGTCCTTGACGGTGTTGTTTTGAAAAAGTATCTAGCGGTCTGCCAGGTTCGCCACCAATTTCGCGGCCCGCATGTTGTTGAAGTCGAAGTACCAAAGCCCAAAAACCCTTGGCAATCAAGGGCAGAGAGTCGCATGTATTGAATCTAACTATTATCTCCATTTATTATACATATCCAGGAGGATTGTCGTGGCACAGTCAGCTGTAAAGAAAAATGAAATTATTGAGAAGTTTAAGATCCATCCAACCGATACCGGGTCATCGGAAGTGCAGATTGCCCTTCTCACCGATCGAATTGAATATCTTACCGAGCATTTCAAAGTGCATGCCAAAGATCATCACTCCAGGCAGGGTCTTTTGAAGCTGGTCGGGCAGCGTCGCAGCCTGCTTGACTATCTGAAAAAGAAAAACATCGAGAAATACCGCGTGATGCTCAAGGAGCTCAACCTCCGTAAGTAAAGATCATGTAGTCGGCTGGATCGCATGTTGGTTCGGGCCTGGTACCGTTTTATCGCCTCAAACAGTTCTAAGGTTTAGGAACTGTTTGAGGTTTTTGTTGTTTAAGGAATTCCGAAAAAAGAGAGCATACGGGGCTGGTGGATAATCCAGTCGAATCTAGAGGTACTGCGCCTTTCCCTGATGCTACACACATCTGGAGAAATCATGTTGAAAAGAGTTGAAGCAGAAATCGGTGGAAAGATCATATCCATCGAAACAGGAAAAATTGCCAAACAGGCATCCGGATCGGTGGTAATGCGATCGGGTGATACCATGGTGCTGGTTACCGCCGTCAGTTCCACGGAAAATAAACCGGACATGGGGTTTCTTCCCCTGACCATCGAATATCAGGAAAAACTTGCCTCGGTCGGGAGGATTCCCGGTAATTATTTTCGCCGCGAAATCGGACGGCCGAGCGAGAATGAAGTGTTGACCTGCAGAATTATCGATCGTCCGATGAGACCGTTGTTTGCCAGCGGCTATAGTTCTGAAACACAAGTTATCGCCACGGTTCTTTCCGCCGATCAAAACAGTCATCCGGACATGCTTGCCCTGACCGGCGCATCATGTGCTTTGATGATTTCCGATATCCCGTTCAATGGCCCCGTGGCCGGCGGTCGAGTTGGCTATATTGACGGGAAATATGTGCTGAACCCGACGATTTCCGAACTCAAAACATCGGCGATGGATATTGTCGTCGCCTGCACCCGCAATGCCGTTGTCATGGTGGAAGGAAAGGCCGATGAGCTGAGTGAGGAAGAGGTCCTTGCCGGCATTTTTTATGCGTTTGACAATCTGCAGCCTCTCATCGATTTGCAGGAAGAGCTGCAGAAATCGTCCGGAAAAACCAAGCGCCAGGTCGCGGAGGTGCAGGTAGATGCCGCCCTGATGACCAAGGTCCGGGAGATTGCCGCAGCCGGGATGGATAAGGTTTTCAACACCGCCGATAAACTCGAGCGGAGCAGTGTTTATGACACGCTGAAGCAGGATGTTGTCGCCGCTCTTGATTCCGATGGGACGCGAAGCGCGGAAATCAAAGAACTTCTTTCTTCCTTCAAGAAGTCCTTCATGCGCAGCAAGATTGTCAATGAAGAAATTAGGATCGGCGGAAGAAAACCGAATGAAATCAGAGACATAACCTGTGAGATCGGATATCTTCCCCGGACCCACGGTTCCTCGCTGTTCACCCGCGGCGAGACCCAGGCACTGGTCTCGACCACTTTAGGCAGCGAGCGTGACAAACAGCGGGTGGAAACCCTGTATGGGGAAGAGACCAACCGCTTTATGCTGCATTATAATTTCCCTCCTTACTGCGTTGGTGAAGTTCGAGGCCTGCGCGGGCCGTCGCGACGTGATATCGGCCACGGGAACCTGGCCACCAGAGGACTCGAAGCGGTACTGCCGGCGGAAGAGGATTTCCCGTATTCGATCCGGGTCGTCTCGGAGGTGCTCGAATCGAACGGCTCATCCTCGATGGCCACGGTATGCGGCGGGAGCATGGCCATGATGGATGCCGGGGTGCCGTTGAAGAGCCCGGTTTCCGGTATTGCCATGGGACTGATCAAGGAAGGGGAAAAGGTGGTCATTCTCTCCGACATCCTCGGTGACGAAGATCATCTCGGCGATATGGACTTCAAGGTGGTAGGTACAAGTGCCGGCATCACCTCGCTGCAGATGGACATCAAGATCGCCGGCGTTGACCGGCAGATCATGGGCAAGGCTCTTTCCCAGGCCAAGGAAGGCAGGGTGCACATCCTGGCGGAAATGAAGAAGAGTATTGCTGTTTCCCGTTCCGAGGTAGCCGAACATGCACCGAAGTTCATGGTCATTAAAATCAATCCGGATAAGATTCGCGATCTGATCGGCCCGGGCGGAAAGATTATCAAGGAATTGTCGGCGGAATTCGATGCAAAGATCGAGGTAGACGACTCCGGGCTGGTGAAAATGTTTGCCTTGAGCGGTGATCTTGCCGAGGCCCTCGTCGCCAAGGTGAAGGCCATTACCGCTGAAGCCGTGGTCGGGGCAATTTACAAGGGCAAGGTAAAGACCATCAAAGATTTTGGTGCCTTTGTCGAAATCCTCCCGGGCACCGACGGCCTGGTGCACATTTCCGAACTCGATGTGAAGCGTGTCGCCAAGGTAACCGACGTGGTCCAGGAAGGTGACGAAATCGAGGTGAAAGTGCTGGATGTTGACAATCGCGGCAGGATTCGTTTGAGCCGCAAGGCGCTGCTCGAGGGATAATCTCGAACCGGTCTCTTGTGTTGGTTAAGCCGACTTCCTGCGGGAAGTCGGCTTTTTTTGTATTGTTGTTTTGTAATTTATTGTAATAAGGGGCCATTGGTGGATAGCCCTGCAAATACCTGGATGCTTTTATGGATGAGAAGGTAATCAAGATATGCTGGTGTGTTTCGGCAGTGGAACGCGATGTAAATCTGCCCTCCTACGAAACCGCCGGAGCCGCAGGTATGGATGTGGAGGCCGCGGTGGCCGGGGATCTTGTTATCGCCCCGGGCGAACGGGTTCTGGTGCCCACCGGCTTCTCTGTGTCATTACCCCGGGGATACGAACTGCAGGTAAGACCGCGCAGCGGCCTTGCCGTAAAATATGGAGTGACCATCCTCAATAGTCCGGGCACCGTCGATGCCGATTATCGCGGTGAGGTGAAGATTGCCTTAATCAATCTCGGCCGCGAGCCGTATACCATCAGCCGGGGAGACCGCATTGCCCAGCTGGTACTGGCGCCGGTCACAAGGGCCCAACTACAGGTGGTTGCCGTTCTGGATAAGACAGCGCGGGCTGACGGAGGTTTCGGCCACACCGGGAAATAAAAATAGAAAAAATAATGCATTTTACCATACTTGGCAGTGGCAGCCGGGGGAACTCGGTCTTTATCGAGAGCGGCAATACCGCCATTTTAATTGACGCCGGTTTTTCCGGCAAAGAGATCCAGGCCCGCTTGCAATCAATCGGCCGGGACCTCGCCGATATCCGCGCCCTGTGCATCACCCATGAACATGATGATCATATCTGCGGGGCGGGAGTCGTGTCCCGTCGCTACGGGATTCCAATCTATGCCAATTCGGGCACCTTTGCCGGCGGGGAGAAAAAATTTGGCAAGCTTCATGCCAGGAAGGAATTCGAAACCGGCGACCTCCTGCAGATCGACGACCTGCAGGTTCGTTCTTTTCGAATCTCCCACGATACCGTGGATCCGGTGGGATTCGTGGTCAGCGATGGCAAGTCAAGCGTCGGCTGCTGTACCGATACCGGGCAGGTATCCCACCTGATGGCCACCAGATTGGCCGGATGCGACGGGCTGATTCTGGAGTTCAATCACAATCTTGACATGTTGAAAAACGGACCGTACCCTTTGCCGTTGCAGCAGCGTGTCCGGTCAAGCCGGGGGCACCTGTGTAACGAGGATGCGGCGGAGTTTTTAGCCCGGCTCATTGGCGATCGGCTTCGTTTCGCCGTACTTGCCCATCTCAGCGAAACCAATAATAGACCCGATCTCGCCAGAACTGCCGCGCTCCGGTCGGTGCCCGACTGGGGGGATACATCTCTTTTGATCGCGGGACAGGATATGGCCATGCCGCTTATGCAGATTTAGATTTTTTGGGCAGGATGATTCGTTTATCCTTGGGCTTTTCAGGGTTGGATTTGTAGAGAACAAATGTTTTGCCGATCAACTGCACCAGGATGCTTCCGGTCAGTTCTGCTGCTTCCTGCGAGGTGGTGTGCTTTTCCAGGCCGCTGTTGTTGCCGATTTTAACCTTGATCAGTTCGTGGTTTAATAATTCCGCATTGATCGTGTTGACGATGCCTTGGCTCATGCCTTCCTTGCCGATCTGGACTAACGGGCTGAGCGGGTGAGCAAGTCCTTTGAGGAATTGCTTTTGCCGGGTGGTCAAAATCGAAGCCGGTTGCAGACTGTTTTCTGTCATTCTACTCTGTCCTCATTGTATGGTTTTAAATATTTTATTTATTGTAAAAATCAGCCAAACAGGTTGCTGAAGATCTCATAGCCGCCTACCCAGGTACCAATTGCGGCGCCGATACCGGTGAGGAAAAAAACCAGAAACACTCGCAGCAGACGGTTTTTCCACCATCCCGTAAATGTACCGATATCGTCACCGGCAATTTCAAATTCTTTCACAAACGGGGGGCAAGCCATTATTTGCACAAAAGCGGTAACGTAGCCGGCACCAATAACAGGGCTCAGGGTGGTTATCGGCGCGGCGGCAAACGCGCTGAGCGTTGTCAGGGGATGGGCAAAGGACAACAGAGCGCCGATTGCGGCGGGGATCCCAGTAGCTAAAATCCAATAGAGGAGGTTTGCTCCCGCGACCGCGGCCCCTTTTTGCACACCGATCAGCACAAGCGAGCCGATGATGAGCAGGGGAATGGACCAGCCGCAGATCTTATAGACCGGACTCATCGGGGGAATAGCGGTAATCTCGGCTAAATTCTGTTTATTGTCTGTACCAAATTTTTTTATCATCCCCGCCAGATGGCCGGCACCAACCACGGCCACAATTCTTTTGCCGGGGGAAGATTTTATCTTTTCGACAAGATAGGTGTCTCGTTCATCGATCAACACCCTCTTGAGATCAGGCAGCGTTTCGCCCATTTCATCCATCAGTTCAGTGAGAACGTCCTTTTGCTTCAGCTCTCTGAGCTTTTCTTCAGAGATTACACTCTGGTCAAAGAGGCTTGTCAAAAGAGAGGCGAGGAGATAGCCTTTCTTCAGGAACGATGTGGATTTCCACGCCCGCCGGAGAGTAATTCGGACATCCCGGTCGCAAAGGGAGACCGGAATCCGCAGCTCTTTTGCGATTTGATCGGCCATCAACAGCTCAGCTCCGGGGGTGACTCCCACCTGTCCGCCAAGCCTTTTCTGATATGAAGCCATAAGCAGGCTGATCAGGAGGGTGGAGAGTTGTTTATTCTTTATTATTGTTTTGAGGTTGAGGGCTTGCCATTGCTGTTTTTGGGTTAGGGCGTGGTACCTTTTGTCATCGAGTTCAAGGCAGATACAGTCCGGTTGCTCCTGTTCAATGACGGTTTTGACCAGGTCGACCGATTCCTGGGAAATATGAGCGGTGCCCACGAGAACAACAATCTTGTCCTCATGCCGGACCACATGCACATCGCTGCCATAGCTGAATGCAGGAAAAGTTGTAGTGGTCATTGAAGTCATGGGATTCCCCCCTCGCTTTGAGTTCTTAAGATGCAATAGCTGCAAGGGCAGTTTCTTCGTGCAGGCGAAAACGATACTTGAGGCTCAGGCCGGACCAGCCGGACTGCATCAAAGTAGACATCATCTGCGATGTTGTCATGCGGATTTGGCAAAAAAATGGAACTTTTCTTGGCAGGGAAGGTTTTTTGTGGATTAACCTTTTTTCAGTTTGAGCACACTCCCGGGGTGGATGAGGTCGTTTTTCAAATTATTCCATTTCTTGATATCGGAGGTCGAGGCGCTGAACTTTTGCGAAATTGTCCAGAGTGTGTCGCCATCCTGAACGTTATAGCTCTTGTACGAGGCGGATTCCAATCCGGATCCATTAGCTTCCGTTACATGGACCTTTCTTCTGTTGGCTTTTAACAGAGGTTTTAAACCCTTGTCGCTGAAGGCAAGGGATTTTTTATCGTCGACCGCGACCGCTTTTTTCTGATTGACATA
>CAYTVF010000067.1:0-18967 GCA_964441345.1 uncultured Desulfopila sp. | reverse complement strand
GCGGGTCGCCCATTAACCCCGGCGGACCGCCCATTTGCCGCCCCCAAGGGGCCACAACCAGGTTCGATAGGCGCCATAATGGCGCAGTTCAAATCGGTGGTAACTAAACGCATCAACGCCATGCGCGGCAGCGCCGGTGCCCCGGTGTGGCAGAGAAACTACTACGAACGGGTAATCAGGGACGAAAATGAATTGTCCCGCGCCCGCCAATATATCGTCAACAACCCCATGCAATGGGAATTGGCATTGGACCGGGAAAACCCGGCATATTGCCGGGGAAATGAAAAATAGGGAAGATGGCCAAAAAAATACAAGGTCCAAAGATGAAACCGACAAAACCGATCCTCCTGGTCGAAGACGATACGGTCGATCAGGTGACCGTCAAGCGGGCATTCCGTCAGTTGAAGATTGCCGGCCGGCTCGATATCGCCGCCAACGGCGTCGAGGCATTGGCTTTGCTGCAGGATAAAGTCGGGAGTTTCGAACAAGGCGTTGCAGGATATATCATCAAGCCGATCGACTATGAGGATTTTATCGAAGTTGTCAGGGCGATCGACAGCTACTGGCGCTTGAGCGAAAGAGCGGAGCCGGGCCCACGGCCCCGGAGGTGATTATGAATAACAGGTTTCTCAAGAAGATATTGGATGCATCGCTGGTCCTCAATATATTCAACTCGGAGGAGAATATCTACGACACGGCGTGCCGGCTGGCAATCGAAACCTTCGGGACAAACCTCGTCTGGCTGGGACTTGTGCCGAACGGGGACCCTGAATTCTTGCCTGTTTCCGGAGATAGCATCGGGGAGTTCACCCAGCAGCAGATCCAGTTCTCCTGGGGAATTCTCACCGATTTGGAAGATCCCACCAATCTTTCGTTCGTATCGCTGGAAAAAACGGATGCCGAAAATCTCAACTATCCCGATGAGTCCCTGCTGATTATGGATCAAGGATCGTGCTGGATCATCAACGACATCGAGGCGCACGGCAGACACCCCGCCTGGCGGGATGTCTCGCTGCAATTCGGCTTCCGGTCGGCTGTCGGCATACCCCTTATCGGCATGAGGGGCGACATGCTCGGAGTGATGCATCTGTTCACCAAAGAGAAGGGCTTTTTTACCGACCAATTTATCGACGCCCTCCGGATCTTCGCCAACATGACCGCCTCGGCCATCGAGATCCGCCGGTATGTGGACAGCCTGGACAAGCAGGTCCTCGGCCTGGAGACAGCCAACAGGCAGATCTCCGAGAGCGCCGAGCGCTACCGCATCCTGTCCCAGGAGTTCAACGGCCTGCTCGACGCCATCCCCGACAGCCTGATGCTCCTCGACCGGGAGTTGAAAGTGCTCTGGGCCAACAAGGCCTCCGAAGAAAAATGCGGAAAGGAAATGGTAAAAATGGTCGGCCGATCCTGCCATGAGGTCTGGTACCAACTACCAAGCCCCTGCGACCCCTGCCCGGTTATCGAATGTTTCAATTCCGACGTCCCCAACAATCAAGTCGTCGTCAGGTCCGACGGCCGGATCTGGGATATCCGGACCGTGCCGCTGTTCGACGAACGGCATGGGGTGACCAAGGTCATCGAACTGAAGCGCGACATCACCGAACATAAAAAAATGGAGGAGCAGTTTTTCCATGCCCAGCGAATGGAATCGATCGGCTGTCTGGCCGGCGGCGTGGCCCACGACTACAACAACATGCTCAGCGTCATCTTAGGCTATGCCGAACTGGCCCTGGAAAAGACCGACCCGGACGATGACCGGTATGATGACCTCAAAGAAATTCTGAAAGCCGGAGTCCGTTCCGCGAACATCACCCGGCAGCTTCTGGCCTTTGCCCGAAAACAGACGGCCGTGCCCAGGGTTCTCGATCTCAACGAGACCATCGAGAGCATGCTGAAAATGTTCCGCCGGCTGATCGGCGAGGACATCAACCTCACCTGGCAGCCCGGTCGCAATCTGCAGGCAATCATGTCGGACCCCACCCAGCTGGATCAGATTCTCGCCAATCTCTGCGTCAATGCCCGCGATGCCATCATTGGGGTAGGCAATATCGTCATCGAGACGTCGATGACAGACTTGGATGCCGACTATTGCGCCCGGCATGTCGGGGCGGTTCCGGGGAAATATGTGCTCATCGCCTTCAGTGACGATGGGTGCGGCATAGAAAAGGAGGTCCTCGACAGGATCTTCGAGCCCTTTTTCACCACCAAGGAGGTGGGCCGGGGCACCGGTCTGGGGCTGGCCACCGTCTACGGCATCGTCAAGCAGAGCGGCGGCTACATCGATGTCTTCAGCGAGCCGGGCAGGGGTACCGCCTTCAAGATCTATCTGCCGGTCTATGCCGCAAAAGCCGGCACGGCGGAAGACGAAAGGGAGCGCGGGATACAGATACAACTCGGTCAGGGCGAAAAGGTCCTGGTGGTCGAGGATGAGGAGGCAATCCTCAGGCTTTGCCGTGTAACCCTGGAAAAGCAGGGCTACCAGGTCCTGACGGCGAATACCCCGAACCAGGCGATAGCTCTGGCCGAAAAACATCCGGGGGCAATCGATCTGCTCCTCACCGACATGATCATGCCGGAGATGAATGGCCGGGACCTGGCGAACCAGCTCGTCGCCATCTACCCAAAACTCAAGTGTCTCTTCATGTCCGGTTACGTATTGGGTGACCGTTCCGGCATAAATCTCTTGGGTGAGGACGACCACTTCATTCAGAAACCATTTATGGAAAAAACTCTGGCGGCGAAGTTGCGGGAAGTGCTGGCCGGATGATGTCGTCTCCGGTTTTGCGGTGCGGATTGAGTTATATGCAGACGATTTTTCGGGGGGGGAGGACCATGTTATTGCCGAGATTCAAAGAATGGCACATTCTTACCAAGATTATCACCATTTCGATCGTCAGTATCGGTTTTATCATTCTGACCATTCTGGCGTATTTTATGCCCCGGGTCGAAGAAAAGATGATGGAAGGGAAAAAGGAGGGGGTGAAAAATGTAGTCGATGTAGCCTTCAGTGCCTTTTTGGAGTACGAAATCCTGATAAAAAACGGCAAATTGAGCGTCGAGGATGCCCGCCGGCAGCTGGCCGATAGGATACGCAGCCTGCGCTACCGGGATAATGATTACTTCTGGATCAACGACTTGAATATGGTCATGATCATGCATCCGATCAAACCCGAGCTGGAAGGTGTCGATCTGTCCGACAACAAGGATCCGAACGGCAAGTATCTTTTCCGGGAGTTCGTCACGGTCTGCAAGAGCCGCGGCGCCGGCTTTGTCTACTATATGTGGCCGAAACCCGGAGAGGAAAAACCTGTACCGAAGATATCCTACGTCAGGCTATACGAGCCCTGGGGCTGGGTTATCGGCAGCGGTATTTATGTCAACGACGTGCGCAGCGACGTCAACCGCCTGCGTTTCTTCATGCTGGCCGGAACCATGGTGTTCACGGTTTTCACCATTTCGTTCGCAATTATGGTCGGGACCGGTATCACCCGCCCCCTCAAGAAGGTGATCGAGGGACTCCAGGATATCGCCGGCGGCAAGGGTCAGGCTGCGCTGACCAAGCGTATCGCCATCACCTCTATCGACGAGATCGGCCTGCTGTCGTCGGAGTTCAACAGCCTGATGGAGTCGATCAACAGCCTTTCGGTCTTCAAGAAGGTCATCGAGGAGGACGACAGCCTGGAGGAGGTGTACCGCCGGCTCGGCGAGATTTTTACCCAACATCTGGGTATCGGCAGATGTTTCATCTATCAGGTAATCAACGCCAAGAACGCCATGCTGCTGACTTACCCGAGCAGCTTCGATCAGGAGGAGATGCTGTGCAGCCTTGCGATCCTCGACGACAACGATCTCTGCAAGGCCAAGCGGACCGGCCATGCCATCACCTCCACCGTATTTCCGGCGATTTGCCGGCAATTCACGGGCCAGGAGGCGTCGGTCCACTACTGCCTGCCGATCGTGGTCGGCGGTGCACCGGTTGCCGTCGTGCAATTCATCTTCGACGCACCCGACGGCCCGGCCGGTTTCAAGGCGATGGAGGCGAAGGTCTTCAAGGCCGAACAGTACATCGCCGAATCCCTTGCGGTGATTGAGACGAAGCGGCTCATGAGCTCGCTCAAGGATTCGGCGTTGATCGATCCGCTCACCGGCCTGAAGAACAGACGTTACCTGCAAGAGTACACGGAAAAGATTGTTGCCGGCGTCCTGCGCAGGGGCAAGGCGATCGGACTGATCATGTGCGATCTCGACTACTTCAAGCAGGTCAACGATACCTACGGCCACAATGCCGGCGATATCGTCCTCAAGGAAACATCGAAAATCATTCGGCAGAGTATTCGCGAGTCGGATATCGTCATCCGTTTCGGCGGCGAGGAGTTTCTCGCCGTCCTGCTCGATGTGGGCGAGGGGGAGAGCCTCAAAATCGCCGAGAAGATCCGGGAGAACATCCAGCAGCTCAAGATCAAACTGCCGGATGGCGTGATCCAAAAGACCATCAGCCTCGGGGTGAGCGAATTCCCGGCCGATACCGGCACGCTTTGGAGCTGTATCAAGTTTGCCGATGTCGCGCTCTATCGCGCCAAGGAGGAGGGCCGCAACCGCAGTGTCAGATTTACCAAGGACATGTGGCAGGAGGAGCAGGTATGAACAATCTAGCCGATTTATGCACCGTGCAGTCTTATCGGAGTACTGCTTTCTCCCCATGGTAGCCGCTTTTGGCCGTGGCGTTGGGCATAAGGATTGCGCCTTTGCCGAGCAGCGTGCCGGGGCTTGTCACCGAATTGCAGCCGGTCTGGCACTGGTCGCCGAGAATGGCGCCGATTTTTTTACGGCCGGTGTCGAGTCGCCCGCCTTGATGGAAGATCGTCACGTTGCCAGGCAGGAAGCGGAGATTGGCGAATTTTGTGCCGGCGCCCAGATTGGTGTCGTTGCCGAGGATCGAGTCGCCGATATAGGCAAAGTGGCCGGCTTTGGCGTCGTTTAAGAAGATCGAGTGCTTGATCTCGGTGGTGTGGCCGAGCACGCATCTCATCCCCGCCAGGCAGTAGCCGCGCAGATACGCGCCCTGCCTGACCTCGCTCATATCGCCGATTATCGCCGGGGATTTTATCATCGCTCCGGTTTCGACCAGCACCCCCCGGCCGATAGCAATGCGGTCGCCCATGAGAACGGCTCCGGCCATGATCACCGACGCTCCTTCCAGCATCCGGCCGTCCATCGTCACCTGCAGCTTGCCTTTGGTCGCGTCGCCGAACACGATTTGCGCATTCGTCGCCGGAAAAGCTTTACCTTCGTAAAGAATGACATGGCCGGTGAGCGGGATGCCATCGCCGATACAGGCGCGGTCTAAAACCGGATAGGGGCAATTGTCCATATATTTCTTCAACCCGTTGAGCGGTTGCCATACATGGGCGCCGGGTTCAAAAAAGTCGCGATGGGGGAAATCCGCCAGATCAAAAAATGATTGCACCGTTAACATGTTGTCCTCCTGGTAAAGGGGAAGAGTGCCAAAGAATAGAGCTGGAATAAAAAATAATACGGCACTATGAGAAAAATGGTTAAAGAGTTCAAGGAAAAAGCTGCAGGGGGGAAAGCGGGCGGACGAAACCCGGCTTGACTTAAGTTGTTCGGATGTTTAGTATTTCCGTGGCTTTTACGGCCATTTCGCCGATTGGTGAGCTATCTATTTGAATAGAGAGAAAATTACGGTACAATGTACTGAGTTGTTTAAGGCGGCGCGGGCAATTGCCCGGCGCCCGGGGTCCAGCGTTCAGCAGGAGGATTGAGTGGAATTTAATGATTCATTAAGCATAGGCATGGACGATTTTTCCAATAATGAGGACATGGAAATACCGGAAGTCCTGCCGATGATGGCGGTTCGGGATGTGGTGATCTTCAATTATATGATCATCCCGCTGTTTGTTGGCCGTCCCGGTTCGGTGGAAGCCGTCAACGAGGCCCTGGGGGCCAATAAACTGCTGATGCTTGTCACCCAGAGGGATGCCACCAAGGATAATCCGGTTGAGGACGACCTGTATCGGGTGGGCATGGTCTGCATGGTCATGCGGACCTTGAAGCTGCCGGACGGGCGGCTCAAGGTGCTGGTGCAGGCGATGTCGAAGGCCAGGATCAAGACCGTCCTCAGATCCGAGCCGTCGTATCAGGTTTCGGTCGAGGTGATCGAGGAACCGGAGGTCAAGGAGATCACGGTCGAGGTCGAGGCTTTGATGCGGGCGGTGCGAGAGCAGACCGAAAAAATCATGTCGCTGCGCGGCATCCTCTCGGCCGATCTCATGATGATTATCAACAACATCGAAGATCCGGGCCGGTTGGCCGATCTGGTCGGCTCGAACCTGCGGCTGAAGATTTCCGAATCCCAGCAGATTCTCGAGGAGACCGATCCGGAGAAGCGGTTGAAGCTGGTCAGTGAGCTGCTCACCAAGGAACTCGAGGTATCGACCGTTCAGGCCAAGATCCAGAACGACGCCAAGGAAGAGATGAGCAAATCCCAGCGGGAATACTTCCTGCGGGAACAGATGCATGCGCTGCAGAAGGAGTTGGGCGATACCGATGAACGGACCCAGGAGATCGATGAGCTCGAGCGCAAGATCAGAAAGACCAAGATGCCGAAACCCATCCGCAAGGAGGCGATGAAGCAGCTCAGCCGGATGGAGATGATGCATCCCGATTCCTCCGAGGCGACGATCATCCGCACCTATATCGACTGGATTCTCGATGTTCCCTGGCTGAAAGGCACCACGGATGTCCTCGATCTGGTCAAGGCGAAAGAGGTTCTCGACGAAGATCATCACGGCCTGCAGAAGGTGAAGGAAAGAATCCTGGAATACCTGGCGGTGCGTAAACTTAATCCGTCTACCAAGGGGCCGATCCTGTGCTTTGTCGGCCCGCCCGGTGTCGGCAAGACTTCGCTCGGCCAATCCATCGCCCGCGCCATGGGCCGGAAATTCCATCGGCTCTCTTTGGGCGGAATGCGCGATGAAGCGGAGATCCGCGGCCATCGCCGCACCTATATCGGGGCCATGCCGGGACGGATCGTCCAGGGCTTGAAAACCGTCGCCTCGAATAATCCGGTCTTCATGATGGACGAGATCGACAAGATCGGCTCGGATTACCGCGGCGATCCATCCTCCGCGCTCCTTGAAGTCCTCGATCCGGAACAGAATTTTGAGTTCTCCGATCATTATATGAATCTGCCGATCGATCTGTCGAAGGTGATGTTCATCACCACCGCCAACATGACCGATACCATCCCCGGGCCGCTGCTCGACCGGATGGAAATGATTCGTCTCTCCGGCTATACCCTGGAGGAAAAAGTGGTAATCGCCCGCAAGTATCTGTTTCCCCGCCAGTTGAAAGAAAGCGGGGTGAAGGCGAGCCAGCTCAAGATGGACGACGAGACGCTGAAGTACATCGTAACCCATTATACCTATGAAGCGGGGCTCCGAAACCTCGAGCGCGAAATCGGCAAGGTCTGCCGCAAGATAGCCAGAAAGATCGCTGAAGGCGGGAAGGGCCCCTATGCGGTATCCGATAAAAACATCAGCCGTTATCTCGGACCGCCGAAAAATATTCCCGAATCGGAGCTTGAACAACTGGTGCAGCCGGGGCTCGTGACCGGTCTTGCCTGGACCGAGGTCGGCGGCGAGATCCTCCAGATCGAGGTCAACCTCATGCCGGGCAAAGGCAAATTGATTTTGACCGGCCAGCTGGGCGATGTCATGAAAGAGTCGGCCCAGGCGGCGTTGACCTATTGCCGCAGTCGCTCGGTCGAGCTGGGCCTTACCGAGGACTATTTTGAGAAAATCGATCTGCACATTCACGTTCCCGCCGGGGCTATCCCGAAAGACGGGCCATCCGCCGGGATCACCATGGCCACGGCGCTCTACTCGGCGATTACCGGGAAAATCGTCCAGGGCAAACTGGCGATGACCGGCGAAGTCACCCTGCGCGGACGCGTCCTGCCGATCGGCGGCCTGAAGGAAAAGGCCCTGGCGGCGCTGCGGGCGGATATCAACAAGGTTATCATTCCCGATCAGAACAAGAAGGATCTGGAGGAAATCCCCAAAGATATCAGGGAAAAAATGGAATTCTATCCAGTCAAGGACATGGATGAAGTGGTAAGAATTGCCTTTCGTGAAAGTGGCCATAAAAAGGCCAAAAAAGGCGCCGTGAAACAGAGCGGGAGCAGTGAATAGAAACGAATTACAGCATCTTCTGCAACGCGTTATAACGATTAAGAGGATTGTCATGACGACAATCCTCTTGTTCGTTATACCGATCGTGATTGTCGGTGAGTTGGTTGCCCTCTACGCAATCTTCCCCGGTCCTAAAGCCCCGAGCGAGTCGGTGGTGGTCGATATTCCCAAGGGGAAATCGACCAGGGAAATCGGTAAAATCCTCGCCGAGGCAGGTGTTATTCACGAAGACATCAGGTTTCTCCTTCTGGCCAAGATCTCCGGCTATGCCGGCAGGCTCCAGGCCGGGGAATTCAAGCTCGAAACCGGCAAGAGACCGCTGGTCGTGCTGAAAACCCTGGCCACGGCCCGATCCATTCAATATTCAATCACCATCCCGGAAGGGCTTCGTGCCACCGAGATAGCAACGATTTTCGGCGAAGGCGGCTGGTGCGATCCGCGCGGTTTTGCTGGTCTCGTTGCCGATAAGCAGTTCATTGCCAGATTGGGGCTCACTGGGCTTGACAACCTGGAAGGGTATCTTTATCCCGAAACCTATCTGCTGACCAAGGATGCGCGGGGCGAAGAAAAAATCATCGGCCTCATGGTCAGTCGTTTCACCAAAGTCTGGACGGAAGTAACCGCCGACCTTGAGGAAAAGCCGGATCGGGAAAAAACGATAATCCTTGCCTCAATCGTCGAAAAGGAGACGGCAACGCCAAGCGAGCGCCCCCTCATTGCCGGGGTGTTCCGCAACCGGTTGCAACTCGGCATGCGCCTGCAGTCCGACCCGACGGTGGTCTTCGGCCTTGTCAATCATTCCGGCCCGATCACCCGCGAGGATCTGCTGACTGCCACTCCCTATAACACCTACGTTATTGCCGGCCTGCCGGCCGGACCGATCTGTAATCCCGGCAAAGAGTCGATTCTGGCGGTGCTGAGGCCGACGCCGACCAAGGATCTCTACTTCGTCTCCAAAAATGACGGGACGCACCATTTCAGCGCCGCTCTTACCGAACATAATAATGCCGTGCAAAAATATCAGCGGAAAAAAAATGGCGAAAACGGTAAATAGGTGCAGAGGTTGAGTAGAGCAGCGACATATTTTTTCGGTGAGAGAAAGGGGGGAGGACGGTGAAAATTGCCCTGGTGCAGATAAACCCGGTTATCGGCGATTTTAAGAGAAATTGTGAAAAGATCGGGCGATGGTCGGAGAAAGCCCGTGAGCGGGGCTGCGATCTGGTGATTTTTCCCGAGCTCGCCGTGACCGGCTACCCCCCCCAGGACCTTCTCGAAAGAAAGTCATTCCTGGCCGCCCACGATGAGGCGGTCGCGGCGCTGGTGGCCGGTCTTCCCGATATCGACACGATGTTCGGCTGCCTTGAACGGCGGGACGGACAGCGCGGCAAGCCGCTGTACAATTCGGCGGTGGTTGCCCGTCAGGGAAAAATTGTATTCAGGGCGAGAAAACGGTTGCTTCCTTCCTATGATGTCTTCGACGAAACCCGCTACTTCGAGCCGGGGCCGCCGGCCGATTTTTACCAGGTCAAAGGCTTGTCCTTCGGGGTCACGGTCTGCGAGGATATCTGGAGCGATGAGGTGAACGAATACGACGTCGATCCGGTGGCCGACCTTGTCGACAGAGCCCGGATCCAGGGGGTGAAGGTCAGCGCTCTGCTCAATATTTCCGCATCGCCGTTTCAGCGCGACAAGGAAAAGATCAGAAAATCCATCTTCAAGAAAATCTGCCGCAGCAACAAAATACCTTTTTTCTACTGCAACCAGGTCGGCGGGCAGGACTCTCTGCTCTTTGACGGTCGCAGTCTGGTGATGAATGAATCCGGCGAGGTTGTCGCCCAGGCCAAGGGATTTTGCGAGGATATGATCGTCGTCGATACCGACAACTGGCAGGGCGATATGCACGAGGCGGTGCAGACCTCCGAACCGGCCGCGGTCTATCATGGCCTGGTCATGGGGGTTACCGACTATGTCGGGAAATGCGGGTTTTCCTCGGTGGTGCTCGGTCTTTCCGGGGGCATCGACTCGGCCCTTACGGCGGCCATCGCCGTCGATGCGCTCGGCCCGGAAAACGTCCTCGGGGTGGCCCTGCCGTCGCCCTACAGCTCGCCCGATTCCCTGGAAGATGCCGGAAACCTTGCCGAGAGCCTCGGCTGCCGTTTTGAAGTGCTGCCGATTGCCGACCTCTTCGACACTTTTCGCCGGAATCTGGCGGGTCTTTTTGCCGGACGGGGCGAGGATCTGACCGAGCAAAATCTTCAGGCGCGCATCCGCGGCAATCTGCTCATGGCGCTTTCCAATAAATTCGGCCACCTGCTCCTGACGACCGGCAACAAGAGCGAGATGGCGGTCGGCTACTGTACCCTCTATGGCGACATGAGCGGCGGCCTGGCGGTGATCTCCGATGTGCCCAAACAGCTGGTCTATGAGCTTGCCGCCTATGTCAACCGCGACCGGGAGATCATTCCGGCCCGGACGATCACCAAGGCGCCGACGGCCGAGTTGAAGCCGGGCCAGAAGGATCAGGACGATCTGCCCCCCTATGAAATTCTCGATCAGATCCTCGAACTGCACCTCGAACAGGGCAAGGGGATCAAGGAGATTGTCGGGCTGGGCTTTGCCGAACCGATGGTCCGCGACATCCTCCGCCGGATTCGAATCAATGAATACAAGCGCAAGCAGGCACCGATGGGCTTGAAGGTGACGACCAAGGCCTTTGGTTATGGCCGAAGGTACCCCAATGTCCAGAATTTCCAGGGGTGATTTTCGTTTGTTCAAAGCAATCCGGAATAGTCGTTTTTCGTTAAAAAATCTGCTGAAATATCTCGTCTATCTTGGCCTTGCAGGCGGGGCGGTGTGGCTCGTTGGCAACGAATACCGGCTGGAGCGTCCGGAAAAACTCTTTACCACCAGTTCCGGCAGGGTCGACATGTGCCTCAGCTGCCATAAGAACGAAAATCTGGACGAAAAGCTCGATCCCGCCCACGATGCCGCGGTTATCGGCTGCTCGCCGTGCCATCTCGGCAATCCTTTGAGCATCGCCAAAGCAGAAGCTCACCGGGGGATGGTGATGAACCCCGGCGATTTGCGCCATGTGGAAAAAACCTGCTCGGTGGAAGGCTGCCATCCGACCGATGCCCACAAAGTAAAAAATTCCCTGATGGCCACCAACCGGGGAATTATCGGCACACTGCTCTATTACTGGGGTGAAAGCGATAAGCAGAATACCGACCTGACTGTTGAAGAACTGATCAATACCGGCAAAAATTCCCTCGCCCTCGATTATTTCCGTAAGCTCTGCGGGACCTGCCATCTGTGGAAGCAAAAAAACGATCTCCCCGATACCCCGCAGTTTTTTAACGAAAAGGGCGGCGGCTGCTCGGCATGCCATTATTTTGTGCCTGGCAAGATGGATTTTACAAAAAACCTTGCCGCCGACGATCAACCCGTCGCCGCCAAGGATGAAAAGAAGATCCATCCCCACATTACCAGGAAGGTGGCCAGCGTCAACTGCGTCAGGTGCCATAATCGGTCCGGCCGGATCGGCCTCTCGTATTCAGGCATCTTCGAATCCGAGGGGTACGGCACGCCCTATGAAGAGGGCGGCCCCAACCATCGCCAGCTGCCCGGCGCAAGGTTTTATCTGGAGGTGGCCGATGATGTGCACCACCAGAAGGGCATGGAATGCATCGACTGCCATACCCGCAACGAGATCATGGGCGACGGCACCAGTTACGCCCATTACGAGGAACAGCTGGAGATATCCTGCGAGGTCTGCCACGCTGCCGATCCCGGGCTGACGAGGAAGAACAACCGCTTGACCAACCTGATTGCTGAAGACGGCAAGGCGGTGCTGGTGGGCAAGATCGATCAGAAGGAACATCCGGTGAAACCCGCCAGGCCCGGGGTTTGCGATTTTGCCGCCCATAAACGGCTGACCTGCGAAGCCTGCCATTCGACCTGGGTCGCCCAATGCTACGGCTGCCATGCCAAGCGCGATGCATCCCAGACCCATCTCGATAAGCTGAACATGAAAAAAACCGCGGGCTTGTGGGAAGAGGGGCGGTCCTATATCCGCTATGAGCGGCCCATGCTCGGGGTCTGGAAGGATGAGATTGTGGTTGTCACGCCCGGCTGTCAGGATATAATTACCGTAGTGGATGAAAAGGGCGGCATCGAAAAGAGTTTCGACCGGTTCACCATGGCGGCCATCAATCCCCATACCACCCAGGCCAAGGGGCGGGAATGCGCGGACTGCCACGCCTCCACCAAGACGGTGGGGCTTGGCGAGGGAACGATTGCCCTGCGGGATGGGGCGCTGGTGTTCAAGGGCATTGACCAGGGAGTTGAGACCAGCGCCGGCACCACGGTGCCGTTCGATGCCTATGTCACCTTGGCCGGCGAGCCGCTGCAGCATAGTTCGAGAGCGGAACTGCGGCCCTTTAACGGCAAGGAGTTGCAGGGGATTCTACGGGTCGGCCTGTGCGTCCGCTGCCACCGGCAGTACGATGACAAAGCCTGGCAGGGATATAATGCGGCAACCGTTTGCCCTCGCCCGGGCCGGTCGGCGGCGGAAGAGGAATTCAAAAAAGGAGAACAGCCATCGGAATTGTAACGGGATATAAAGAAGGTTTGAAAACCAATCAGCTGAAGGTGCTAGAACGGCTCGGCGCAAAACGGGTCCAGCGCGACAGGATCATCAACCCGGAGATGGCCAGGGTGCTCTGCGAGATGTCGTTCGAACTGAACAGGCAGATCGGGCTGCTGGTGCATCGTTCCGGCAAGGTTGAGAACGTCATCGTCGGCAACCATTCCCAGATCATGATCCCGCCCCTTGGCAGTGTGCGGGCGTCCGGCGGCAGGCTGCGCGGCCTGCGCCTCATTCACACCCATCTGGCGGGGGAAGATATCAGCGATGAAGATCTCATGGATTTGCTTTTCCTGCGCCTCGACCTCATCTCGGTCATCAAGGTGGCCGCGGACGGCCTGCCGGAAAGAATGTACTCCGCCCATCTGTTGCCGGGCGGCAAGGACGGCAAGAGCTGGGCTTTTCTGCAGCCCGTTCATCCCGCCAACCAGCAGGATTCGGTCGAGGAGTTGATCGACGCGATCGAAGGGGAGCTCAGCGCCGGACGGAAAACCAGTCTCGTCGACCAGAAGCAGGACCGGGCAATTCTTATAAGCGTCACAACGGAGGCCAAAAAACAGGCGGAGGATGCCCTGGCCGAACTGGCCGAGCTGGCAAAATCCGATAACATAGCCGTGCTTGACACGGTCATGCAACGCCTGCGCAAGGTCAACCCGCGGCTTATCCTCGGCAAGGGCCGCCTTGCCGAAATTATGGTCAGCGCCCTGCAGCACGACGCCAACCTCCTGATCTTCAATCAGGAGCTGAATCCTTCGCAGATCAGGTCGATCACCGATTTCACCGACCTGCGGGTCATCGACCGCACCCAGCTGATTCTCGATATTTTTGCCAATCGGGCGATGAGCCGGGAGGGCAAATTGCAGGTTGAGATGGCTCAGTTGAAATATATGCTGCCGCGGCTCTCCTCGCGCGATGATGCCCTGTCGCGGTTGACCGGCGGAATCGGCGCCCGGGGACCGGGGGAAACCAAGCTTGAAATCGACCGGCGGCGGATCAACGACCGGTTGACCAGGCTGGCCAAAGAGCTCGACCAGGTGAGCCTGGAGCGGTACCGCCGGCGCGCCAAGCGGCGCAAGAAGGAACTCCCCGTCCTCTCTCTGGTCGGGTACACCAATGCCGGCAAATCGACCTTGCTGAACACTCTGACCAACAGCGCTATCATCGCCGAGGACAAACTCTTCGCCACCCTCGACCCGACCAGCAGGCGCCTGCGTTTCCCCGCCGAGATGGAGGTGATCATCACCGATACCGTCGGCTTTATCAGCAAGCTTCCCGCCGATCTGCTGCAGGCTTTCATGGCGACCCTGGAGGAACTGAAGGAAGCGGATCTTCTCGTTCATGTCGTGGATGTGGCCAATCCCTGTTATCGCGAAAAAATGGCGGTAGTCGAACAGCTTCTACAAAAACTGGAATTAGGCGATCTGCCGCGGATGACGCTTTTCAATAAGATCGATCTGGTCGAGGACCGGGAAGTGGTGGAGAGGGCGGTCGGGGCGGAAGGGTTTACCGTCAGTGCCCTGGAACCGGAAACATTGCGCGAATTTCTTATCCAGGCCGAGCGAATGATCGGCAAGGTACTGGCCGAGACATCACGTACGCAGATAGAATCCTAGGTCCTTGTCGAAGGCCCGGTCATCGATGAACTCGCTGCCGATACGGTTGCCATTGACGGTTCTGATAATGACGTTCTTGGACACAACCGTTTTCTTGCGGTTATCGAGAGTGAAAGCCAGCATTCCTTTCTGATCGATCTTCAGGTCGTGAATCCCGCGAACCTCAAAACATGCGCCGCTGAGGGAAAGGTTGACTATTTTGGCGACTCCTCCGCCAAAAGCCGGACGGGATAGGTCATAGGTGCCCGGAAGATCGGTCGGTTTGCGGTAATGCCTACGAAACTCGAGCTGCACGCGAAAGGAATGGCCACAATTGCATTTTGCCTTCAGCAGATGCAGGTGGTGGCGGAACTGGCGCACGGAAATAGTTTTGGCCGAGCTGCACTTCGGGCACACCAGCGTCGTTTCGTCGCTGCCGTTAACGAATGCTTTTGGGTCAGGAAGTTGAGCTGTCATAATATTTCAATAGTATGCACTCTGACTGATTGGTTTTAGCCTCCCCTCCCTTGACGGGAGGGGATTGAGGGGTGGGTGAGTTTCCCCCTCCCCCTAACCCCCTTCCGCAAGGGGATGGGGGACTTTGTCAATAGAGTTGAATAGATACTAACCTTTGGCCTTCACCCTCCATGCCTGGAAAGACAACGGGATCAGTCGTAAATGATGGCGGTATATCGTTCGAGGATTTCTTCGGTTTCCCGGTCCATTTCACTGGCAACTTCATGGATCTGGTATTCCTGGCCGCAGACGGTGCATCGCATGCGCACCCGCCGGCACATGCGATGGACTTCAAGCTTGCCTGAGCATCGTTTACATTTCATGATCTTTGCTTTTCTTATTTTCTTTTTGATTTTTCTTTTTCTTATGTATCAAGCAGTTGGGCACGGGTAAAGAGCGATTCCAGCCGGTAGCCGGCTTTTGCCAGAGCTTCCGTGCCTCCTTCCTGTCTCTCGACGATGGTCGCGATCAGGCCGACCTTGAAGCCGGCCGCTTCGACCCGCTCGATAACCTTGAGCAGGGTGCCGCCGGTTGTTACCACATCCTCAAGCAGGGCGACGGTGCAGCCCGCCGGCATGTTTTTCAATCCTTCGATATAGTTGCCGGTGCCGTGGCCTTTGGCCTCCTTGCGGACGATGAAAGCCGGAATAGGATTTTCGGCCAGATAGCTGGCAATGGAGACGGCGGTAACCAGTGGATCGGCCCCCAGGGTCATGCCGCCCACGGCATCGATGGGGGTGGGTGATTTTTGCAACAGTTCGAACAGCAGTTTGCCACAAAGATAGGCGCCCTCGGCCGAAAGAGTCGTCTGTTTGCCGTCGATATAGAAGTCCGAGGTCTTCCCGGAAGTGAGGGTGAAAGACCCCTTACGGTATGATTTTTCCAGGAGAATTTCCTTGAGTCGTTGTCTGTCGTCCATGGGATGGGTGCTCGCTTGTCGAAGAAAAGGCTTGGTATCTGATGGTTTTAACCGATTTGTTGGCGATACTACCTTTTTTTTTAACAGGTTGAAAGAAAAAACTGGTAATAGCTGGAAAAGCAATGTTAGGCTGTCCCCTTGTTTAAAACTGCGATCCTTTGCGTCGCCGGAACGATTCTTGCTATCAAGGGTCGGGAGATGTGCCGGGGGAGATTCATATCTCGCGCAAGGGGATGAAGAAGTATGACGAAGGTAAATTATTTCAAGGAGTAGTGTATGTGTGGCATTGTAGGTTATTGCGGACCGCGGCGGGTTGTTCCGGTTATCCTTGAAGGACTGAGGCGGCTTGAATACCGGGGGTACGATTCGGCCGGCATTGTTTATCTGGAAGGGGGGCGGTTGGTCAAGCACAGGTCGGAAGGCAAGCTGTCTCGCCTGGAGGCTATTATCGATGAAGCGATTATTGCCCCTGCCCATATCGGTCTCGGTCATACCCGCTGGGCGACGCACGGTGCGCCGACGACCGCCAATGCCCATCCGCACAGCGATTGTTCGGGCAATCTGGTGGTTATCCACAACGGCATAATCGAAAACTACCATTCGCTGCGCGAGGAACTCAAGGCAAAGGGCCATGTGTTTACGTCCCAGACGGATACCGAGGTGCTCGCTCATCTGATTGAAGAATATCTGGAACAGGATCTGGTGGCCGCCGTGAAAAAGGCTATCGCCCGGGTGGAGGGCTCCTACGCGGTCGGGGTACTGTGGACGGGAATGCCCGATACCTTGATTGCCGTGCGGAACCAGAGCCCGCTGGTGCTCGGCGTCAGCGAGAATGACGGTACTTTTCTGGCTTCGGATATCCCGGCCCTCCTGCCGTATACCAAGCAGGTGGTCTTCATGGATGATATGGAACTGGCCATCCTCAAGGCCGACAGCCACCAGGTGTTTTCCCTCATCACCGGCGAACCGGTGCACAAAGAGGTAAAGACCATTGACTGGAATGCGGCGATGGCCGAGAAGGCCGGCTTCAAGCATTTCATGCAGAAGGAGATTTTCGAACAGCCTCAGGCAATTACCAACACCGTCAGCGGCCGGATCAATCCGGAGACGGGTGAAGTTGTCCTGCCGGAGATGCATCTCTCCGCGGCCGATGTGGCAAACATCGACCGGATCTTTCTGGTGGCCTGCGGGACCTCCTGGCATGCCGCCCTGGTGGCCAAGTACTGGATAGAAAAATTTGCGGGAATTCCGGTCGAGGTGGATATCGCCTCGGAATTCAGATACCGGCATCTGCTCATCAATGAGCGGGTGCTGACCGTTGCCATTTCCCAATCGGGAGAAACCGCCGATACCCTGGCCGGGATCCGTATTGCCAAGGAGATGGGCGCAAAAATCATCACCATCTGCAATGTGGTGGGATCGACCATGACCAGGGAGGCGCACGGCACCGTGTATACCCACGCCGGGCCGGAGATTGGAGTCGCTTCGACCAAGGCGTTCATCTCCCAGCTGGCGGCGCTGTTCCTGTTCACCCTCTACCTTGCCCAGAAAAAACGGACCATGAGTGTTGCGGAAAGTCTGGAACTCGGCCGGGAACTGATCGGCATCGCGGCGGTGGTCGAGGAGGAATTGCCGCGAATCCAGAAGGAGGTGGTGGCGCTTGCCGAAAAATATTACGATTGCCGCGATTTTCTTTTTATCGGCCGCGGGCTGAATTTCCCGATCGCCCTCGAAGGCGCTTTAAAGCTGAAGGAAATCTCCTATATTCATGCCGAGGGCTACGCCTCGGGCGAACTGAAGCATGGTCCGATTGCCCTGATCGACAAGGATATGCCGGTATTGGCCCTGGTGCCCCAGGACGAGGTGTACCAGAAATCCATTTCCAACGTCGAGGAGATCCGGGCGCGGCAGGGCCGCATTATTCTCATCGGCACCGCCGGCGACGGTCATCTGCAGACCATCACCGATGATATTCTCTATCTGCCGAAGGTTCATCCGGCAATGAACCCGATTCTCTACACCATCCCGGCCCAGCTGCTGGCCTACGAGATCGCCACCAAGCGTGGCTGCGATGTCGATCAGCCGCGTAACCTGGCCAAGAGCGTCACGGTCGAGTAGGAGAAGTTTCTTTAATTTGTAATGTGTAATGTGTAGTCATCGGCAGTCAGGCCGGCGGTATCACTTGCCTGACTGCCTTCCGATCGCGTTTAAAGATGCTCTATCGCCCGGACTTGTGCGGTCTCGGCGACTTCGGGGGCGAGAATAACCTCCCGCCTCTTCTCATCCTGGATATACACCAGGATGTCTTTTCTGGCGATCTCCAGCGCATAGACAGTCCCGCCGCCAAGCGATTTATCCTGCCACCGTTCCAGGAACCAGGCAGCTTCTTCTCTGTTGATCGTCCAGCTCAAGCCTTTGGGATTGCTGGTTACCGATCCCCGGTAAGCGGTGATTCGGTCGTGCGGAAAGGGTGAGCCTTCGGCGTAAAGACGGTCGGCATCGCATTCCGCCAGCAGGGACTTCCATACCTCATAGTCGCCGACGGCGGCAAAGGGCGTGCTCTTGCGATAATAGAGGAGGAGAACAGTCTTTTCCAGGCACTGAGCCTTCCTGAAATTTTCCATATTGTTCTGCAGAAACTGCATTTGATCGAGCGGATGGAGTCCCAGCATGGCCTCCAGGGGGTTGGTGTGCTTTTCGAGATGGTCGATAATTGCCTTGATCTTCACGTCCTGCATCGCCTTATGCCGTTCCTGCATCCTGGCGTTGGCGAAACTCCCGGTGAAGTCGTCGGGGGGATAGAGAAATCGGATATGGTCCAGCTTCCAGAGCATGTTTTTATCTCTTTTATAAATGATCATCGGCTACCTTTGAAATATGAAAGATGTTGATTCTAAACATATTGGTATCTATTTCAGCACTATCGACAAAGTTTTCCCCCCTAGCCTGGTGGGAGGGGGTAGGGGGAGGGGGAAGCACGTGCGACTTCGTCTCAAACTCACCCACCCCTCATTCCCCTCCCGTCAAGGGCTGACAATTACCCACACATACGCCCATGTTACGGGCCATGTTTGAGTTGGGG
>CAYTVF010000066.1:0-19272 GCA_964441345.1 uncultured Desulfopila sp. | reverse complement strand
TCAGTTCCGCGGCGGTCAAACTCTGCCCTGCATGCAGTTGACAGACCGCTTTAATGCCCTCTTTCCATTTGGGGTCCGGCACGCCGATAACGGTTGTTCTGGCCACGGCGGGATGCTGGAGAATGACCTTTTCGACCTCCGCCGGATAGACATTCTCGCCTCCGGGTTTGATCAGTTCTTTCTCCGCCTTCCGGCCGGCATAAAAAAGATAGCCGTCCGCATCGAACCGCCCCAGATCGCCGGTATGATGCCACCCTCCCCGGAAGGCGTAGCCATTGTCTTCCGGCAAACCCCAGTACCCCAGGAAGACCATGGGACCCTTGACCGTTATTTCCCCCACCGAGCCGATCGGCACAGGCTGCTCCAACTCATCGACCAGCCGCACCTCGGCCAGTAAAACAGCTTTGCCGGCCGAGCCGGGCCGATCGTTATATTTCCCCATGCTGGTCAGGCAGGACGTCTCCGTCTGCCCGTACATACAGTAATAACTACCGCCCGTTACGGCGTGAAACCGGTCAATGACGGCGGGCGTGCCAAGTCCCACCACGGCCCGCAGGGAGCTGAGGTCGACATGCTCTTCCGCTGCCGCTTTCAGCAGAGAATCAAGAATCGGCGGAAAGTCGAAAAAGAGACTGACGCCTTTGTCCTGCACCAGTTTCGCCGCGGTTTTTGCCTCGAATTTACTGATATTGAGATTTGTTGCCCCGGCATGAAAGGAGCTGGTTGCCAGAAACAGTCCTGCCACGTGGAAAAGGGGCAGAAGATTCAGGTGCACGTCCCTGGGGGTAAGCCCCATGTAATAATTGAAATGCATGTCGGCATTGAGCAGATTGCCATGACTGAGCAGCGCCCCCCGGGGTCGTCCGGCCACGGCAGCCGTGTGAATAATGACATACCCGTCGCTGCTCGCCACCTCGACGGGGGCGATCCGGCCGGCCACGTCCATGAGTGCCGCAAATCTCGATGCCCCGCCAAGATCTCCTTTCAGATTGTACAGGGCGGTAACCGAAGACAGCTCGCCGCGCTTGCCGTCCAGCATCGCCTGATATTCGGCATCGGCAAAAAGAATCTTCGCCTGACAATCGTTCAGGTTGTAACATACTTCATCCGCCGACAGGCGCCAGTTCACCGGCAGGACAATGGCCCCTAAAGCCGCGGCCGCACCGTAAACAAGAAAAAACTCAAGGCTGTTTTTCCCTAAAACCCCGATGCGATCCCCCTTGGCTATTCCGGCTTGGGCAAGGCCCGTTGCCAACCGGTCGACCTGCTCTTTGTATTCGGCAAAAGTTACGGTGCGGCCGTCGTCGATCTCCTGCCAGCAGATCTTCCCGGCAAAAGCTACAGCGTTGCGATTGACGAGATCATAGAAAGTAAAATCATATAGTCCCATAAAATAGTCCCCCAAATCATAAACATACGCTACTTAGCCCAACGGTTATTAACACTTACTACCGGACAGGGAGCCTTGAGGATTATATACTGCGCCGTTGAACCGACAATGATTTTCGCGGTTCGCGACTTTTTCTCCACGCCGACATATATCCGATCGATGTCATTTTCCTCGGCGAAACTGACCAGATCTTCCCCGGCCGTCATGCCACGGGCCAGTTGATGAATCTCACAGGGAATCTCTTTTTCTTTGAGAAACTGTTCGGCATCCTCAAGTTCTTTGGTAACCTTGGCGATTTCCTCAGGTTTTTCCATCCTGCCGCCGCCCATCGACGTTACGACAAATACCGTCGCGCCGGATAGTTCGGCGTTGGTCCGAGCCAGCGAGAGTGCAGCTTTCGCCATATCGGAACCGTTAAATCCGACTAAATATCTCATCATCCCCACCTCTCTTTCCAAGGGTTTTCCCGGACATCACATCCACCGCTTACGTCTCTTGTAGGATTTGACCTCTTTGAACGACTTCCTCCCCCCTCCCTGAGTGATGCCCATGTAGAACTCTTTGACATCGGGATTCTCCTGCAACTCTTTGGAGGGTCCTTCCAGGACGATCTTGCCGGACTCCATAATATATGCGTAATCCGAAATACCCAAGGCAATCTTTGCATTTTGCTCGACCACCAGGATGGTGGTGTTCATTTCTTTATTGATCAGCTGAATATTCTCAAAGATTTCCTTGACAAGGAGAGGCGCCAGGCCAAGGGACGGTTCGTCGAGCATGAGCATTTTCGGCGATGCCATCAAGGCCCTGGCGATGGCGATCATCTGCTGTTCGCCGCCGGAACAGTAGCCCGCCATACGATGGGTGATGTTCGCCAGGCGAGGAAAATGGGAATACATGAGCGCATGGTCGGCCCGAATGGCCTGGGCGCCATCTTTTCTGGTAATAGAGCCGACCCGGATATTCTCATCCACCGACAGGTGCTTGAACACCCGACGCCCTTCCGGAACCATCACCGCCCCAAGCCTTACCACATCGGTTCCGGACATATTGGTGATATCATTGTCTCTGAACTTGATGTACCCTTCCCGGATAAAACCATTCTCCGGTTTCAGCAAGCCGCTGATTGCCCGCAGTGTCGTTGTTTTCCCCGCCCCGTTGGTTCCCAGCAAGGCCACAATGCTCCCTTCCGGGACCTTCAGACTGACGCCGCGCAGCACTTGAACAATATCGTTGTAAACAACTTCGATGTTATTTACTACCAATTGATTTGTGGTTTTTTCCATTTTCATATGCGGGTTTCTGTCTCATATGCGGGTTTCTGTCGATTCTGCAAAACGGGACAAGGTTACGACATCAGCGACTTGCCTCCTGGCCGCATGTTGCTGCCGGCACCCACCTCCCCCCCCCCCTGCCCCCCCCCGCAGGGGGCGGGGGATTCTTGCCGGCACATCCTGGTTGGGGTGAAAAACAAAAAGATTGGTTCCAGCTTCCCCTCCCCCTACGGGAGGGGACTGAGGGGAGGGTGGTGCAGCCACCTAGATTTTTCCCGTATAAACCGGAATAAAGGGAGTCCCGGCGGACTTGAAAACCCCATCTTTTACGACATACAGCTGCAACGAATCGACACCGGCATGGTCGGTCTTCGAGTAGGTAACCGGTCCGACGGTGGTGCCCGGAGAAAATGCCTTGTCGCCGTTCATCGCCTGAAGTTCCTCGTACAGAGTTTCCTTGGTGATTTCTTTTCCTTTGGCCTTGGCCCGCTTGATGACTTCGGTCGCAACCTGAGCGACCATCATGCCATTGGCATAATTATGCGAATTGGCGGCCTTTTCATCGCGATTGTATTTCTTGGCCAGGTCAAGCTGAGCAGTGGCCCCCGGACTCGGTTCGTTGGTCACGATATAGGAGGTCGTCCAATAGAAGCTCTCCGCCGCATTGCCGGCCAGGGCGACCAGATCGTTGCCCCCGGTGTAATGGCAGCCGAGGAAGGTGATTTTGCCCGCCTCGCCGAAGGTTTTTGCCACAAGGCCAAGACTGCTGGCATCTTTTAACATGGTGGCAACCGGCGACTGGACGGTCTGAGAAATGACATACTGCACGCCTTTGCTGACAAGACGTTGCAGCATGGCGGTGTTATCGAGATCTTTGCCATGCTCCACCACCTCAACGATCTCCATTTTGAGCCCCGCGGCGACGGCCTTCTGCAGGTCCTCGACCGGTCCCCGCCCGAATGCCGATGGATGGATGAACATGGCGACTTTCGGCGTTCCCTCCTTGTGGTTCTTCACCACATATTCGGCCAGACCAATCGCCTGGGCGGAATACGATGCGATGGGCAGGAAGATGTAGTTTGATTCCACCAGATTACCGGCATGAAAAGAGGCTGGAATAACCGGCATTTTTTCTTCCTCGAAATCCTTTTTCAAGGCCAGGGTACTGCCCGTCGAATAGTTCAGATAAAAGACTATGTTCTGGTCGATGAAATCTTCAAAATTTCGTTTAGTTATGTCGTTATTGTACTGATCGTCACGGATCGTGCACTCGATTTTGTCGTCACCCAGCATCTTGGTGTCGTTGACAAAGTTGAAGTAATCCTCGACTCCCTTGGAGTAAGGATTGCCGGCATCGGAAGTCGGACCGGTGATGGCAAGCGACAACCCGAGCTTGTACACCTTGCCGGCATGCGCATGGACGGGAAGGGTTGCCATGAAACCAGCTGCCAGCAGAAACATCCACTTGTTCACATTGTTCATTTTCATTTCTCCTCCTTAGCGATAGGTTGCGTTCCTTCTTGACGTTCTTACTAATACCGGAAAGGCCAGAGCTTCACATAGCTGCGGGCGATGCGCCACCAGTTGGCAATTCCACGGGGTTCAAACATTAAAAACAGGACAATGACGAGACCGAAACTGAGGGGTCTCAAGGCCGTAGCCAGATTGGTGGCAGCACTCATATGCGTGCCGACCCATTCGGACAGCCGTTCCACCTGGAGATCCAGCAGTTTGATCGCCAAGGGCCCCCAGAAGGAGCCATGCAGGGTGCCCAATCCGCCGACAATCGCCATGGCGAGATAACTGATGGAATGATGCAGGGTGAACGACTCGACCCCGACCCCCCGGTACAGATAGGCATGGAGCCCTCCGGCCACGCCGGCGAGAAAACCGGCCAAGGCGAAGGCATACACCTTGGTGAATCCGGGGTGCATGCCCATGGCATCGGCCGCCCGATCGTTGTCCCGCACGGCGACGAGACACCGGCCATACCGGGTACGCAGCAGATTTCGAACCGCAAAACCGACCAGAACAATCACCACCAGAATTGCATAGTACCAGAACATATAGTGATCCGATCGCTTTACCTCGCCGGTCAGCCAGACCACCCGGGTGACCGATATCGTTTGACCCTGGTTAAAAAAATCCATGAAATTGATGGTCCACTGAAAAATCATCTGGAACGACAACGTGGCGATAGCCAGATAGAGATGTTTCAGGCGGAGGGCGGGCAGACCGACAATGGCGCCGAATACCGCCCCCATACAGCCGGCCAGGACAATCATCAGCGGCCAGCCATGGGTCAAAAGGATGTGGCTTTCGCCCAGCATCCGGGAAAAAGAGGCGATGGTATAGGCGCCGATCCCGACAAACGCCGCGTGGCCGATGGAGATGAGTCCGGCAAAGCCGGTGACGAGATTCAACCCCATGACGGCGATGACCGCCACGAGAATATTATCGATTACCAGCATGTACTTGTTATCCACCTGGATAAATAACGGCCAGGCGAACAGCACGGCCAGCAGAAGGCACATGGCCGTCCGGTCCAGGCTGGTAAAAAAGATCCGCTGTTCCTCTTTATAGGAGGTGAAATAGTTTCCTGTGGCAAGCCAGCGATTTGATGACATATGTTACACCCGCTCGATTTCGTGTATGCCGAATAATCCATGCGGCTTAAAAAGCAGGATTATCAGCAGAATTATATAGGGCATGACCTCCCCGGTGCCATTGAGCCCCCAGTTGCCGTCCAGATAGCCGCTGGCAAACTGCTGAATGAGCCCCATGATGATTCCGGCGACCACCGCCCCGAGAATCGAATCAAGTCCCCCGAGAATGACCACCGGAAAGACCACAATGCCAAAAGCATGCAGGGTATCGAAGTTGAGGCCGGTGATGTTGCCGATGATCCCGCCCGCCGCGGCGGCGCTCAACCCGGCCATGGCCCAGGCAAGCCCAAATACCCGCGGCACGGAGATGCCGATGGACATCGAGGCCAGCTGATCGTCGGACACCGCCCGCATCGAAATCCCCAGGGTGGATCTCTTGAAAAACCAGGAGAAGGCGCCGATCATCGCAAAGGTGGTGATCACGCCGACCATCTGGGTCCAGGAGAGGGACACCCCGGCCACGGATATCGGGGTTGTCGGCAGAAACGGCGGGAAAGAAAAATTCTCCGTGCCAAAGGGGGTCAGATAGATCAGCCCGTCGAGAATCGACATAAGGCCGATGGTCACCATGATCACCGAGATAATCGGCTCGCCGATCAGGCGGCGCAGGAAGATTCTTTCCACGCTCATGGCGAGAAAAAAGGTTATCGCCATGCTCATCGGAAAGGAGATATAGATCGGAATATTCGCCCAGACCGTCAGCGCATAGGTAATGAAGGCGCCGGCGGCGATGATCTGCCCGTGGGCGATGTTCAGCACCCTGCTTGACTTATAGATCAGGACAAAGCCGAGGGCGGAGAGCGCATAGATCGAGCCGACCACCATTCCACTGACCACCAGCTGGATAAAATAGCTCATCGGTTCTCTTCCATTGTGTAAAATCGGATGGTTGTGTCAACCGTAGTGGTCTGGCCGTCCTGGTACTGATAAAAAGCCTCGACCCTCTTCTCGGTGACTGCATCGTCGTACAGCGCCTCATAGAGATCGTTGTACTTTTCCCGGACGAATTTACGCCGGATTTTACCGGTCTTGGTCAATTCGCCATCGTCCATATCGAGGAGCTTGTAGAGAAGGGCAAAGCGCCGGATCTTGAAATGTCTCTTTTCCGCGTTGCGGTTGATCTTCACCACCTCGGCCCTGATCAGCTCGGCAACCTCGGGCTGAGCCGACAGGTCCATGTAGGTGGAGAAAGAAATTCCTTTGTCCTCCGCCCACTTGCCGACGACGATGGGATCGACATTGACAAGCGCGGCAACATAGGCCATCTTGTCGCCGAAAATGACCGCTTCCTTGATATACGGGCTGAACTTCAGCCGGTTTTCCAGGAACATCGGACTGAACATCTCGCCGTTTTCGTTGTGCATGACGTCGGAGATCCGATCGATAACCACGAGATGGCCGTGTTCGTCGATATAGCCGGCATCGCCTGAATGAAGCCAGCCCCCCTCCAGCAGTTCGGCGGTCTTGTCCGGCAGTTTGTAATAACCGGGAGTAACCGAGGCGGACCGGGAAAGAATCTCCCCTTCCTCGGAAATCCGGCATTCGGTTCGCGGCAACGGCTTGCCGACCGTGTCCGGCCGGACGTCGCCGTCGCGGTGCATATAGGCGATGCCGACGATCTCGGTCTGGCCGTAGATCTGCTTGAGGTTCACCCCCAGGGCCTGATAGAAGGTAAAGAGCTCGGGCCCCAGCGCCGCGCCGCCGGTATAGGCCCGGCGCAGCCGGAGCAGGCCGATCTGATTGACCAGCGGGCGGAAGATGATCTGCTTGCCCAGCCAGGCGAGAAAACGGAGTCCGCCCGGCATCTTCCGACCGGACATGCGGTACGCCGCCGCCTGTTCGCCGATTTTCATGAAATAATTATAGAACGTGCGGTTCAGCCAGTAGGATTCGTTAATCTTCAGCCAGATCTGCGAGCGGATGGTTTCATAGATCCGCGGCGCGCCGAACATGAAGTGCGGCCCGATCTCTTTGAGATCTTCCATGCTGGTCTCGACCGACTCCGGGAAATTGACGGCAATCCCGGTCGCCATGGCGACCCCGAAGGAGTTCATCTGCTCGCCGATCCAGGCAAAGGGCAGAAACGACACATACTCGTCGGTCTCCTCCAGCGGGTCTACCTCGGTCAGCTGCAGCCCCATATTGATATAGTTGCGATGGGTGAGCATCGCGCCTTTGGGCAAACCGGTCGTGCCGGAAGTCAGGCAGAGATGGCAGACGTCGTCGGGCCTGCCTTCGTCGACCAGGGTATTGAACAGTTTTGCGTCCCTTGCGTGCAGCGCATCGCCCAGCTTGTACAGGTCGTCGATAAACAAAAACCAGTCGTCGGTCTGGTACTCGCGCATCCCCCGAGGATCTTCGTAGATCACTCTCTTAACATGGGGAATGCGGTCCCGCACCTCGACGACCTTATCCACCTGCTCCTGATCGTTGCAGAACACCACGGTGACATCGAGATAATCGAGGATCCCGCCGATCTCGTCCGGCAGGCTGGTTTGATAAATCGCCGAGGAGACGCCGCCCACGGCCTGGGCGCCGATGGCCAGGTAGAGCGCTTCGGGGATATTGTCGCTGATGATGGCGATCTTATCATCTTTTCCGAAACCGATTTCCCTCAGCCCGAGCCCGGTTTTCCGGACCAGATCGTAGTACTGATTCCAGGTGTAGCAGTTCCAGCAGCCGAAATCCTTCTCGCGCAGGGCAATCCGGTCGCCGCTCGTCCCGACCCGCCACCGCAGAAGCTGGGGAATGGTGTACTGCAATAAGTGGTCTTTGTTTTTGTTTTTGTTTTCGTTTTCCATGGGAAGGCTACTCTTCTCCGATATATGCTTCGATGACCCTGGGATTGGCGGCGACTTCGTGGGGTTGGCCCGAGCCAATCACCTGGCCGAAATCAAGGACATAGATCTGGTCGGAAATATCCATGACGACGCCCAGATCATGCTCCACCAGCACTATCGTGATCCCCCATTCCTTCTTGAGATCGAGAATGAAGCGGACGATATCTTCCTTTTCCTCGATGTTCATCCCCGCCATGGGTTCATCGAGCAGCAGCAGCTTGGGGGCGAGCGTCAGGGCGCGGGCCACCTCGACCCGCTTCTGCACGCCATAGCTGAGGTTGCCGACCATCTTTTTTCGATAGGGTTCTAGCTCCATGAAGTCGATGACCTTCTCGACGTAAGCCCTGTTTTCCGCTTCCATGCGCGAGGCCTGGCCGTAATAGACGAGCGCGTGAAATATCGAATAGTTGAGATTCTGATGCCGGGCGAGGAGGAGGTTATCGAGGACCGAAAGCCCCCGGAACAGCTCCAGATTCTGAAAGGCCCGGGCGATGCCCATATTGGAGACCTGGTGCGGCGAGGCGTGGGTCAGGTTGCGTTGACCGTAGCGGATCCTGCCGCTGGTCGGATGATAAAAACCGGAAACGCAGTTGAGCAGGCTCGTTTTCCCGGCGCCGTTCGGTCCGATGATCGAGGTGATAAGGCCCGGTTCGATGGTGATATCGACTTTGGTCAGGGCATTCAGCCCGCCGAATGTCAGTGTAGCCTCGGAAACAATGAGATGCGTCATAGAGTATCCAACATCGCCTGTTCTCAATGATAAGAATGGAGGGTCCCGGCAAAATTCGAATGCTACCCATTTATTGTATTGATATCATACCGAAACATAAATTATTAATCAAGTTTATTAAATAGTGGCATAATAGCGGTATATAACCACTATTATACCATGGCAAGGAGGTGGGATCTCAGGTTTATCTTCTTGTTTTTTATATCTAATTTATGCCTGATGTTGTGCCGGTGAAACAGCACCGTGTTTTTGGCAATCAGCAATACCTCGGCGATCTCCTTGTTGGTCTTGCCCTCTTTTATCAAACTTGCCACCCTGATTTCCACCGGCGTCAACTGCACCATCCCCGATGCCAGCTTGCCGCTGAACGGAGATATGATATTGCCCAGGTTGGTTTCAAGGATCTTCGCCAGCGTCCGCTGCCGGGCGTCCAGGCGGCCCTCGACGATCCTTTGCAGATAGGGGCTGACCAGCTCCTGAACATTGCGCAAGACGATTTCGCCAAGCTCTTTCTTGTCGTCCTCCCGCTGTTTCAAAAGAACCCGGAGGGCGGTATTGACCTCTTCCAGGTGATGGGATTGGGCTTCAAGTTCCTTCTCCCGTTTTTTCAGGGACTTTTCCGCCCGTTTTCGCTCTTCGATCTCCTGTTCCAGCTTCCGGTTGGCCCGGGCCAGTTCCGTGGTTCGCGCCGTCACCAGTTCTTCCAGGTGGCCGCGATAGGTATCCAGCTCCTCCTCCGCCCTCTTGCGGGCACTGATATCCCGCAGGGTGACGATATTGCCCATCGGCTGCCCGTCACTCCCCTGATAGAGCGTCGAGCTGAGCTGGACATCGAGAATTTTCCCCTCTTTGGTCAACCGCTTGGTCTCGAACAGATTGATTTTCTGGCCGCTCTGCATCCGCAGGATCGCCGCCTTGGTCTCCGGCCAGCTCTCCGCCGGAACAAAGTCGATCTGTTTGCCCAGCAGTTCTTCCCGCGACAAATGAAAGGTCTGCTCAAAAGCGGGATTCACATAGGTGGCGCCTCCCCGCATGTCGTACACGACGATCGGGTCGGGCGAAGATTCAAGGAAGGTGCGATAGCGATTTTCGCTTTCGCGCAAAATGGCTTCCGTCCGTTTTCGTTCCGCCAGTTCATGCCGCACATCGGCATAGAGGCGGGATTTTTCCAGGGCGATCAGGGCGAGAGCGGCAAATCGCTCAAGCGTGGCGATGTCCTCGTCGCTGAATGGCCGGTCGAGTTCGACATGGGCAAGGCCGATAACGCCGACCACCCGACGATCGTTTTTCAGGGGAATGCCGACGATGGAACGCAACCCGTCCAGGACCTTGTCGGCGATGCGCCCCGGCCATGCCTTATAATCCTCGACCACCACCGGCACTTCGGTCTGCCAGACCCAACCTCCCATACCCTGCCCTTTGGTCACCCGCCGCCCCAGCTGGCTCTTGAAGAAACCCATGCCCACCTGCATCTCCATGTGTTCTTCGTCGGGTTCCAGCAGATAAATATAGCCATGGGCGGTCCCGCTGAGGGCGGCTGCCTGCTCCAGGATATTTTCCAGCAGTTCTTCCTGATCGAGCTTTTCGATGAGCCCCAGGGAGGTTTCATGCAGGGCCTTGAGCGAGGCATTTTGCCGATGAAACGCTTCCTCCGCCATCTTCAGGCGCTCGGATTCGAGCTTCAGGATTTCAAGCTGATTTACTAATTCTTGCACTGCAGGATCGGTATCCATGGGAGAGCGATTGTTTTAATTGAATGATTCCGGCCATCGTTTGTTCCATGACGAAGAAGTCGTTATGATTGCACCATTTTTCCGGGATATTTGCAACTTTTTCTCTGTTTGTTCCTGCCGGGAAAATTGTACCTGCAACATAAAAATTACCGGAGCAATACGATTTCCATTGAAAAATAGATTAACTTTTAATATAAGTAAATATTAACTATAAACTAATATTAATTCGAGCAAATTTCTTTATATCCGGATACACTCCGCGAGGCCGCATGAACATTGGCACATTAATCAGAAGATGCCGCAAGGAACGCAAACTGACCCTGAAGATTGTTGCCGAAAAGGCCTCTATCTCGGAAGGCTTCCTCAGCCAGGTGGAAAACGATGTCAACTCCCCTTCCGTCGATACCCTGATCAGAATCTGCAACGCCATCGGCGTCAATGCCGGCGACCTCATTTCCCAGGTCAGCAAACAGGAGAAAGTCATCCTGATCAGGAAGTCGGAATGGGACGATATCGATCTTTCCCATACCGGTTTCGTCACCCGCCGCTTTTTCCCGCCGGAGAACCGCACCGTCATCGATTCCTCCATCCTGGTGATCGATCCGGGCAAATCCATCCCGGTGCGAAAAAATATTAAAAACGGCCAGGAGGTGATCTGCGTGCTGAAGGGGTCGGTCGAGTTGATGCTGAGCGACGAGACGCTTGCCCTGGTCGAAGGGGATTCCGTCCATTACTGGTCCAACCCCGAAAGCCAGAAAATCACCAATAGCAGCACGACAACCAGTTTTGTCTTATGGGTGGGTACGCTTTAGCAAACAAAAAGAAGTAAACCACAACCAACAAGGAGAATGAGGCATGATCACTTTCAGTAAAAAACAGTTGAAGATCCCCAAACTGCAGCGTCCGGTATATCTGGTAACCGCAGGACAATCCAAGTTTGACCGTGCCATGCCCGACAAGCGGACCGAGGAACTGTGCATCGACGCCTTTACCATGGCGGCGGCCCTCCTCGACATCTCACCGGCCGAGCTGAAAAAGTATATCCATACCTGTTACTACGGTCACTTCGCCGACCATTTCGGCGATCAACTGCTGGGCGAGTCGGTCATCCACGACCGCCTCGGTCTCGATCCGCTTGGCAATGTCGGCGTGAAAACCGGCGGCGCCACCGGCGGCTCGACTCTCTGGGAAGCGATGAAGGCGGTCGCTTCCGGCTATTCGGACTGCGTCCTCGCCATGGGCTGGGAACGCATGGACGAGGTTCCCACCGACGAAGGCAACTTTCTCATTTCCTGCGCCGCGGACAAGGACTGGGAATCGCCCCTCGGTCACATCTATACCGGCTACTATGCGGTCATGGCCCAGCGCTACTGGCAGATCTTCGGCAAGTCGGAAGAATCGTTCCGGAAAACCCTGGCCGAGATCGCGGTAAAGCATCACGGCTACGCCAGATTCAACCCCTTTGCCCAGTCGCCGATGAAGATCACCGTCGACGATGTCCTGAAATCGCCGGTAGTCGCCTACCCGCTGCGCGCGCTCGACTGCTGTCTGATGAGCGTGGGCGCGGCCTGCGCCATCCTCTGCGATGAAGAGACTGCCGACAAACTGACCAGGAATTCAAAAAACAAGCCCCTGCGCATCTGGGTGGCCGCCGGTTCGCATACCCTGCGTCCCGCCGACCGGCTGCACATGGAGATCCCGCTCCTGCCGCACGAAAGCGAACATCAATATAAGGACCTGGGCGAGCGTTTTCCGGGCGGCGAACGCTACCCCGGCTTCACCGGCTTCCTCGCCGCCAGGATGGCTGCCTACTATGGCTACGGCATGGCCGGCATCACCAATCCGCTGAAGGACCTCGACGTGGTCGAACTCCATGACGCGTTTACCATCAGCGATGTCCAGACCTATGAAGATATCGGACTCAGACCCTATGGTTATGGCCGTGAATACGTTGAATCGGGCGACTGCTACCATACCAATCCGCACACCGGCCAGCCGGGCAAGCTGCCGTCGAATCTCTCCGGCGGTCTGATCGGCTGCATGCACGCGGTAGGCGCCACCGGCATCATGCAGACCTTCGAGGTCGCAACGCATATCTGGAACAGATGGGAAGAGTTCCACGGCGACAAGAAGATCTGGCAAAAATTCGACCGGGAAAAACCGAGCGACTGGACCAACCTCCAGGTGGTCGGCGCCAAGCGGGGAATGGCGATAAGCCATGCCGGCGTCGGTTCCCATGTCACTTCGACCATCCTGATGGACCCCGATCATTTGATCAAGAAAGACGCATAAAGGAGAGAGACGATGAGCATGTTCGGACAAGTTTATGTCAAAAACAATCAATACAAACTGAAAGGTACCTTTCATCATCTAACCCCCAATACCCCGATCCGCAACGCCGATGACGGCTGGAAGCTGATAGGGATCACCAATCCGCGGGATATGACCTATATTCACTCCTACGGCGGCGAGGCGATCTTTTTCGAGTCGCTCAGCCAGGGCAAACTGCTGGCCACCCGCTGCGACGCCAAAGACTGCAGCTCGACAGGCACAATCTACATGCCGTTCCGCATCCACTGCCCGGACTGTCTCGCCAAGAACAGTGTCGTCGACCTGACGGATATTGCCAAAAAAACCGCCCGCGTTCACACTTTCATGGTCTGCGCCCGGTCCGGCGCCTTCAATTTGCTCGACAAACCGATCAAATTCATCAATATTGAATTCGACGGCGTGGCAACCATCCTGATGAGTTATCTCAGTCTCGGCGAACCGAAGTTCGGGATGGAGGTGGTGCCGATCTTCAAAACCAGCGGCCCGACCTTCACCATCCTCGATCTGTCGTGGGTGCCCAGGGGCACGAAGCAAAAGGAATTGCCGGAGGGATTCAGTTTTTAACAAAAAACATAGCTGGTAGTGATAGCTGGTAGTAATAGCTGGTCAGAAGTTCGAAAAAGATGATTGCCATACTGTAGTTTCCGGCGGGGAGCGCGAAGGTTGATAATAATAACAAAAAAAACATCGCCAGCCCCGCCGGGAGTTTCTTGCCACTCAGGTATCACAGCAGCCATATCACTTTTCGGTAAAGGGGGATCAGATGAACAAGCCTGACATTAAAGTAGGCAGAACGACCATTGGAAATTTAGTAGATATTCTGGCGGATAATTTTGGCGACGAAATCGGTCTGGAGTACCACACTCTCGACATCAGGAAAACCTTCAGACAACTCAGGGAAACATTCGACGAGGTCGCCAAGGGCTTGATGGCCCTCGGTATTGGCCGCGGCGAGAAGGTCGCCATCTGGGCCAACAATCTTCCCGAATGGATTTACACCCAATACGGCAGCGGCCGGATGGGTGCGGTCCTGGTGACGGTGAATACCAACTATCGCGCCAACGAGCTTGAATATCTTCTTCTGCAATCCGATGCCACCACCCTTATTCTGACCGGCGGAATACGGGAAGCCGACGAGTACATCAAGGTGCTGAACAAGGTCTGCCCGTCGATTGCCGGCAGCGAGCCCGGCAAACTTAACTGCGACCGGCTGCCCTTCCTGAAAAACATCGTCTATCTCGGCAAGGAAAAAATCCCCGGGATGTACAACTGGGACGATGTCCTGGCGATGGGCGCCAAGGTTTCGGACCGGGAACTGGCCGAACGGCTCAACTCCCTCGATCCCGACGATGTGATAAACATGCAGTACACCTCCGGCACGACCGGATTCCCGAAGGGCGTCATGCTCTCCCATACCAACCTGATTGGCAATGCGCTCAGCATGGCCGAATGCATGAAACTGACCCCCGCCGATGCGATGTGCATCCCGGTCCCCTTCTTCCATTGCTTCGGCTGCGTCATCGGCACCCTGTGCTGCATGGTTTCCGCGACCACCATGGCCCCGGTTGTTTCGTTTACGGCCGCGGGGGTATTGAAAACCATCGAAGCCTCGAAATGCACCGCTCTGCTTGGCGTACCGACCATGTTCATCGCCGAGTTTGAAGAAATGGACAAGAACAGCTACGACACTTCGACCCTTCGCACCGGGGTCATGGCCGGCTCGACCTGCCCGATCGAGGTCATGAAACGGGTGATAAAGGATATGGGGGCGGGCGAGATGACCATTGTCTACGGTCAGACCGAGGCATCCCCCGGCATCACCCAGACCAGGGACCGCGATTCCCTGGAGCTGAAGACATCCACGGTGGGCAGGGCGCTGCCCAATGTCGAGGTAAAAATCACCGACCCGGTCACCGGCCGGGAGATGCCGGTGGGCCAGCAGGGGGAGCTCTGCACCCGCGGCTATCACGTCATGAAGGGTTATTACAAGATGCCCGAGGCAACGGCGAAGACCGTCGACCGGGACCGCTGGCTGCATACCGGAGATCTGGCGATCATGGATCAAAACGGCTATTGCAAGATTACCGGCAGGATCAAGGACATGATTATCCGGGGCGGCGAAAACATCTACCCGCGGGAGATAGAGGAATTCCTCTATACCCATGCGAAGGTCAAGGATGTGCAGGTTGTCGGGATTCCCAGCGAGAAATACGGCGAAGAAGTTGCAGCCTTCATCCAGCTCAAAAATGGCGAAAAGGCAACCGATACCGAAATAACCGGGTTTTGCAAGGACCAGATATCCTTCCACAAAATACCGAAATATATTTTCTTCGTGGATGAATATCCGAGCACTGCCAGCGGCAAGATCCAGAAATATAAGCTGAGAGAACTCGCCCAGAAGTATTTGGCGAAGAGTTGATTTTTTTTGTATCCATTCAGCTCTCTGGACAAAGTTCCCCCTCCCCTTGCGGGAGGGGGTCAGGGGGAGGGGGGAAGCCGCAAAGTGCAGTTTCGATCCAAACTCACCCACCCTTGGAACAAACTCACCCACCCCTCAATCCCCTCCCGTCAAGGGAGGGGAAGCTAAGACCAATCAATGATGAGGAAGATCATGCCAAAACCGTTATGGGAGCCGTCGGAGCAACGAATCAAGAATTCCAATATGTACCGGTTCATGCAGTCCGTGAACCAGACCCATGGAACAGATTTTGCCGATTACGATGCGCTGTACCAGTGGTCGGTGACGAATATCGAAGCTTTCTGGGCCGAGTTGTGGCGTTTCGCCGAAATTAAAGCCTCGCACGGGTACGACAGGGTTATCGACGATCCTGCGAAAATGCCGGGCGCCAGGTGGTTTGGCGGCAGCCGGCTGAATTTTGCCGAAAACCTGCTGCGCTACCGCGACGATCATACCGCCCTGATCTTTCGGGGCGAGGATGTCGTCCGCCGAACCCTCACCTACCGGGAACTCTTTGGTGCGACAGCAAAGCTTGCCGCGGCGCTCCGCCTGGCCGGGGTTGTTCCCGGCGACCGGGTAGTCGGCTTCATGCCGAACATGCCCGAATCGATCATCGCCATGCTGGCGGCAACCAGCCTCGGGGCAACATGGTCTTCCTGCTCGCCGGATTTCGGCATCAAAGGCGTCCTGGACCGATTCGGCCAGACCAGGCCGAAAATCCTCTTTACCGCCGACGGCTATTTTTTCAAAGGCAAGCCCCAGGGCAGCCTGGCGAAAATTGCCGGAATCGTCCACGAGATCCCCTCGATCGAGAAAATCGTCGTGGTACCTTACACCAGGGAGAACCCGGACCTTTCCTCTCTCCCCAACGGTGTTCTCTACGGCGATTTTTGCCGAAACGATGCGCAGGAGATGGAGTTTGCCCAGCTGCCCTTCGAGCATCCGCTCTATATCATGTACTCCTCCGGCACCACCGGCCTGCCGAAATGCATGGTGCAGAGCGCGGGCGGGGTGCTGCTCCATCAGCTCAAGGAACTGTTGCTCCATACCGACCTGAAGCGGCAGGACACCATTTTCTACTTCACCACCTGCGGCTGGATGATGTGGAACTGGCTGACCACCTCGCTTGCCGTCGGCGCGACTCTGGTTCTTTACGACGGCAATCCCTTTCATCCCGGCCCCGACGCCCTGTGGCAAATGGCCCGGGACGAAAAAATTACCGTTTTCGGGACGAGTGCCGGATATATCGCCGCCCTGAAAAATGCCGGGGTGAAACCGGGCAAACAGTTTGATCTCACGCCGCTCAAGGCCCTGCTTTCGACCGGCTCTCCCCTTTCCAAGGAGGATTTCCATTTTATCTACGACGAGGTGAAGGCGGATCTGCAGCTGGCCTCGATCTCCGGCGGCTCCGACCTGAACGGCTGCTTCGCTCTCGGCAATCCGATGGGACCGGTCTACGAAGGAGAACTGCAATGCCGCGGTCTGGGCATGAAGGTCTTCGCCTACGATGAGGACGGTTCCCCGGTGGTGGGCAAACAGGGTGAGCTGGTCTGCACCGCCCCCTTCCCTTCCATGCCGATCTATTTCTGGGATGACGAACACGGCCGGAAATATGCGTCGGCCTACTTCGAAAGATTTCCCGGAGTCTGGACCCATGGCGACTTCATCGAGGTCACCGAACGGGGAGGCCTCATTATGTACGGCAGGTCCGATGCCACGCTTAACCCCGGCGGGGTCCGGATCGGCACCGCGGAAATCTACCGGATTCTGGAGCAACTTGCAGAAATCGAAGACAGCGTCGTCATCGGCCAGGAGTGGCAAAACGATGTCCGGGTTATTCTTTTTATAAAAATGAAGCCCGGATTCGACTTGACCGACGAGCTCAGGGAAAGGATAAAAAAGAACATCCGGACCAATGCTTCCCCGCGTCATGTTCCGGCAAAAATCATCGGAGTTCCGGATATTCCCTATACTCTGAACATGAAAAAAGTCGAACTGGCCGTCCAGAAAACCGTTCATGGCAAGGAAGTGAAAAATAAAGATGCCTTGAAGAATCCGGAAGCCCTGGACTTTTTTGCCGGAATTGCCGACCTGAAAATTTAATGCGAAACGGGAGTCACCATGAAAACTTTTCCACTCTTAAACTTCGGCCTGGGCGAGACCGCCAATCTGCTGCGGGAGTCGGTACGTGACTTCGTCGCCACGGAAATAGCCCCGCTGGCGGCCGACATCGATCGCAACGACTTTTTTCCGCCCGAGCTGTGGCAAAAAATGGGCGCCCTGGGGTTGCTGGGCATTACCGTTTCCGAGCAATACGGCGGAGCGGAAATGGGCTACCTGGAGCATGTCATCGCCATGGAGGAAATCAGCCGCGGCTCGGCCTCCGTCGGACTGGCCTACGGCGCCCATTCCAACCTCTGCGTTAATCAAATCAAGATAAACGGCACGGAGGCGCAGAAGCAGCGCTACCTCCCCAAACTGATCACCGGGGAAAACATCGGCGCTCTTGCCATGAGCGAGGCGGGAGCCGGTTCCGATGTCGTCGGCATGCGGCTTGCCGCGATAAAGGAAGGCGATGCCTATATCCTGAACGGCACCAAGATGTGGATCACCAATGGCCCCAATGCCGACGTCCTGGTCGTCTACGCCAAGACCTCTCCGGAAAAACACCACAAGGGCATCACCGCCTTTCTCGTGGAAAAGACCATGGCCGGATTTTCCACCAGTCCCAAGCTCGATAAACTCGGCATGCGCGGTTCGCCGACCTGTGAGCTGGTTTTTAACAACTGTGCGGTACCGGAAGCGAATATTCTCGGCAAGCTGGACAAGGGCGTCGAGGTGCTGATGAGCGGTCTCAACTACGAGCGGTTGGTGCTGTCGGGGGGGCCGCTGGGAATCATGACGGCCTGCATGGACATTGTCCTGCCTTACGTCCATGAACGTAAACAATTCGGCCGGGCAATCGGCGAATTCGAGCTGATGCAGGGCAAGCTGGCCGACATGTATGCCACCTGGAACGCCTGCAAATCCTATGTCTATACGGTTGCCAAGGCAGCCGACAGCGGCACCAATATCCGCAAGGATGCCGCCGCCGTCATCCTTTTTGCCGCCGAACGGGCAACCTGGATGGCCCTTGAGGCAATCCAGTGCCTTGGCGGCAACGGCTATATCAACGAGTTCCCGACCGGCCGGCTGCTGCGGGATGCAAAACTCTACGAGATCGGCGCCGGCACCAGCGAAATACGCCGCATGCTGATCGGCCGCGAACTGTTCAACGACACCCGGGATTGACCCATTTCAAAATAAGTCCCACGGGCTGCTGCCAAGCAAAAAGGGGATTCAGCAAAAGTGATGTATCCCCTTTTTCAAGAGATGGCGCGAGAAGAAAGAATCGCCGCCACCTCGTCTCTATTCAACAAAGAATTACCGTACTATTCAACCTGTATCGAACCCATGCTTGCTTCATTGCCCTTGCCGATGGCAATGTTGGCAGCCTGCTTGACGTCGGATTTATTGGTGATGACACCGGTCTTGCCAACTTCGGCATTCTTGAGATTAACCGACCCCATATTGGCGGTGTTGTTCTCGCCGATGGCGATATTGGCCGCCTGCTTCACCGTCGAGGTGTTGGTGACTTTGCCATCTACCTTGGAGTTGGTCATATTGATCGACCCCATGTTGGCGGTGTTGCCTTTGCCGATGGCGATGTTGGCCGCCTGCTCAACCGTTGATTTATTGGTGACGACGCCGGTCTTGCCGATCGAGCCGCCGGTCATATTGACCGAACCCATGTTAGCGGTGTTGTTCTCGCCGATGGCGATATTGGCCGCCTGCTTCACCGTCGAGGTGT
>CAYTVF010000065.1:0-19412 GCA_964441345.1 uncultured Desulfopila sp. | reverse complement strand
GCAAAGATCACTTCGCTCGCCTGGGTTGCATCGACCGCCGACAGTTCATACGGATCTCTGGCCAGCTGCCGGGCATAGAGAAACAGGCTGGTCGCAATGATTCCCGAAAACAGGGCGACCATCGCGGTCTGCACCACCTGGCTTACGGCCGGCGGTGGCGGCTGACACACCAGGATCAGGATCAGCCAGAAGGGCAGTGAGCCAAGGGTCAAGAGCAACACCTTGGCAAAGGGCCGGTTCAAGACCGGACTCTCGATTCGTGGCAACAGGCTGTGTCCGGGATTCTGAACTTCCCATACCAGCTGGTTGCCCAAGGGATAGCAGAAAGCGGCGATGAGCACGGGAATCCCGCCCATCAGCACATCGCGCAGCGGAGTCGTTTCCGCCTGACTGACGTTCACCAGAACAACCCCGGAAAAAATCAGCAGAGAGAACAACAGCGCCGAACCGGGCACCTTTTTGTTAAAACCCAGCAACACGATGGGGGTGGCGACAATGGTGGTTTGCCAGGTGGTGGCGACAACCCAGCCCGGCGAGAAGGACGCGCTGTAACTGATCAGCGCATAAAAAAAACCGAAGCCGATGGTGCCGGTGACGGTCCAGAACAGCCAGTGCCGGCAATAGAGCTGCAGCAGATCCCGCAACAACCGGAGATTCCCGGACGAGAGAAACCAGCAGAACAGCAGGATCAACATGAACAGATAGCGCAGACTGGCGGTCCACACCCAATGACCGCCGTCCAGGCTCATCAGCCGGTTGAGCACGAAGGTGGTGCTGAAAAACAGCCCCGACAGCACCCCGATGGCAACAAGTTTCAGCATGTGCTCTTGGCCACTACCTCCGGCGCTTTGTCCGAAGCTGCCACCAGCATGCCGCAGCCATGGCCACGACCAGCGGCGCCAGCCAGACCAAACGGCTTTGATAGCGGTCATGAGGGTTGGAGAGAGCGCCGCAGATGAAGGCATTGCCGAGCAGGGCCAGCAGGATAAAGACCGCAATTCCGGCGATATCATGCCGCCTTGCATGCAGGCCCCAACCGGCGATCAGCACCAGACCGAGCAGGGCCAGATGGGCGACCGGGACATGCACCCGGTTCAGGGTGTCGAACAACGGCTGGGTCATCCGGCCCTGCTGTTGTTTGGCTTTATTGAAAGACGCGGCCGTGCGGAGAAGCAGGTGGGTGAAAACGAATCGCGTATCATTGTGAATTTCACCCAGCTGATCGCCGGTTTTGACCATGATCAGTTGCCGGGCGGCGGCGCTGAGAGCCGTCCAGGCCACCTTCCCCGGATACGCTTTAAAACACTGCTTGTTTATATATGATAATTCGGCATCCGCCGCCCCGGTCCATTCGCCGATAACGCGAAAAGCAGACTTTTCGCCCCAGAGAAACTTATCGCCGTTATAGGGGATACGGTTCTGCAAGCCGCACAGTTTGATGCCGGGGACCGGGCAATGCTCGGCCAGCCAGCGCTGAGCGATGCCGTCCTGCGCCAGCCGCCCGAAAATATAGGCCGGGCCGCCGGGGGTATAGCCGGCCTTGCCGACCAGGGCCAGATGGAGCAGCGGCATGAGCACCAGGCCGGCCGCCACCACCGCCAGCGGCGGCAGGATGCTGACCGTCAAAAACCAGCCTCGCATACCCACCAAAATTCGGGCGACCAGGACAACGATCACCAGGCCGATCGCCAGCGCGAGGCATGACATATGCGACATGATTCCCAATAAGGCGATTGCCGCAAGCCCTGCCCGCTCGACTGGCATAAGCCTTTGCCAGCGAAAGCCGAGGAGCCAGAGTGCGAGCACCACCAGAGGCACCAGACCATCGGGCATCAATTGGCTGGTGTACCAGGATATACCGGTAGAAACTCCCAGGACGGCACAGAATACTGCCGTGGCAAATGGGCCCGCCGACAAATCATGGCAGCGCAGCATAAGGTGAATCAGCCACACGCTGAAAAGCGACTGGACCAGCACCGGGCCGAAAAAGGACCACCAGGCGAAAGACGACAGCCATAAAAAAAGTCCATAAAACAGCGAGCGGCCGGGCAGCAGCTTCATCTCCAGCACCCGGCCCACATATCCGCCGGTGTCGAAAAAGACAATGCCAAAACCATTCCACAGGGCGGGCAGAAGAAATACCGCCACGCTGCATATCAGGCAGAGCAGCCAGGCAATGGCGGGCGCCGGACGGTTGGCGGAACTGGATGAGGCAGGTGAGGGCGTGGGCATCATAGAGGGCATGGCATATCTCGTCGGCAGGTAATCCTTACGAAGGTCGTTTCGTCCCGGATTGTGGCAAAGAAGGGTCCCTCCCGCAGGGGCAAAATCCGGGTTTCGGGGAGCCTATCGCGTTCCACTCTTTTTAACAACATTTTTTGTGCTTCGCCTGCTCGCCACGTCGCCGAAAACCGAAAAGCACTCCCGTGAGCACCCCGCCCAATGCCCCGCCCGGATGGGCTTCGACTAACGGCACCCCGAGGTCGCCGCCTTGCATTCCGGCCGGGAGAGCCTCACCCATCAATCATTATCGAAAAGGCGGCTCATGATAACCGACACCACCTCGTCGCCGCTGCTTGCCCTGCCGATGCTTCTGGTCTGTTCCTGGCTGCTGCAGCGAAGAATCGTCAGCATCGGCCGGATCTCGCTTGTCATGTCCTCGCTGGCTGCAGCGACCCTTCTGGCCGGCGGAATAGCCACTCTTCTCTTCCACCAAAAACCGGCGATGGTGCTGGCACCCTTTGCCGCCGGGGATTTTGGCTATCCCCTCCTGCTGCTGGGGCTATTTTTCATCATCATTTTCCTTCATTCCCACATCCTGGTAATCCTGCTCATTCTGGCGATGGCCGCCACCACCTTTGCCAGAGCCAAGGTTGTGGGAACAGCGGCGCAGACCGGCTGACCGCCGTTCCGAACCGAAGGCGGCAGCGGCTACCTGCCGCCGTCGTTGCCGCCATAGGTTATGGGCGGCTGAGGCTCACTGTTGACATGAAGCCGAAAGATATCCGGCCTGGCGTAGTGGCCGACCACATCGAAATCGACCTTCGCCCGGATAACCTCCGCCAGATCGAGATCGGCATAGAGGATGCCCTCCTCGTCGTACAGCGGACCGGCAACGAGTTCGCCGAACGGCGAGACGATAACGCTCCCGCCCCGGCACGTTACGTGAGGCTGCTCGGCCAGCTCGGCCGGATACATGTCCTTCGTCACGAATTGATTGCAGCCAAGGACAAAACAGCGGCCCTCGCAGGCAATATGGCGCATCGTCGCCTGCCAGGTTTCGCGCTGATCGGCGGTCGGCGCCAGATATATCTCCACCCCCTTGCCGAAAATCGCCATCCGGGCAAGCGGCATGTAATTCTCCCAGCAGATCAGCCCGCCGATCCGGCCGACGGGGGTCTGGAAAACGGGCAGCGTGCTGCCGTCGCCTTCCGCCCAGATGAGTCGCTCCGACCCGGTCGGTTTCAGCTTCCGGTGTTTTCCAAGAAAGCTCCCGTCCGGCCCGAAATAAAAAAGTGAACAGTAGAGCGAGCCCCGGCTGTAATTGCTATCCCGCTCGACTACCCCGATCGCCACGTACGCCCCTGCATCCTTGGCCGCCTCGCCCAGCGCCTGCACCTCGGGACCCGAATCCTCAATGGAATTCTCCCAATATCTTTGCCACAGCCGGCGACCTTCCGCCGTGCGGTGGCCGATGACCATGCCAAAGGAAAGGCCTCGCGGATAGGCTGGGATAAAGGCCTCCGGCAACAAAATGACCTTGCTGCCCCGGCCGCCGGCTTCACGCACCAGACGGCAGGCCTTGTCGGTGGACCGGGCCTTGTCGAAGAGTACCGGCGCCGCCTGGACCACGGCGACTTTGCTGGTTTTGTTCACGGTTTTCATTTGTCAACCACCCGCAACTCCAGGACAATGCGTCCCCAGCCGCCGCACTCCAGACCGACATCGAAACAGCCGGCCCGCTTGAACCGTATGGTGTTGGGATCGATTCCGGCAAAGAGCATTTCATTGGCGGTAAAGACCATCATCAGCGCCGCACTCAAGGAATAGCCGCAGACCTTTTTCGGGCACAGCTCGGTCAGCAGGTTGCCGAAGGCATCGAAATAGAATCTGTCGCCGACCTTGTGTTTGCTATTGCATCCATGCGATTCGACAACTTCGAGAATGATGGTCTTGTTTGCTAAGTCGCCGGCTTTATTCAACACCTCTTCGTTTCTCGGATCGTCTTTAAAGACAACCATCTCTTGATCGCTGTACCCCAAATGGCGCTGGATCATTTTCCATTTTCTGTCCTCGAAAGTCATATTTCCCCCTCGTTTTTCTCAGATTTTAGCGACCTGCAACCGGGCCACCGGAGCGACGGCTTACTCACTGTCACCCTGCGTCTCCCGGCCCTCCACCACCTCATACGCCGGCGAAATGGTCGGGTCGGAGCGGACCCGCGCAACCGCAATCTCCACATAAGGCAGCACCCTGGCACGAGTAGAGACGAAGATACGTAATGACTTGTTTGCTGTGAACATGAGCAAGATGTTCGACCGACTTGAGTTCGACCAACAAGGTTCCCTCAACAAGCAGGTCGGCCCGGAAACCTTCATCGAATCGCAACCCTGCGTATTGAATGGGGATAACTTTCTGTCGTTCGACGAAAATCCCACGCTTTTCAAGCACTTTTGCAAGCACAACCTCATAAACGGACTCAAGCAGCCCTGGCCCCAAATCCTTGTGCATATGAAAGGCGGCATCAACCACTTCGGCCGATATCTCCTCAATATTTTTCATAGTATCTCACGCGAAAACGCGAAGAACGCGAATTATGGCTAAAACAAAATTATCATATTTTCGAGATTTAGCATCATTATCCGATTAATGCAGTCAGAAATATTCAGGAAGATGAGATCCGACACAGGTTAACCACAGCCACCTGTACTGCAAATTTCCTAGCCCCTCTTCCGGCATCGTTTTTTTTGCTTCATTCAGATCCACCCTTGACACAATATTTAACTGACGTTACACATACAAGTAACACATGATACATTATTCATTCAACTCAAAAACCGCGGATGACAGAAGAGACTCATAAAATGGAATGGCTGCTGTTTTTTTATTCGATCCCGGCGACTCCAGTGAACAACCGGGTAAAAATCTGGCGTAAGCTGGTCAAGACCGGTGCCGTCCAGCTCAAAGGCGGTGTCTATGTCCTGCCCTATACGGAAGAACACCACGAAGCACTGCAATGGATGCTGGCCGAGTTGCCAGGCTTGAAGGGGGAAGGGCTCCTCGTCAGAACCGACAGCATTGAGCCCTTGCAGCCGCGGGAAATCATCGCCCTGTTCAATGAGCAGCGGCATCCTCAGTATCAGGAAATTGCCGGGAAAATCGATGAATTTTCCGGCCGGATCCGCAATCTGCGGAAAGGCGGCAAGGACAAGAAAGCAACATCGCTCTTCCGGCAGTTTGAAAAAATCCAGACCGATTTCCACGCGGTGCGGCAGCGTGATTTCTTCCGCTCGGAATTTGGCCTGAATGTGGCAACACGGATCAATGCGCTCCGCAAACAACTGGAAGAACTTTCAGCAGTCGAAAAAGGTCGGAAGGGCTTCGCCTCGACAGGATTGTCTCTGCCTGACAGCAGCAGAATAAAAAAATTTTCCGGCCTGACCTGGTTGACCCGCAGGCGACCCTTTGTCGATCGAATGGCTTCCGCCTGGCTGATCCGCCGATTTATCGACAACCAGGCGACCTTTGCCTTCAGGGATGAGGCCGAATTGCAAGAGCTCAGCAGCGAACTCGAGGTTTCCTATGACGTGCGTGGCGGCGATTTCACTCATATCGACGAGCTATGCACCTTCGAGGTCCTGCTCAGGAGTTTCGGACTGGCGGCAAAGGAGCTCGGCTACCTTGCCGGGATTGTTCACGACATCGATATCAAGGATGGCAAATTTGCCGCACCGGAAGCACAGGTGATTGAGATGATAATCAAAGGGATCCGCAACAGGGCCCTGCCGGACAGCGAGACCCTGGAGCAGGGCATGGCAATCTTCGAAGCGCTCTATCTTTCCATAACAGAAAAACCCCAAGAAGGAGTAACCGTATGCCAAGCATAGAAAAACATCTCCTCGCGGATTTTGAAAAGGAAATGGCCGCTGCGATCAGGTATTTCGGTTCTAAATAACGAGGCACGGCAATGGATCCGCGGACAAATTTCTATGGCCTCTGCCTCTCCGGTTTTCTCGCCAAAGCTTCCTATGCCCTGGCCAGGACACCGGTGCTGGCTCTCTTTGCCGCCTCATTCGGAGTCGGTCCGGAGGCCATCGGATTCGCCGTGGCCATTTCGACGGTCACCGGAGTATTTTTTAAAATGCCGGCCGGAGTGATCTCCGATATCATCGGCCGGCGGAAAACCATGCTGATCGGCCTGGTATTTTTTGCAGTCATCCCCTTTCTCTATCTGCTGGTTCATACCTACAACAGCCTGCTGGTGGTCCGCTTTCTCCATGGTTTTGCCACGGCCATCTACGGTCCGGTGATCATGGCGGTGGTGGTGGATATGGCCGGCAATAAAAGGGGGGAAATGCTCTCTGTTTTTTCCTCGGTCACCATTGTCGGCAACCTGATCGGTGCGCCGCTCGGCGGTTTTTTGCTCGGCCGGCTGGCCGGTGGCGGCGGACAGCAGCTGGTCCACTTCCATATTATTTATGGGGTGGTTGCCGCCCTTGGCATGGTCGCCCTCCTGACCGGGATTTGGGCCAGCAGTTCATTGGCCTCAAACACCACTCACGGCACGGGGAAATCGACCGTTGCGGCAGTCATCGGCCATTTCTTCCATAGCCTGAAAAACATCCTCACCGACCGCAGAATCGTCGTGACCAGCAACATGGAAGGAGTACAGAACCTCTCGGTGGGCGCCCTGGAGGCCTTCATGCCGATTTATATTGTAATGATTCTCGGCTATTCGGAATTTCAGGCCGGGCTCATCTGGGGGGTGCAGATATTCGTCACGATTCTTGCCAAACCATTGATGGGCAGGATCTCCGACCGCCATGGCCGCAGGCCCCTGCTGTTCTGGGGGATGTTTGTCTGCGCCGTGCCCTTTGCCGTCGTGCCCTGGGTCAAGGACTATGCCATCCTCGTGCTGCTGTCGATGGTCTTCGGTTTCGGCGAGGCCATCGTCACCTCGTCGTCTGCGGCCATGGTGGCCGATTTCTGCCGGGAAGACAATATCGGTTCGGCGATGGGGGTGTTCGGCACCCTCTACGATGTCGGCCATGCGAGCGGCCCGATCCTGGCAGGGGTATTGATCGGGCTGTCCGACGGCCGGGATTTCCGACTGGCCTTTGCCGCTATCGCCGTCATTCTGGTTGTCTCGGCCCTGTTCTTTCGCCGGACGGTACCGGCTTCCCCATAATATTAAGAGAAATATCAACACGGAGACTTGATTATGCATACGTCCATTGCCTCGACCGGTGTACGCGCGGCACTTGGCGCAGCCTTGCTTTTTGGCGCGGGGACACCGCTTGCCAAACTTTTGTTGAACAGCGTGAGTCCGTGGCTGCTGGCCGGCCTGCTGTATCTCGGCTCGGGTGTCGGTCTTGCGCTCTATCGCCTGTTGGCTCACGCACCGAAGTGCCGGCTGCCGCGTGCCGACGTACCCTGGTTCGCGGCGGCGATCCTGACTGGCGGCATCATCGGCCCGGTCCTGTTGATGCTGGGGCTGACCGGAATGGCGGCCTCCGGTGCCTCGCTGTTACTGAATGCCGAAGGTATATTTACTGCCTTGCTGGCATGGTTTGCCTTCAAGGAAAATTTCGATCGCCGTATCGTCCTGGGCATGGCGGCCATCGTCGCCGGAGTCGTCATCTTAAGCTGGCCGGACGAGTTCCTTTTCAGTGGCTGGTGGCCGGCACTCGCCGTCCTTGGCGCCTGCTTCGCCTGGGGCATCGACAATAATCTGACGAGGAAGGTGTCGCTGACCGACGCAACCTGGATCGCCTCGGTCAAGGGTTTGATTGCCGGTTCGGTCAATCTGGCCCTGGCCTTCGCTCTGGGTGCAGCATGGCCGCCGCTGCCGAATCTGGCAGGCGCCCTGCTCGTCGGCTTTCTCACCTACGGCGTGAGTTTAACGCTGTTTGTCGTCGGCCTGCGCCACCTTGGCACGGCACGAACGGGCGCATATTTTTCCGTTGCACCGTTTCTGGGCGCACTGCTGGCTGTTGCGGCGGGTGAACCGGTGACCTTCCCCCTGCTCATTGCCGGGGCATTGATGATGATGGGGGTCTGGCTGCATCTGACCGAAAGGCACGAGCACTGGCACATCCACGACGCGCTGGAACATGACCACGGTCATGTGCACGACGGCCATCATCGCCACCCCGACAATTATCCCCCGCCCCCCGACGGGCTGAATCGCCACCGGCATGAACCGCTGGAGCATACCCATCCCCACTTTCCGGATGCCCATCACCGGCACAGGCATTAATATATTAGAAATTCATTTTATCATCTGAGCTGCAACAAGCCTTAAGGAGTTGGCCAATGTCTTTCTTGAGAATGTTCCAATCCGGCAATGGCTGCAAGCCCCTGCCGACCATGGATGCCGGCCAGAAATCGCGCTACGAGTATTTCAGAAAACTGCTGACCCACGACCGCACGGCCCTCACCACGATGGCCGAGCTCGAGCAGACCTACTACAGCAACCTGCCATTCACCCTCCAGTTCGTCGAACGAAAGATCGGCCTGCTGCTCTCCGAAACCGAGGGCATGATCACCTCCCTGGCCGGGCTGGCGAAGAAGAACTACGGATCGTTAACCGGCACGCTCAACCATATCCGCCGCGCCATCCAGTATGAACTTGCCGGCGATGAATCGGGCTCCGCCGCCGCGGGTCTTGTTTTGCCCCTTGAGCGGATCACGAGGGAACAGACAAGGATCACCGGAGCCAAGGCGGCAAACCTGGCCTTCATGCGCGGCAAACTGGCGATGCCGGCCCCGGCAGGGTTTGCCGTGACGACTGCGGCCTACTGGCTTTTTATGAAGAAGACCGGCCTGATCGCCGAAATCGACGAACTTCTGGCGAATATGGCGGCCGACGATCCGGCCGCCATCGAGGCCACCGGCCACCTGATCCGCGGCCGGATTCTGGCGGCAAAGCTTCCCTCGGCCATCGGCAAGGCCATGGCGGAGGCCGTTTCCGGCCTGACCCCGGAAAAGCCGGGAGAGCTGCTCCTGGCTGTCCGCAGCAGCGCGGTCGGCGAAGACGGGGAAGTCTCCTTCGCCGGCCAGTACACCTCGGTGCTGAACGTGGCCCCGGCGGACCTGGCCGAGGCCTATAAGCAGGTGGTGGCCAGCAAGTACTCGGCCTCGGCCCTCTCCTACCGTCTGCACCACGGTCTGGAGGATCACGATACGCCCATGGCCGTGCTGGTCATCGAGATGGTTCAGCCCCGCCTGAGCGGCGTACTCTATACCGCTGATCCCCGGAACGGCGATCTGAACACCATCCGGATCAGTGGAGTCGCGGGACTCGGCGAGGGGTTGGTGGGCGGCGACATCTCAGCCCAATTGCGCTACCGGCTCGGCAAGGAGTCCTTCAAAATCTTGACGGCAACCCATGCCGGCCAGCCCTGCGAGCCATCCTTGGCCGACATCTCGTTTCTCAAGGAACTCTGGAGCTGCGCCCTTCGTCTGGAACAACATTTTCAGCGCCCGCTCGATATGGAATGGGCCATCGACAGCACCAACCGTCTTTTCCTGCTCCAGGTCCGCCCCCTGCTCATCTCCGAAAATATCGAGGAAAACCAGGCAACCCCGGTCGACTATCCCGGCCATCCCCTGCTCATCGAAAAGGGTAAATGCGCCGCCGCGGGTATCGCCGCGGGCCAGGTTTTTCTTCTGCAGAACACCGATTCGGCCGACATCGCCGCCCATCTCGGCGAAGACACCATCCTGGTGACCCGGACCGCCTCGACCATGATCACCCCCTGGGTCGATAAGGTCAAAGGCATCATAACCGACACCGGCAGCGCCGCCAGCCACCTCGCCTCGGTTGCCAGGGAATTCGGCGTCCCGGCGCTCTTCGACACGAGGATTGCCACAACAACCCTCAAAAACGGCGATGCGATAACACTCTGGGCCAGCAACGCCAAAGTGTATCGCGGCAAGGTCCGTGAACTCACCGCCGGCATCCGGCCGGTAAAACGGCCGATCGTTGCCAGCCCGGCCCATTTGCGGATGCAGCGCCTGCTCGATCTGATCTCGCCGCTGAATCTGACCGACCCCTCCTCCCCCGCTTTCAGTCAGGATACCTGTCGGACCATTCATGATATCATCCGTTTCTGTCATGAACTTGCCGTCCGCGAAATGTTCCGTTTCGGCGAATCCACGGACCGGCAGCGCAATGGCGTGCAGCTCAAGGTCAATTTTCCCTTCAAGCTTTTTGCCCTCGACCTGGGCGGCGGCCTGCGCAACGGCCTGACCACCTGCAGCGAAATCAGCGCCCATGAGGTCGCCTGTGTGCCGTTCCGGGCCCTGTGGCAAGGGCTTTCCCATCCCGGCATCAACTGGTCCGGCTCCGTGGCGGCAGGCGCCCATAATTTCATGGCCTTGATGGCGGGCGGCAGCCTCCCGCCGCAAGGCCTGCTGGGTGGCGCGAGTTATACGATACTCTCGGCTGACTATATGAATCTCAGCCTCCGTTTCGGCTATCACTTTGCCACCGTCGACGCCCTGGTTACCGACGATGCCGAGCAGAATTATGCTACACTCCATTTTGCCGGGGGGGCGGGGGCGCACTTCGGCAAGTCCCTGCGCATTCAATATATCGCCAACGTCCTCGGCCGCCTGGGATTCGCAACCACCGTCAAGGGCGATCTCATCGAGGCATCGCTCACCCGGCAGGACCGGGCGGCCATGGAAAAAATTCTTGATCAGCTGGGCCGGCTGCTCGGCAGCACCAGGCTCCTCGATATGGCCATCAGGGACGCAGACCAGGTCGAGAGCCTGACCGAATCGTTTTTCCGGGGCATATACGATTGCCTTGAACCGGAACGAAAGGACGCACCCGAGAATTTTTACCTGATCGCAGGCGCCTGGAAAAAGGCCGCATCAACCATGGAACAGGCCATCCTGCAGGATGGCTCCCATTTCAGCTCCCGGATATCGGCCGGCATCAACCAGACCCTCGGTCGTTTTATCGGCCGGAAGCGTTATCTGGAATATCTCGACAACATCGAGGCCTATCATTATTTCCCCCTCGCCATCGCCAAGGAAAGCCATCTGGATCAAGGCTCGGCCCGGCTCCGGGTCAAGCCGCTCTCGGGAACAATCGACCAGGCGGGCGGTCTCGCCTTCGCCATTCGCGACTGGGCGAATTACTTCGTTTTTCGGATAAACGCCCTGGAGGACAACGCGGTTCTCTTCGAATTCAGGAACAACAAACGCTTTGCACGTGGTGCGGCAGACGTGCCGATCGAGGCGGGCTGCTGGTACAGCCTGCACATTGCGACAGGGGGAAGATTGATCCGGGCGTACCTTGACGGCGTTCAGGTGGTGGAATACGAGACGGACCGGGGGCTGAACGGATATGTCGGCCTGTGGACCAAAGCCGATTCGGTCACCCTGTTCGACAGTCTGGCAATCGACGACGGCAATGAGTGTTGCATCATTATGAGGTGACGCCGGCGGACAACGCCTTATGGATTCGGAATGTCCCTCAGCTCAATGGGCCCTGCGGTTCATCTCTTTTTCCATTCGATGAAAACGAGCCATGTAGCTTGTTTCGGGGGCGGCAAGGCAGAATACTCCGACTGCCCCGGCAATAAGTGCAACCGCCATCTGGATCACCAATCGAGAAACGCTGAGAGCCGGCTCGGCCGTGTATGCCTGAACGTCCGCGGGTTCTTGCTGATCGACAAGTTGCGTCTGGCGGGACCATGCCCAGTCATAGCAGACACTCTCTGTGTTATCCGTCTGGAACGGCGGAAATAAAAGCATGCCGGCGAGGATAATACCAGTAGCCAGCGCGACGACCTTTTGTTTCGTGTTCATAATGTTCCCCCTTGGTATAGTTTAAGCAGGCGGGACCTTTAAAAAAGTCCAGCCCTGGCCTATTAATTGGATTAAGCGGAAAAACATGTCAACACATGAGAATAAGAAAGCTTCCTAGCTGTTCAAATTAGTATTAATTTACCGGCAAAACACCAAAAGATCAGTCGACAAGCACCTCGCAAAGCAACATAAGACATTAAAATTAATCGTTTTGTTCGAGCTGTTGCCGGTTATTCATTTCATCTCGAAATCCCCGGCGGCTTAATCGTCCTGCCAAATTGAAATTTTAGCGTATTTGTGAACTTCTGGCAACAGGTATACGTACAAATTGCCGGGCCGATCGCTTAGCGATATCACCATTGCCTGCCACCTGGATTCCTGCTGATTCGATGAGCTCAGAGAGGGCGCTGAAAGCAAGACAGAAGCAGACGATGAGAAAATTCAGCCATCCCCTGCCGTTGACCACTTGCCTGCGGATCAGTATTTCCCTGGCGATCATCGCCGGAACAAAGCCCTGGACAAAGTGGCCCACCTTGTCATAGTTGTTGCGTTCGAACCCGAATATCACCTTGCAACATCAATTCCTTGCCGGGCTCCAGCCATGCAGTCCCCAGAGCAGCGACAGCAGGCCGATGCCGGTAAAAAAGGCCGAGGTCCAGGCGACCGCGGTAATCCCGCCGGCCTGCCATAACCCGCCGCCGATAAGAACGCCGATCATCCGGCCCATTCCGCCTGCGGCATAGAACCCGGCCATCATGGTCGCGCGGGCCTTGGGCATCAATTCGGTCGAAAGTGAGAAACTGGTGACGATGGTGAACTCGAAGGCGAGAAAAATCCAGAACATGCCGGTCATCGCCAGGGGCAGCGAGCGGCCGATGAAGGGCAGCAGCAGATAGGCGAGCATCGCCAGGCAGAGCCCGAGAATTGTTGCCTTCTTCAACCCCAACCGGTCGGCAAATCCCGCGGTCATCGATTCGCCGAGGAACTCCGCGGCGCCGATGGCCACGGTGCTGAAACCGAGGGTGGTGAGACTCACCAGGAAAGAGTCTTCAAACCAGGCCCCATAGACGACGAACAGGCTGTCGTTGGCGATGCTGATCCAGAAGCCGAAGGCGAGCATGCCGGCGGCGGGACGAACCCGCAGGAGCTGCGGCAGGGCGGCAAAGATGTTGATTCCGCGGTTCGCGGGCGCAGGACCCGGACCATCGGCCGGGATGACCCGGCTGATGGTCAGCCAGCCGATCGCGCCCAAAAACGCCAGCAGCAGGAAGGCGCTGGGCAAACCGCGCTGCTCGATGATCAGACCGAGGGCGGGAATGCCGATCAGGGTCGAACCGGCCCAGGCGGTTTCGACGATGCCGATCACCCGGCCCCGCCGCTCGTAAGGCACATGATGGCCGATAAAAGCCTGGATCGCGGGATCGAAGATGGTTTTGCCGAAGCTTGCGACAACCAGGCCGACAAAGACCGGCCAGTAGCCGGGCACCAGCCCGCACAGCAGCATGCCCAGGGCCAGCAGGGCAAGCCCCGTCCGCATCATCGCCCGGTAACCGAGCCGGTCGGCTAAGGGTCCGCTGAAAAGGCCGAGCAGGGCAGTCACCTGGCAGGTGGCGATGATGGGAGTAATGACAGCCAGGGGCACCTCCAGCCCGCGGCTGAGGGCCGGGGCAAAAGGATAGATAAAGCGCCGGCCGGTATTGAGCAGCAGCCGGAAAAACATCAGCGCGACGATCTGATTGACCAGGGGCGTTCGTATTTTATTCAAGTTTCACCAGATCTTAACCACAACCAGTGTAATATCGTCAGCTTGCGGTTTTCCACCCCGGAACTCGGCAATTTCCTGAGCCATGGCCTTCAATATCGTATCCGGCGGCAGTTCGCAGGCGGCGGCGAGAATCTGCCTGAGCCGTTCCCTGCCGAACTGTTCGCCGGCTTCGTTTTCCACCTCCCAGGCCCCGTCACTGCCGATGAGAATGACCTGTTCTTCCTCCGCCGCCGGCAACTCATTTAACCGAAAAGAGAGGTTTGCATCAACCCCCAAAGCCACCCCCGGACCTTTCAGTTCGGAAAACTGCATCGTCGCCGGCGAATAGACCAGTGCCGGTTCATGTCCCGCCCGCACCCAGCCGACCGTATTCTGCCGCCGATCCACCTCCAGGTAAAAGAGCGTGACAAAGCTGCCCGAGACGGCGGTATCCCGGCAGAGCAGCCGGTTGACATCGCCGATAATGTCGTCCAGCCGGCCGGGCAGGGCGATGCGGCACCTGAGCAGGGCGCGCACGGTGGTCATCAGCAGGGCCGCGCCGATCCCGTGCCCCACAACATCCCCCACCGCCACGCCGATCTTCCGGTCATTTTCGGCAAATTCGATGATATCGTAATAATCCCCGCCGGTCTCGTCGCAGTAGAGGCTGAGGCCAGCCGCCTCCAGGCCCGGCGCCATGAAACCGGCCTGCGGCAGCAGGTTCTGCTGCACCTCCCGGGCCACGTCGATGGCTTCCTTCATGCGCATTCGCTGTCTGAGCTGGCGGGTCATCTTATTGAAACTGCCGGTCAGATCGCCGACTTCATCGCGGGTGGTAACAGCCAGGGGCGGCCCGAAGCGGCCTTTGGCCAGATCGTCGGCGGCCTTGGAAATTCTCTTGATCCTGGCGGTCAACCTGTTGGTGGTGATCCTGATCAGCAGAAGAATGAGCAGGGTGCAGACGGAGAAAGAAATGATATAAAAATTTCTGAACTGGATAATGGGCTGCATTATTATGTCGCCCGGCGCCATGATAACCATCGTCCAGGGCGCTTCGGAGAGATGATAGTAGCCGCTGACCTCCTCCGGGGGAGAACCGGGGCCGAACACCGTCCCGTAGCTGTTGGTCCGCAATGCCTCCAGGGTTTTTTTCTCCAGAACGCTGATGGTGCCGAAGGCCCGCATCGGGAAGTAATCATCGAGCTCCGATTCCAGGGCGGTGCTCACCAGCACGTTGCCCGAATCATCGACCAGATAGGCCTTATTGCTCTTCCACCAGGGTGCGCGAATAACCTCGGCGATCAGCTGGTCGAATGAAAAACTGACCTTTACCCGTCCCACATCCCGGTCACTGCCGCTGCTGAATTCAAACACCAATGACACGGTGCGGTTTTGCAGATCCTTGTTGTATTGCGGAGTGGTGATGACGAACTGGTTGCCGTGCGCATGGGTATGCGCCCCCTGTTCCGTTTTCGAACCTATTGCCTTTGGTTCCGATTCCTTGAGCCATTCGACCGTCACATCGACGACGCCGTCGAGCGCCGCGATTCGTCTCTGCACCGAGGCGAAAACCTGACGATCGAGTTCGGGGCCGTTCTCATCCTCCAACAGCAGGAGCAGCTCCTTGGGCCGGCTCAACCGCATATCGATCTCATGGGCGGTGCGCTGCAGGGTGGCGATGGCCGTTTCCCCCCACTGACTGAGGAGAATGCCGCGCACCACGACAAAACCGCCGACGGAAAGAACTACGAGGAACACAAAGGTCGGCATCAGAATAAAAAACAAGGTCCGCTGCTGCAATGTTACCGGCTGAAATGCCATGTTCTGCCTGCCTTGACTAAAGGAAGTGAGAGTCGAGCGTAGATCTGCCTGGGGGTCAAGCCATTGCTGACACTCTAAGGAGAGTAGCAGAACAGGCAACCCTCGGCAAGGAAAACGGCAGTAACTGCAATATTGTCATTTTCCTGGATATTTAGATGTCATGACCAGCTCCCCCTCAGGACTGATTGCCATATACCCCAGCCGCAGCAGGAGGAGCGTACCGGGAAAGATATCCTCGCCGAACGGTTTGCGGATGGTCCATTGCGCCCGGAAAAGGCTGTCCGGCAAGGTTTTGTGGTCGCTGTCGCACTCCTGAATCATCGGCAGAAAACTCTGCCGTTCGAACTTCCTTACGATCTGCTGTTCAAACTCGCTGCGCGCCATGGCTGCGCGCAGCAGCCAGGCGGGCAGACGTTCCGGCAGGTTGCGGAAATGCAGATAGCTGCTGAGCAGAATATCGTTTCTCCCGCCCCACTGATCGGCATTGTGCAAATCCTCGACCGTTTCGGGGGAAAAGAAGAAGCCCAGATCATTTTCAAGCAGATAGGGCGAATGGGGGGCAAAGAGGTACTCCGCCAGCGGTCCGCCGACCGGATTCAGGCCAAGATGGGCGCCCGCCACCGCCAGGGTGTCGTCCCAGGCCCGGCGAATCGCCTGTGGTCTGTTTTGCTCATTCAGCGCCAGGGTGAGCTGCGACATATCCTGGCGGGTGATCTTTCTTTCCGCTTCGATGACTCTGAGTTTGCCGGGATCTTTGATTGTGCGGATATCCTGGATTTTCCTGAACTTTATCAGGCCGGCCCCGTCTCCGCCCCCCTGCACGTAGGCCAGCATGGCAAACGATTCCCGCACCCGGTCGTCCAGGTAGAATTCCGCCGAATAGACATCGCCGGAACGGCCATGGGCCACGATCCCGGCAACCGCCCGGTGCAATTCCAGCAGGTAGGGAGCCGCCCGACTCTTTTCGCCGCCGCGCAACTGTTCCGGCAACAGCCCGGCGACCCTCGCCGCCACCTGGGCATCGGCCTGCAGCAGCATCTGCACCAGGACATTGCTCTCGCCGAGAATGGCCTTGACCTCCTGCAGCGCCCCGGCCAGCTGTCCTTGGCGGTCTTCGCCATCACGGGTTGCCGCCTGCGCCAATTTTTCCCGAAGGTCAGCCAGCTGAGCAAACTGTTCGCCGATGATGCCGGCCAACGCCGTGGCGTATGCTTCACGGGAATGGATTGCATCGACCAAGGCGACCATGAGCTTGCCGACCGGCTGGCTCGCGGCAAAACGGATATATTGCTTCAGCCGGCTCTCCGCCCCGGGAGGACCTGGTTCCCGGCCGCCGGAAGTCTCCCGCACCATGGCCAGCAGGGAAAGTTTGTTGAAGACCAGGCCAAAATCGGGCTCCACAGCCAGCCCTTTGCCCTCCGCCCGCCCCCGGCTGAAATCGCGGTCGAGGCTGCGCCACAGCCCTGCCGCCAGGGCCACGCGGCCGTTCAGATCGGCCAGGGCGCCCGCGGTCCGGATCAGCTCGACCAGCTCGATAAAGAGTTCCGGGTCGGAGGCTGCCCCGGAGTCGCCGGTGGCAAAGGACGGCAGCCGGGCCAGTGCCGCATTGATCTGCCGGTGCAGGAAGGCCATGCCATCTTCCCGGCGTAGCCCGTAATTCAATAGGGCAAGGAGGGGCTCGGCCCGGTAGCTCTTCCGCTGCTGCAGATAACCCAGGGCGATGGCGGAGACCTCGGCCGGCGGAAGCCCCTGCAGCCGCGCCAGATTCATCGCCGCGGCCAGGGCTAAACTCCGGTCGCCCCCATCCCGGCCGAGTTCGGCCAGAATTTGCCCGGTCAGCCCGGGGTCGGACTCCTGGTCGGTCAGGATGGTGACGATACCCTGCATAAGCTCGCTTGCGCGCCGGATGGACAAACGAAGATCATCCCGCTTGCCGTAGGCCAGGACAAGGGCACGGACCTTTTCCGCACCGAGAAAATCGCGGGCATCCCAGAGCAGCCCGCGGTTTATCCCGGTCCGGCCGAGTTCCTCGCCGGTCTCCCGGACGCTCGGCTCCGCCGCCGTGCTCTCGGCCGACTGGCGGCCGGCCAGCATGGCGGCAGGATTTTGCGCCCCGGCCACTCCGGTCAGGACCGCGGCCGTGGCCGCGGTAATTCTCTCCAGGGGAGAGTCCTCGGGCGATGGGTCTAGCCCCCGCGTTGTCGCCCTGCGGTAGAGTTCCCGGCGAAACGAGGTCCGCTGCCGGGCCGCCTCCGCCTCAAGCGCCGCAACCTGGCTGTGCTCCATGCCTTCGGCCGGCACCGCCAGGCAATCGTTCGCCACGCCTGCCAGGAGTTGGTGCCAGGAAAAATCTTCCGCCGGAGCCGGCAGGAAATAGAAGCCCGGCCCCTTCGGCATCGCAAAGAGAAAGGCCAGCAGCCGATGGTCGAGGACGGCCCGCTCCCCACATTCCTGCCGCCCCGTACCGATATGTTTATCCGCCACCTGCGCCGCCGCATCGCGCAGCGCGAGGAGAAATCGCCTGTGGCTCCGCAGACTCCGGGCGGAAACGGTATTTTCCGCGTCCACCTGCAGAAAGCCGTCCGCCGCCCCGCCCGCGCCCAGCAAACTGCCGGCCAGGTCGGCATAGGTTGCGGTAAAAGCCGGCGCCTTCCACTGCGGCATCAACTGGTTATCCCAGTAGTCCAGGTCGGCCAGATAATGGTCGATGAGGCTCTTGCGCAGTTTGCCGTCGATGGCCACGAAATTGCTGAACAGATTGGTCCGGTCGATTTTGGTGGGGTCGATGCGCGGATCGCAGCTCGGAATGGTGCTGCGCAGGAACTCGTTTTCAATCTTCCGGGTCCTGATATTGGCAAGATCGTAGTACTGCGCGGTAAGCAGCGTGCCGCCGCCGCCATAGCTCATCTTCAGGGGATGATCGCTGGTGCCGACAATCCGGCGCGAATCGAGGGTGCCGGACATATCGCGCCCCCGCAGGAGATCGGCCAGCGGGGTTCCGGCGACGATTTCGGGGTAATAGCGGACGACAAAATCCTCGAGGGGGAATACCTCCCCGGAGACATAGGGCAGCACCGATTCCCGGCTGACCCTGGTGGTCTCAAGGACCACGCCCCGCTCGTTTGCCATGATTTTCCGGGTGGCCGGATCCGGCCCCAGATACACCTGCATATGGCCGATCAGCTCGCCGGTCGTCGTCTGCAGCAGCCCCCGGTTTGAGCCGAGAACCAGACCCGGATAGAGCTGATCGAGGTAGGCCAGCACCTCCTTGGTGCCCCCCTCGCAGTCGTTGAGATTATGAAACAGCGAGTCGAGCAGCATGCCGCTGCCGTTGCCGGGATAGAATTTATTCTCGGCATAGCGCTGCAGGATCATCACCGCGGCAAGACCGTCGATCGCAGCCGGCAGCCCCGCGCCCACCCGGTCGAGCCGCTTGCGGTAGCGGGCGAAGGCCTCCTCCAGGGTAAAAGCCGGCTGCAGATTCTTCTCAAGCAGCGCCCGGCTCAGCTGATAATATTCGGCCGGAATGATAAACGAGGCAAAAGGCATGTCGAGCCTGCCGTCCTCGATATCCCGCCGCAAACCCTCCAGGAATACGGCCTCCGCGCGGAGCAGATCGACTCCGGCGGACGTCGCCGGCACCGCGTCCTGAAAGACATCGCCCAGGAGATACGATTCCTCGCTCTCTTCGACCACCTGCCACATATCCTTATCCGGTTTTTTGGGGATGGTACCGTCGGAAAAGTGCGGCGGCAGCAGCTTCGCCCCCGCCATTTTGCGCGACAGCGAGCGAAAGCCCGGG
>CAYTVF010000064.1:0-19460 GCA_964441345.1 uncultured Desulfopila sp. | reverse complement strand
GAAATATCTTCCAGGCAATGAGATGGAAAATGACGATGTGGGTGACGGTGGCAAGACCGCCGGCCAGAGCGTATTTGATGAATTGGATAATTGCTGGGTTATCGAGAATCATACTGTCGGCACCTCCATGGGCTGGTTGCTGGGAAAGTGGTAGTCTATACCAGGAACAGGGATTAAAAACCAGCCGGTCTTTTATTATCAGTCCAACTTTTTCTGCATATCGGGAAACGGCCCGATACCCCGGGAATGTACCGAATCGATAAGGTGCTCGGGATTGTGGGAGAAGATATGGCCTATCGATCTGTCCCGATCAAGGGTTTCCCGGAAGGTTGAGATCAGATTCTCGTGACTCCAGCGGGTCAGGTAATAGACGACCAGTTCCGGCAACCGGGTGAAAATGGTTTCCTCGGGCATGGGGTCGACAAATGAGGATTCCCGGAGCTTTTGGGTCGAAAGGGTCTGTGGTTTGTAAAAGTTGTCGAGAAACATCAACTCAGGCGGCAGCGTCGCTTTCAGGCCGATTCGTCTGAGGAGCCTGAGGAGAATATCGAGGCACTCCTTGCCGCTGTGGGCCAGCCAGTAAGGGATATAGATCTCTTTCGGCTGGTTCAGCTGCAGATACGATTTGATGGTGAGAATGAGGGTGGCCAGATCCACCGGATTCCGGTCGACGAAGTTATAGGTCTGGCCGCTGAATTCCGCGCGGTTTGCCAGGACATGGCGGATGAAGAACGGCAGTTTCCGGGCATTGCTGTACGAATGGAGCGTGTGCTTTTTGGTGAACAGCGCGGGCATCGATTCGTCGGCGATGGAAAAGAACAGCCGGTGAAATCCCTGGATTTTATGGTCATGGGCACCGTAAACGATAGCCAGGCGGATACAGGTGTAATCGAGGCCCTCCGTTTCGGCCATGCGCCGCAGGGTCAGCTCGGCCATGAGTTTCGATTTGGCGTAATTGCTCAGATGGGGCGAAAGGGGCAGAGTATCCTCTTCCCGCAGGTTTTCCCCGCACGGCAGGGTGGCGGAAGAGCTGATATGGATAAAGGGAATGTTGAGGGCATTCGCCGCCCTGGCCAGGTTGACGGGGCCGAGGTAATTGACCGCGTAGGCCAGTTCGCCGTCCGAACCGAGGCCGGCCATGGCGGCATTGATGATGAAGTCCGGCTTGACGTCGGTCATGTAGCGGCGGATATCCGACTCTTCGCGGATCGACATTTTCTTGCTGCTCGGGGCGCGGATGTCGACAGTGTCGGGAAATCTGGTCTTGTAGAAGTTGACGATAGTTCCGCCGACGAGACCGGAGCCGCCGATCAGGACACCTATTTTTTTTGATTCCATCTCTACCCGTTGCTTCAGAGTCTGCCGCGCCCCGGCTTATTCTTCCTTTTTGATTTCCCGAATGGTTACGTTACTGCCGAGCGGCAGCTGAACGCATCGGGATTTATAAATAATTTCCATTTGCACGAAGGCTCTGTCAATGGCCTCGTCATCCTGGAGATCGGCAGTTCGATTTCCGTCAATTTTTTCTTGCTCTGTACTCATTTAGGCACCTTGGATTGGAAAAATGAAGTGATGGCCGACATTCCGTTGCGGGGAAAATTCGGCATGCTTGAGAGTACGAATTTGCACTTCAGTTATCAACCCTTATTTTGCACAGAAAGTGAGAATATGACAACGGGGCGGTCAATTTTTCAGTCTATTTTTTCAGGCGCCGCAGCGACTCATAGACTTCGGTCAGTTCAATGAACAGGTCGTGGTCGCCGCCCCGGTCGGGGTGGAGCTGCATGGCTTTTTTGCGGTACAGCCTGTTCAGCTGGGCTCCGGACATTTTTTTCAGTTCTGCGTAGGGGGTGGCGAAAATCGCACTGATTTTATCCGGGCTTTGGCTGGGGGTTCGCTCCGGCCAGCGAAACCTGCGGTGCCCGGCCATAAAGGCTCTGACGAAATCATCCCGGAATGACCGGACGGCCGGACGGTAATCGAAAAACATGATCAGATAACGGCGCAGGTGAGGGTGCAGGGTGGCGCCGACCGTGTCCCCCTGCCAGAACCGGCTGTCGCCGTTCAAGCTTCATGCAACCGGCTGAGACGGCTCTGGTCCACCGCCCCGTAACGGAGGTAATAGAGCCGCCGGCGATCAAAGAGATGGACTTGGGCGGCGATCTCCTCCCTTTCCTGTTCGGTGAGCGGGCCCGGCCGCATGGCGGAGCGGGAGCCGAAGCGCGCCAGTCGTCTTCTCGTCGCCTGCGGCAAAAAGCGCCAAAGCAGCTGCTCCAGCAGGAATTCCCCGTCGATTTCGCCGGCTGCCGAGACCGCCGCCAGGAGATTGTCGTCGAACAGGACTATATAATCGTTATACAGTTGGAAGAGCCGGCGAGGGTCCCGGCCGAGGTCGTAGACGATCCGAAAGCCGAAGGAAGGTTCTTCATCGGTTTTTCGATACGACTGGCGGAGCTGGTAGGTGGTTGTCGGTCCGTTATTCAGGCTGGCAAGGTACATGGCGGCGGTTATCGAGTTGGTGGGCGTTCTTCATGAAACAGTGCAGCCCGTGCAGAGTTAAAGCGATTGACCGGACTTTCTTAAATAATAGTCATTTCTGCTATGGTTGTTCCCTGTGCTGGGGAAAAATCTGTCCGGACCGGGTGTCGACGGTGTAATTCTGTTAAAAACTATAGGTTTTTCTTGCAGCCGGCGCTGCAATGTCATTAACTTAAGCTTTATACAATCGATGACATGCAGTTGATAGTGCATGAAATGCAACCTATGGCCCCCATTTTTCAGGCGGCCAATTGGTCTCACGCGAAGACGCGAAGACGCGAAGTTCTGGAAAACCGGCGTTTAAACCCTTCGCGAATTTCGCGGCTTCGCGTGCATTTACTTAAGTTAATGACATTAGCCGGCGCTGGACATGCTACCTTTCACTGCATGAATTGCGCAATCGTTGGTGATGCTGGAAAAAGGATGGCTTCCGGGCCCGGGTGGACTTACGCATGGATAAAGAAAACGAGAGCAGGATCGATCAGTCGATGGTTGTCTCCGGTATCGTCGAGTGCCATGGCCGGATGGTTTTGGCAGGGGTGCTGGAAGGTTCGGTCACCGGGGGAATTATTGAGATCACCGAGACCGGCAGGCTCTCGGGCGAGGTTGCCGCGGAGTCGATCGACTGTGCCGGACGTCTTGAGGGCAATATTGTCACCGATTCTTTCATCCTGCGGCGAACCGGCTGTCATGTGGGGACCGCGGAAACCCGGAATCTGACGGTCGATCCGGGTGCCGTTATTGATTGTGTGCTGCAGAGCGGGACCTTGCGGGTCGAGAAACCCGTGGCGGGGCCGAGCGGCAAGGCGGCTGCACCGGCGGTTCACCTGAGCCGGGTGCTTACCGCATTTCAGGATGGCCGGCCCTGCTGCATGGATATTCCCTGGTCGGCGCGGCTGGAGTTGTTCACCCATCTCCTGGATCTGCTGGAGAAGGGCAAGTCGCTGATCAAGGTAACAGGGGAACGCGGCAGCGGTAAATCGGTGCTGGCCGAGAAGGTGCGCCGGAGTCTGCCGGCTGGTTACGAGGTCCTGACCATCGCCGATACCACGGGTTCCGTAGCCGCCCTGCTGCAGGGCGTGGCCGCCGATCTGGCCATAACGGCGGCGGAGAGCTTATCTCAGAGTGAACTGCTGGCCCGGGTGAAAGAGGTCCTTGCCGAAAAACGCAGCCGCGGCCGGCGGGTCGTGGTGCTGGTCGATGACGCGCAGGAAATGCACCCGGCCGCCATGGAGGGGATCGTCCGCCTCCTTACCAATGGTTACGGGGGAGGGGATGAGATGCTGCAGATAATCCTGTTCGGGACCAAAGAGATGGAGACGAAAATGGCCGCCACCGTCAGCGAATACTTCGCAGTCGAGACCAACTGCCAGCTCTCCCTCGAACCGATGAGCATCAAGGATACCGCCGATTACCTGCGTCTCTGCCTGCAGCTGGCCGCAGTCGACAACGCCGGTGCCTCGGTCGCCCTCTTTCCCTACGAGACCATTCGGACCCTGCACGTCCTCAGCCGCGGCAATCTTGCCGAAATCAATCGACTCGCCGATGGTGCGCTACGCGCAGCCCATGCCGCCGGGGCTCCAGAGGTATATCCCGATTTTCTCTAGGAGACTCCTAAGTCTCACCTCGCCAAGCTGGATGATTCCAGACAAAAGCCGGATTGACCTCGGTCAAACCGGCTTTTGTTTTTTTCGGCGGGGTCATCTTTTCCCCGGCTCCGGACCAGCCATTTCAAAAGTTCGAATGAATGATGTATAATTAAAGTTGTCTTGATATGTAAATACGAAAAACGTAAAAATATACCTGAAAAAACATTTTATTCGTAAAATAATATAGCCAATATTGACAAATACGTATGTTCCTCGTATAATCCGGAAAAACAATAGGGAGCAAAAAGGTGGTGCCAGCTATGGTTATCGATGAAATCAATATCGCGATTATCAATCATCTGAGGGACGGCAGGATGCCGTTCAAGCAGATTGCCGAATCGCTCGCCCTCTCCGAAGGGACGGTTCGGGCGCGGGTGAAAAAGCTGAAAGACGAGGGAGTCCTCGATATTACCGCCCTGGTCGACCCCGAAGCGATCCCGGATCAATCCATCGTGATGGTCGGAGTGCGCCTCAAGGATATGGATCTGGTAAAAAAAGGCGAAGAGTTCAGCAAGCTGCGCGGCGTCATATCGGTCTGCGTGGTGACCGGGCGCTTCGATCTTATCCTCACGGTACTTCTTACCAGGGAGTTCACGATGCTGAAGTTTTATACCGAAGAGGTTGCAAAACTGGAAAATGTCAGGGCGGTGGAAACCTTCGTGGTCTACAAGAGCTTCAATCTGAAGGTGCCCTTGACCCTGTGGTGTGATGTGGATGCACGGGCAGACCAAATACACAAATAATCCGGGTGATAAAATGGACAGTTCAAAGAAAACGGTATTGCACGGCTGGCATCTGGAACAAGGCGCCAATATGGCCCTGTTCGGCAATTACGACATGCCGCTCTGGTATAAAACCGGGGCCAAGGCCGAACATCTGGCGGTCATTCAGGCGGCGGGGATTTTCGATACCAGCCATATGGCGGCGGTGTCGGTTTGCGGGGCCGGGGCGCGGGAGCTGCTCCAGCACTGTCTGAGCAAGGATCTCGAAACCTGTATCGGCGCGGATAAAAAACCGCTCCACGACGGGCGATGCGTCTACGGACTCTTTCTCGGTGAAGACGGGACGGTGATCGACGATGCCATCGTCTACCAGCTGCGGCCCGAAACCTTCATGGTGGTGGTCAATGCCGGGATGGGCGGGGTGATCGCGGCCCATCTGGCCAAGCACGGGGCGGGCCGGGATGCCGAGATTGTCGACCTCACCGACCGGGTCGGGAAGATGGACATCCAGGGCCCGCTTGCGGCCCGGATCCTCAAAGGGGTGTTGAGCGACCCGCAGAGTGTCTTCGACAAGATGGTCTACTTTTCCTTCAAGGGCGGTTTCGGCGATCTCAGGAGTGGAACCCCGGTTACCCTCGGGGACGGCACGCCGGTCCTGGTTTCCCGCACCGGCTATACCGGCGAGTTCGGCTTTGAGCTTTTTGTCGAGATCGACCGCCTTGTCCCCCTCTGGAACATGGTGCTTGCGGCCGGCAGCGACCAGGGATTGCTGGCCTGCGGTCTTGCCGCAAGGGATTCGCTACGGGCCGGAGCGGTGCTGCCGCTCTCCCATCAGGATATCGGGGGATGGCCGTTCTTGCATAATCCCTGGCAGTTTGCCTTGTCGTGGAATGACGATCATGCATCGTTTACCAAGGAATTTATCGGCGCCGAGGCGCTGCTGGCGAGCACCTGGCAGAAATACACCCTGCCATTTGCCGGCTTTGATCCCCGCAAGATCGGCGCGGGCGAAGGGAGTTTTGTCACTTCGCCGGCTGGAGAACGTCTCGGCACCATTCTCACCTGCACCACCGACATGGCCATCGGCCGCATTGGCGGTGCAGGCGGCGAGATAGTCTGTATTGCCGGCGACAAGAACTTTCCGGCGAAAGGGTTGTGCTGCGGCTTTGTCCTCCTCGATCGCCCGTGCAGGCCGGGCGAACAGGTCGTACTGACCGACGGCAAGAGAAAAATAAATGTTGAAATACGGGCAGATGTCCGTCCGAACAGGACGGCCAGGAGCCCGATTGGCAAGATGCAGGGTTGATAAAACTTCTACCAAGGGAGGATAAACCGTGAAAGAATTGAATGAACTGATTTTTAAAGATGAGCTGCGCTATACCGAGGATCATGAATGGGTGTCCACACAAGGCGGCACGCTCAAGGTCGGGATCAGCGATTATGCCCAGGACCAGTTGGGCGATATCGTTTTTGTCGAGTTGCCGGAGGTGGGGGCGACCTTTGCCAAAGGCGACGAGTTCGGCACGCTGGAGTCGGTCAAGGCGGTATCCGAGCTGTACCTGCCGATGGGCGGCGAGATCGTCGCCGTCAATGAAGCCCTTGCCGACTCTCCGGAATTGATCAATCAGGATCCGTACGCCAACTGGATTGTCGAGATCAAACCCTCCGATATGAGCGAACTTGAGCAATTACTGGCCGTTGCAGCCTATCGTGAGCTACTGAAAGGATAAAGCCATGCGATACTTGCCTCATACTGACGAAGAAATACGCGAGATGCTGGATGTGGTCGGCAGAAAGAGCCTGGATGAGCTGTTCTGCTCGGTTCCCGACGGCTGCCGGTACGATGGGACCATGCCCCTGCCCGAACCGCTTGACGAGTGGAGTCTGACGGAACATGTCGGCAAGCTCGGCGCGGCGATGCAGGTCGATGACAAATATAAGGTGTTGATCGGGGCCGGCAGCTACCACCATAATATCCCGGAGACGATCCGGGCCATTATGAGCCGGTCGGAATTTCTCACCGCCTATACCCCGTATCAGCCGGAGATGGCCCAGGGCACCCTGCAGGGGATTTACGAATACCAGACGCTCACCGCGCGGCTGCTCGGCATGGATGTTGCCAACGCCTCCATCTACGACGGCGCGTCGGCCCTGGCCGAGGGTCTCTTGATGGGGCTGCGGATAGCCAGGAAAAAGGGTAAGGTGGCGATCTCGTCCGCCGTTCATCCCCATTACCGGGAGGTCGCCCGAACCTATCTGGAGCCGACCTGCTACGAGCTGGTGGAATTGCCGGTGGGAGCCGACGGCCGCACCGATCTGAGCGGCCTTGCGGCAATCGCCGATGACCTGGCGGCGGTGGCCATTCAGTCGCCCAATTTCTTCGGAGTAATTGAGGACCTGGCAGGACTCGGGCAGAAAATTCATGCGGCCGGGGCACTTTTCGTCACCTCCTTCACCGAGCCGCTGGCCTACGGTCTCACCAGAAATCCCGGGGCCTGCGGCGCCGATATCGTCTGCGGCGAAGGCCAGAGTTTCGGCATGCCGCGCTCCTTCGGCGGGGCGGGCTTAGGGATGTTTGCCTGCCGCGACGAGTTCGTCCGCAACATGCCCGGCCGACTGGTCGGCGAAACCCGCGATCTCGACGGCAAACGCGGTTTTGTACTCACCCTCTCGACCCGCGAGCAGCATATCCGCCGGGAGAAAGCGACCTCGAACATCTGCTCCAACCAGGGGATCTGCACCCTCATCGCCACCATGTACATGGCCTCTCTGGGTGGATCCGGCCTGCGCGAACTGGCCCGGCTCAATTACGACAAGGCCGAGTATTTCAAGGCGAGGCTCAGGGAAAGCGGGGCGAAAATCGTTTTCGACTCGCCCACCTTCAACGAGTTCGTCGTCGAATTCAAGGAGGATTTCCGGCCGGTATACGAGAGGCTGCTGGAGCAGAAAATTGTCGCCGGTCTCGATCTCGGCAGATTTTACCCGGAGCATGCCGGGCGTTATCTGTTTTGCGTGACGGAGACGGCGACCAAGGAAATAATCGATGCGGTTGCAGGTGAGGTGAAGCCATGAGCATGAGTACGATGAGTACGATGAGTACACAAAAAATTCCGGGGGCAAGCGGCATCATTCAGAACGAACCCCTGCTCTGGGAGAAGGGCAAGAAAGGCCGGCGGGGGATGTCCATCCCGGCAAGCGATGTGCCGGCGGCTGATTTCCCGCGGGAACTGCAGGGCGAGGGCCCGGCGTTTCCCGATCTGAGTGAAGTCGATGTGGTCCGTCATTATACTCGCCTGTCGCAGTGGAACTATGGGGTCGATACCGGCATGTACCCGCTTGGCTCCTGTACCATGAAATACAACCCGAAGATCAACGAGAAGATCGCCTCAACCCCGGAACTGGCCGCCGCCCACCCGATGCTGGCCGATGAGCAGGTCCAGGGCACTCTCCGGATCATGTACGAGCTGCAGCAATACCTGGCGGCGATCACCGGCCTGCCCGCGGTGACGGTGCAGCCGGCGGCCGGCGCCCACGGCGAGCTGACCGGGATGCTGATCTTTGCCGCCTATCACAAGAGCCGCAATTCCCGGCGGACCAAGATCCTCATTCCCGATACCGCCCACGGCACCAACCCGGCCAGCGCCGCCCTGTGCGGCTACAAGCCGGTGCCGATCAAGTCGGGGCCAACTGGTATTATGGATGTCCAGTCGATCATCGACGTTATGGACGAAGAGACTGCCGGCATCATGATCACCAACCCCAATACCCTGGGGCTGTTTGAGACCAATATCCGCGAGATTGCCGAGATCGTCCACGGCAAGGGCGGCCTGGTCTACGGCGACGGGGCCAATCTGAACGCGGTGATGGGCATCATCAACGCCCGGAAGTGCGGGGTCGATGTGATGCATCTCAACCTGCACAAGACCTTTTCCACCCCCCACGGCGGCGGTGGACCGGGGGCCGGACCGGTCTGCGTGACCGAGGAACTGGCCCGTTTTCTGCCGACGCCGCTGGCGGTCAAAGACGGCGACAGCTATCGCCTGGAGTACAACTGCCCCGACTCCATCGGCCGGATGCATGCTTTTCACGGCAACTACTCGGTGCTGCTGCGCGCCTACAGCTATATCCGTACCATGGGTGGTGCCAATCTGAAGAAGGCCAGCCAGCTGGCGGTGCTGAATGCCGCCTATATCAAGGAAAAACTGAAGGGCACCCTGCATCTTGCCTACGACCGGTCGTGCATGCACGAGTGCGTTTTCTCCGATGTCCAGCTGCAGGAGGATAAAATTACCACCCTCGATTTTGCCAAGCGGCTGATCGATTGCGGTTACCATCCGCCGACCATCTATTTTCCCCTGGTGGTGCACGGGGCGATCATGATCGAACCGACCGAGACCGAGTGCAAGGAGGATATCGACCAGTTCATCGAGGTGGTGAAAATGGTGGTCCGGGAGGCGAAGGAAAGTCCCGAACTGCTCCGGCAGGCGCCGATGCGGGCGAAGCTGCGCCGGCTGGACGAGACCCTGGCCGCAAGGCACCCCTGTCTCCGTGGCTAGTGCTATGATGGCCGCGAAGGCCGCCGCTTTGGTCGATCTTGGCCTTACCGACTACGCGGCGGCCTACGCCCTGCAGCTGGCTCTGGTTGAGAAGAGACGAAAGGGTCAGGCCCCGACCGATGTTTTTTTGGTGACCGAGCACCCGAGCACCTTTACCCTCGGCAGGCGCGGCGGCCGGGAAAACCTGATGGTGCCGGAGGAGTTTCTCCGGGAGCGAAATATCCCGCTGGTCCATATCGAGCGCGGCGGCGATATCACCTTCCACGGCCGGGGCCAGCTGGTCATCTATCCGATATTTCACCTGCGCGAGGCCGGGCTCTCGGTGACCGAATATGTGTACTGCCTGGAAGAGGTGATGATCCGGCTGGCGGCGGCATGCGGCGTGGAAGCCGCCAGGGACCCGCGCAACCACGGGGTCTGGGTGGGGCAGGGAAACAAGAAGCTTGGCAGCGTCGGTATCGCCATCCGCCACGGCGTGGCCTTTCATGGCCTGGCGCTGAATGTCTGCCTCGACCTCGAACCCTTTTCCTGGGTCAATCCCTGCGGTCTTGCCGGGGTGAGCATGACCACGGTCAGCCGGGAGTGCGGCCGGGCAGTGACGCTTGCCGAGGTGAAAAATGATCTGGTCGGTCAACTTTCGCAGATATTTAACCGAGAATTTATCCCTATAACCAAGGATCATCGCGATGTCGTCATGTCATAACCGGACAACTCCCGGCAAGCCCCGCTGGCTGAGGCGCACTCTGCCGACCGGGCCGGAGTACGAGAAAATCCGCCAACTGCTGAAAGGCCACGAGCTGACCACCGTCTGCCAGGAGGCCAAATGCCCCAACCAGTTCGAATGCTACGGCCAGGGCACGGCGACGTTTATGATTCTCGGCGAGCGGTGCACCCGCAACTGCCGGTTCTGTGCGGTTGGACACCGGCCCGAGGGACCGCCGGACCCCGCCGAGCCGGAACGGGTGGCCGAGGCGGTGGCCCTTCTCGATCTGCGCTATGCGGTGGTCACCTCGGTGACCCGCGACGACCTCGCCGACGGCGGAGCCGCGCTTTTTGCCGAAACGATTCGGGCTATCCGCAGGCGAAGGCCGGGAACCCTGGTGGAAGTCCTTATCCCCGATCTGCAGGGCGACCGGGCGGCCCTGCGGACCATCCTTGCCGCCGGTCCCGATGTCCTCAATCACAATATCGAAACGGTGGTGCGGTTGTATCCGGAGGTCCGGCCCCAGGCCGAATACCGGCGATCGCTTGAACTTATCCGCCGGGTGAAGGAAACGCATCCCCACATCCCGACCAAATCGGGCATCATGCTCGGCCTTGGCGAGACGTTTGCGGAAATTGCCGAGACCTGGCGCGACCTCCTCGCTTCCGGCTGCGATATCCTGACCATGGGCCAGTATCTGCAGCCAAGTGCAAATCATCTGCCCGTGCAACGGTTTGTTCCGCCGGAGGAATTTGCCGAGCTGGAACAAAAAGCCTATGGGCTCGGCTTCGCCGGAGTCGCCTCGGGACCCTTCGTCCGCAGTTCCTACCGGGCGGAAGCGCTCTACCGCCTAGCAATGCGCAGGATAGAGAGAGCTGGGTAAACCCTCCATTCCTCCTTGACACAAGAAATCCCCTGTCTACCGTCTGTCAGGTACAGGGGATTTCTTTTTGTCCCGGAGTCCCGCAGGTCAACGGAATATCATTCGATCAATAAGGAGGCAGGTATATGATAAAAGAGGAAAAAAATGTATACGCTACCGGCAATACGCCCCCTAAGGACTGGTTTCTGCAGTTCCTGGTGAACCTGGCCAATAAAAATCGATTCGAGCTGGATATAACGCTTACGGTCGGCGGGTTTCTGATATCGGGAACTCTTGCCGGCGTAAGGCAGTACTTCGACGATCTTGGCGAATATTTTGCCAGTCCCTTCGAATCGGCAAAGAACTCCGAAGAAGTAAGAACAGCCTTCAAGAAAATTGGCGATCAGTGTTCTTGTATTTCTCCCACGGAACAGACCGAGACCCCTTCCTATATCCATCTGAAAAATGCCAGGTTTTTCGATGCCCAGGGGAAATCCGTCTCGGGAAGCACCGGGACCTGGTGGCGGGGGCGAATTTCCGAGGTTCAAGGCTTCGCTCCCGGGGCGTTGATCAAATAGGCGCATCGCCCGTGTAATAAGTGCTCCCCCGGAGGAATCTGCCGATCTGGAGCTAAAGGCCTCTACGCTTGGCTTTGCCGGAGTCGTCTCCGGCCTCGGTCCCCCCCCCCGTCACTGCTCTTCTTTGATCGACAGCGGCGTACCCGGTGTGCCTGCATAAAAAACTATGATGTCGGCTGGTTGCGTGCCTTCAGTTGTTGGTTGGGGTCAAATCTTTAATCTTGACAACATGAAGTGTCACGGTTAAAGATTTGACCCCGTCCCCCCGTCCCCCGCATGCGAAGCAAAGAGCAATGGCGTCATCCTTTATCCAAGGTCTCCCTGATCACCGAGAGCAGGACATGGGGCAGCACCGGCTTGGGCAAATAACCGGCGCCATTTTCGAGGATTCCTTTTCTTTGGATAATGTCGGCGGTATAGCCGCTTGAAAAAATTGCCTTGATGTCCTTTCTTATGGCCCTCATCCGGTCGAAGGCCTCTTTGCCGTTCATCTTCGGCATAACCACATCGAGAATCAGGAGTTGAATGGTGTCGCTCCGGGCGGTGAACTTGTCGACCGCGTCCTCGCCGTCGACCGCGGCAATGACGGTATAGCCAAACTGTTCGAGAACCGTCACGATCAATTGCCTGACTTCGGGGCTATCCTCGGCGACGAGGATCGTTTCGTTGCCCCCCAGCAGGATCTTCTGCCTGGCCTGTTCGGGATCTTCGACATCCGACTGGATGAGCGGGAAATAGATCTTGAGCGATGTACCCTTGCCCGGTTCGCTGTAGACATGCACGTCGCCGTTATGCTGTTTGATGATGCCATAGACGATCGACAGGCCGAGGCCGGTCCCCTTGCCGATCTCCTTGGTGGTGAAAAACGGCTCGAATATGCGCTGTTTGGTCTTTTCATCCATGCCTTTGCCGGTGTCGGAAGCGGTAATCAGCGCGTATTCGCCCGGAACCAGATGTTCCGGCAGACCGGAACCACTTTCCCTCAATTCGATATGTTCCGTCTGGATGGTAAAGATGCCGCCGCCGGGCATGGCATCGCTGGCATTGGACGAGAGGTTGATGAGAATCTGTTCTATCTGGCCGCTGTCGGCCATAATGGCCAGCTCCCTATCATCCAGGATCGTCTTGAATTCAATATCTTCGCCGATCAGTCTTCTGAGGAGTTTTTCAATCCCTCTGACGATCTGATTCAGATCGACCGGTTTCGGATCGATGATCTGCTTGCGGCTGAAGGCAAGAAGGCTTTTGGTAAGATTTGCGGCTTTTTCCGAAGAGATGAGGATCTGGTCGACATAGTTGTTCAACACCTGGTCATTGCCGATTTTCAGTTTCAGCAGATTACTGTAGCCGAGCAAGGCCGTCAGGATATTATTGAAATCGTGGGCAATGCCGCCTGCCAGGGTACCGATCGCCTCCATCTTCTGGGCCTGGCGCAGCTGTTCTTCGAGTTTTTTCCGGTCGGTGATATCCTCCAGAACTCCGTCCATCCATTCGATCCGTCCCTGGTCGTTCAAGGTGGCCTTGGCGCTCGCCGAGCACCAGATGGGGGTGCCGTCTTTTCTCCGCATGGCCAGTTCCCGGTCTTTGGCAAATCCGTGCTGGCGCACCATTTCGAGAAAGGCCTTCCTGTCGTCGACTTTCTGGTACAGATCCGAAACCGTAATGTCCATGAATTCATCCAGCGAATCGTAGCCGAATATCTTGGCCATGGCCGGATTTGCCTGGATGAAGCGGCCGCGGCCGCTGGAAGTCCGGTATACGCCGATATTGATGTTGTCGACCAGGGAATGATACTTCCCTTCGCTTTCCCGCAGGGCCTGCTCCGCCTGACGACGCTCCTCGATTTCCCTGTTCAGTTCCCGCACCTTTGCTTCAAGTTCGGAGGCCTGCCTGGTCAGCAGGACTTGCCGTTCCTGGTAAAAGTCGATCTTGTTTTTCAAGTCCTGGGGGGTAAGCTTGAGGTCGGCGAGGATCTTTGCATAGGTTTTGGAGAGCTCACCCTCTTCCTGGGGAGAAAAAGAAAGACCATTGCGCAGGGCGTGGTAGGCCGCCGCGGCGCCGATCGAGCCGGCCAGCTGTCGCTCGATCTCGCCATGCAGTTCAATCAATTCGACGATCGAAATGCTCTTTTTGCCGGCCAGACCCATATTCTGAAGACACTGCCGGATCAATAAAACCGCTTTTTCCTCCGGGAAATACTGGCAGAAAAGCGATTCTATCTCCTGTATCTTCGGCTCGATCGGGACAAAGGCCTCACCGGGGACCGTTGGTGCGGCGGGAGCTGTATCGAGGATATCGACAAAGTCCCCGGCGGCAATCATCTGCGCCTTTTCACCCTGCCGGAAAAGCAGGGAGCCAAGCACATAGCAACCGGTGTTGCAGAATATCGACCAGAAAACGGCATGGCTTAAGGGATCGAAAGCCGACATCCCGAAGAGAGCTTCCGGCCTCATCGCGGCTATCCCGAACAGACCTTCAGTGAGCAAACTGTCGTCGAGCCATCCCGATCTGACAAAGGTAGGGAGCAGAAGAGTGTAGAACCACAGCAGAAAACCGGAAGAGAGTCCCAGCAGGGCGCCGCACATATTGCCCTTTTTCCAGAACAGACCGCCCAGCATCGCCGGTGCGAACTGGAAGACGGCGGCAAAGGAAATCATACCGATATTGACCAGCATGAAAGACTCGCCGATAAAATGGGCGAACAGGTAGCTCGTCATGATATAGCCGGCCACCACCACCCAGCGGCACTGCAGGAGATAGCGTTTGAGGAATCCCAGGCCGTCCAGCCAGTCGATGACCGGCAGCAGCAGATGGTTGGTGATCATGGTCGACATGGTCATCGAACTGATCATGACCATGCCAATGGCCGCGGAAAATCCGCCGATAAAGACCAGCAGGGAAAGCCATTTCTGGCCGGCTTGAATCGGCAGTCCCAGCATGAAGGTATCGGCGGCGGAGATGGGCAGGCCGAGCAGCAGGCCACCCATGGCGATGGGGAACACAAAAATATTGATCAGGAACATATAGAGCGGAAAGAGCCACATGGCGGTCCGCACATGGTTTTCGTCGAAGTTTTCGATGACCGCGATGTGAAATTGCCGCGGTAAAAAGAGAATCGCCGACATCGACAGAATCAGATAGGTCGTCCAGGTCATATAATATTGCATGCCGGCCTCGGCGTTGCCATATAGGGTTCTTGCCGGGAGTTGCGAGACCCGCGCGAGAATATCGCCAAAACCGTCGAACAGGAAATAGGTGACGAAGATCCCGGCCGCGAGGAAAGCCACGAGCTTGACCACGCATTCCAGCACCAGGGCGACCACCATGCCCTGATGGCGTTCCGTGGGATCGAGCCGCCTGACCCCGAAAATTATGGTGAAAACGATCATCAGACCGACAATGATCAGGCCGACATCGATGAAGTCCACGGCAGGGTCGGGTGGTTTCGTTATGATGGCAAAGGTTGTGATGACGGCTTTGAGCTGGAGCGCGACGTAGGGGACAATACCGACCAGGGCGATGACCGTCGTGATTGCCCCAACAGCCCGGGATTTATTGTATCGGGCGGAGATGAAGTCGGCGATCGAGGTAATCCGGTGGAGGTTTTTCAGCCGGATCATCTTGCGGAGCAGAGTCCACCAGGTGAGGACGACGAGGGTCGGCCCCAGATAGACGGAGAGAAAGAGCATGCCGGAGGTGGCGGCCTTGCCGACACTGCCGTAATAGGTCCAGGTGGTGCAGTACACGGCAAAGGACAGGGCGTAGATGACCGGATTGTTGCCGATATTTACTCCGGCCTTCGACCTGTGTTCGACCCAGAGGGCGACAATGAAAAGAATCGCCAGATAGCCGAAGAAGACCGCAATTATCGCCCACCCGCTGAACATCAGTTTTCGCTCCCCGGCTTATGGTCGGAGGATTCCGGGTCAGTATGCCTGGAGATGAAATAGAGCAGCACGATGACCGCTCCCCAGACGAAGAACAGGTAAACAAACATCGTCTCGGGCGAAGAGGGTCCGGTAATGCTGATAAAAGGCCAGCCGAACAGCGCGGTGCAGAAGAGGAAAAGAACCGCAATGCATTCCCGATGGTTCAGCAGCTTTCGCAATGTCTCCATGCAGGCCTACTCCCCATTTTCCTAGCGGTTGTCCATGAATTGCCATTTCCGGACAGACTCTATTGAGTCCTGCCGATAATCGGGGCATATTGCTGCCACCCCCACGTTCCTTTCTTCAAGTGTAGCGGAAGGCCCGGCAGAAGTCAATTTGGCGGCCTCCGTCATCGCCTGGGGTGAGAACTACTCGCTCTCCGCCATCTGCATGAAACGACTCCGGGTATTCCCCAGGGAATCTTTCCTGGATTACCCCTTATTTTTCTGCGATAATGAAATCATCTTGAATCGCCCTATCCTCGTTCTGCATTCTTACAGCAGCGTTACGCGGCATCGCCGCCGACAATCTCTCCAAGGGATCGATTATTATGAACTGGCTGGTTTCCTTCATGGCCATTCATGGCCGGTTGGTCTGGGCTGGAGTGGTGATAGTCGTTGGCCTGGTAATAATCATCATTCTGCTCCTGGCCAGGATCGTCGAACGAAGAAGGTCGGTGCAGGAAATGGAGCGGGCGCATCGCCGGACGGTTGCCATTCTCGAGTCCATCCCCGATGGCTTTATCTCCTTCGACCGGGATTTTCGCTTCACCTATATGAACAACGAGGCGGAAAAGACGCTGGGGCAGAATCGGGAAACGCTCCTGGGCCGCAACTACTGGGAGGCTTTTCCGGCTATGGCCGGTACCGAGGTCGAGCGGTTTTTTCGGCAGGTGATGGCGAGCGGAACCGGCGGTGATCCGCACAGCGATCTACATGGCGATATTCACGGCGAACTTCACGGCGAACTTCATGGCGAACTTCATGGCGAACTTCATGGCGAACTTCATTATTGGCTCGCAGCCCGGGAGCCGGGAAGGGGCAAATGGATTGCCCTGAAGGCCTATCCAGCCGAAGACGGCGGTATTTCGGCATACTTCAGGGATATCACGGTCGAGATGCGGCTGGAAAGAGAATTGCGCCAGGCCCAGAAAATGGAGGCCATCGGCACGCTGGCCGGCGGGATTGCCCACGACTTCAACAACATCCTGGCCATTATCCTGGGCTTTACCGAAATAGCCATGACGAACCTGGCCGAGTCGGACCCCGCCCGGGAGAACCTGCAGCGGGTAATGGCCGCAGGTTCCCGGGCCACCGATCTGGTGAAACAGATTCTCACCTTCAGCCGCAGTACCGAGCATCAGAAATCCCCGGTGGAGTTCGCCGTCTTCATCAAGGAGGCGCTGAAACTCATGCGGCCGCTGCTGCCGACGACCATCGAGATTGTCTCGGAGATCGCGGTTGCCGCCGATCGAACCCTGGTGCTGATGGATCCCACCGAGATCCATCAGGTTCTGATCAATCTTTGCACCAATGCGGCCCGGGCGATGGGAGAAAAAGGGGGCACGCTCAGTGTCGGGGTATCTGAGTTTGTCGCCGATGCCGTTCTTGCTTCCCGCCATCCGGACTTCAGGTCGGGCGACTATGTGTGCCTGGCAGTTACCGATACCGGCTGCGGCATGGAACCATCACTGCTTGAACGGATATTCGATCCGTACTTCACTACCAAGGAAATCGAGGCGGGGACAGGCCTGGGACTGTCGGTCGTCCGGGGAATCGTCAAAGGACATGACGGGGCGATTTCCGTGTTCAGCGAACCGGGCAAGGGGACGACCTTCAAGGTCTTCCTGCCCCGGATTGCCGGGGGGGCGTCGCCGGCGGCTCCGGCCGCGGAGGTTTTTCAGCCCGGCAGCGAGCGTATCCTCTTCGTCGACGATGAGCAGGTCATAGCCGAACTGGGAGCCGAGATGCTCGAACCATCCGGCTACAAGGTGTGTATCATGACCGACAGCCGGGAGGCGCTGGCAACCTTCCAGGCCGATCCCGATGCCTTCGACCTCATCATCACCGACATGACCATGCCGCACTTTACCGGCAAACAGCTTGCCGGGGCAATCAAGGCGATTCGGCACGATCTGCCGGTTATTCTCTGCACCGGGTACAGCGAATTGATCAATGAGCGGAATGCGCGGGAATCCGGCATCGACGACTTTCTGATGAAACCCTATGGGGTTGGCGACCTGCTCAGGACGATTCATAAAGTCCTGGGGAAATGATGCCCGGAGTCCCCTCCTCATGTCAGCGGGTAAATGAGGCGAAGTGACGCTGGGCGGTCAACGGCTCTTCGCCCGCCGCCGGCTTCCTGCGCACATAGCGGCCATCGGGCTGCATGTCCCAGGAGAAGGTGTTGTCCCTTTCGTAGATGGAGAGTATGTCTTCCAGCAGGGCCTTGATCTCGGGGCTGAAGACGGGGACAATCGTTTCAATGCGCCGGTCGAGATTGCGCTTCATCCAGTCGGCCGACCCGATGAGAAAGATCGGCTCGCCGCCGTTTTCAAATCTGTATATCCGGCTGTGCTCCAGGAACCGGCCGAGAATACTGAATACCCGGACGGTCTTTGAAAGCCCCGGCACACCGGCCCGCAGGCTGCAGAGCCCGCGGACATTCAACGAAATCGGCACCCCGGCCTGGCTTGCCAGGTACAGCTCCCTGATGATGTCGCGGTCCTGCAGCTGGTTCAGCTTGGATCTCTTCGAGGCGGACGAAGCCGCGATTGTCCGGCAAGGCCACCCATCTCCTGCGGTTGGCGGGGACCTTCAGCCGGACAAAATGGTGGTGGCCGTCCCCCTTGTCGATGACCACGGCAAGATTGATGCTGAGGTTGCTGATGAACGGGAAGGGATGGGCGGCATCGACGGCCAGCGGGGTGAGAATCGGCAGCACCGATTCTTCGAAGTGTTTTTGTAGAAAGTCTTTATCCGGGCCGGTAAGCGAGTCGTAGGACGGCAGGAAGATCGACTCCCGGGCCAGGGCCGGCCGCAGAACATCCTCGAACAGGCCGCCGAGGATACTCGTCTGCCGCTGTAATTCCGCGCGGCACAGCTGGAGTTCTTCACCGGGCCGGAGACCGTCCAGGTTGACGATTCCCGGCTGGTTTTTCAGTTTCTGATGCAGTCCGCCCAGCCTTTTCATGACGAATTCGTCAAAAATCATCCCCATGATGCCGGCGAATTTGACCCGTTCGAGCAGCGGCTGCGATTCATCCTCGGCGATTTCGAGCACCCGGCGGGCAAAGGCGAGCCAGCTCAGTTCTCTATTGATGTAGGCGTCATGGGCATCGACATCGAGCAGGGGATTCGCATCCATGGTCATGGCCTTGGTGTAATGTTCCGGGTATGGTTGACCGAGTGAGGTTTTTTGTTTCTTGTGGGGGGTGGAGAGATCGTGTGGATCGTCGCACCTGCCGCCTCTTTTCTCAATGGTATATCAGCAGAAGGACGATATGCAAGCGCGGTTCTTCATTTCCCCCGGCCGTGAGTTCGCCGGTTTTTGCTGTATTCCCCCTCCGTTTGTGTGATATCATAAAGATGTATCCAAAAAACAAAAAACCCGCGGGCGGAGGTGTGTCTGATGCGTCATCGTATCGCCGAACACCTGTACCGGTGTTCCCTGATCCTCATCATCTCTTTTTTGGCGTCCTGCCTGCCCCGCTGTACCGAAGCCCGGGCTGGCGGGGCATCGCTCCTCGAAGTGAAAGGCGTCATCGGTCCGGCGGTCAGCGACTATCTGCAGCGGGGGTTGAAGACTGCCGCGGAACTCCGGGCGGCCGTTGTCATCATTCGCCTCGACTCGCCGGGCGGTCTCGATCACTCCATGCGGGAAATCATCCAGGCGATCCTGGCCTCGCCGGTCCCGGTCATCAC
>CAYTVF010000063.1:0-19475 GCA_964441345.1 uncultured Desulfopila sp. | reverse complement strand
TGTTACGCTGTATTTTGTGAACTGTAATTAGTAGACCCGGATCAAGAGTTCTGACTTTTGAACATTTTGAAATCGCCAGGATTCTGGATAAGTTCAACTACATGGCGAATCGGGTGAAGGAACGGGAGTTGTCCCTGCTGGAAACCAATAAAAAACTGGAGAGCGAAATCGTCGACCGGCAGGAAGCGGAAAAGGCGCGAATTGAAAGCGAGCGACGCTACCAGCAGTTGGTGGAAGAGCTGCCGGTCGGGGTTTTTCGTTCATCGGCCGATTACGATGGCCGGTATGTCATGGTCAATCCGGCGTTTATCAAGATGCTCGAGTATAAAAGCACGGACGATCTCACGCAAAAGTCGGTGAAGCAGATGTACCGGGACCCGCACATGCGGGAAATGGTTCTGGAAATGCTCTTCCGCGAAGGTACCGGCATGGGGTTGGCGGTGATTCATGGGCTGGTCAACGACATGGGTGGGGCAATCAGGGTTGAAAGCCGGCTTGGTCAGGGGGCCGGTTTTCACGTCTTCCTGCCGAAACTCGAAGGCGGGAATCTGGACGGGCAGGAATCTCCGCATTGCTTGCCGAAGGAGGGCAGCGAAAGAATTCTCTTTGTCGATGACGAAGAGGGTTTTATCCGGTCCGGCAAGGAGATCCTGGAGCAGCTCGGCTATGCGGTGGTCACCGCCGCCAATGGCCTCGAGGCGTATGAGATCTTTCGGCAGAATCCCGGCTCCTTCGATCTGGTGGTCTCGGATATGGCCATGCCGAAGATGACGGGGCTGGAGCTGGCAAAGAAAGTTAAGGAGTTAAATGGCCGAATCCCTATTATTCTTTGCACCGGTTTCAAGGAAGGTATCAATGAAGACTTGAAGCAGAACGTGGGACTGTATGATATTTTGTTGAAACCGGTCCTCGCCAGGGAATTGACCGAGGCCATTCAAAAAGCCCTGGAAATGAAAACAACATAGAACTCCGCGTGGCAGAGACAAAAATACTTATCATAGACGACGATCCCAAGATCGGGGTGTTCCTGGCGGATATCCTCGACGGACAGGGTTATGCCCCCGCCGTCGCCCATTCGGCAGGAGAAGGCAGAAAGCTTGCCTTGAGTACGCCCTTCGATGTGATCCTGCTCGACCTCGATCTGCCGGACGGCAACGGCCTTGCCCTGCTGCCCGAGCTCCTGAAAACGCCAAGCAGCCCCGAGGTCATCATCATTACCGGCACCGGGGACATCCGCGGCGCAAAAATTGCCTTCAAATACGGGGCATAGGACTATATCCAGAAACCTTTCACCATGGAGGAGGTGTCGCTGCCCATCCTCAGGGCCCTGGAATATCGCAAGGAAAAGCTGGCCACCAGGGAACCGGTCTCCTTGAACCGTCTGGGCATAGTCGGCAACTCCCATGCCATCCAGTGCAGCCTCGATGAGGTGGCGAAGGCCTCGGTGACCACGGCCAGCGTCCTCATCACCGGGGAAACGGGCACCGGCAAGGAACTCTTCGCCCTCGCCATCCATGACAACAGCAAGCGGGCGGCCGGCGCCTTTGTCGCCGTCGATTGCGGGGCCATCCCCGAGTCCCTGGCCGAGGCGAGTTTTTTCGGCTACGAGAAGGGGGCGTTTACCGGGGCGGAAACGCGGCGCGACGGGCTCGTTCGCCAGGCCGATGGCGGCACGCTCTTTCTCGATGAAATCGGCGACCTGGCGCTCTCCATCCAAAAGGCCTTGCTCAGGGTTCTGCAGGAAAAAAAGGTCCGGCCGATCGGCGGCAAGGAAATCGCCGTCGATTTCCGCCTGGTTGCCGCGACCAACCGTGACCTCGCGCAGCTGGTCAGGGAGAACAGATTCCGCGAAGACCTGCTCTACCGGATCCGGGCGATCGAGATAAAACTGCCGCCGCTTCGCCAGCGGGACAAGGATATTCAGGAGATCGCCGTGCACAAAATTCATCAGATCGGTAAAAACTACGGCACTGGGGTGAAAGGCGTCTCCCTCGAATTCATGAAGATTCTCTCCACCTACGATTGGCCCGGCAACGTGCGGGAACTGATAAATGTGCTGGAGTCGGCTTTAGCATCGGCCGGGACCGATCCGACGCTCCATCCGAAACATCTTCCCCCCGAATACCGGGCATCGTTTCTCGATGCCGGTCCGCAACTCCCCGCAACCGCATTCGATCTTGAACAGGATCTCGGGGGCGGTGCCGGCGACCTCCCCCAGCTCGCCGATTTCCGGGCAAATCTCGAACGGCAGTATTTCGAGGTGCTGGTCAAAAAGGCGCAGGGCAGCCGGGAAAAGGCCAGCCGGCCTGGCGGGGATTTCCCAGGCTCGGCTGTATGATCTTCTAAAGAAATACCAGCTCTCCCTGTTCAAACCTTCATAGCCGCTTGTCACTCTCTGTTTCGATTGTTTTCAAGCCCAAGAAATCGACCATAGGATCGAAATCACGGTCGCAATGCTATAATATCAGCTGGTTGTGGATGCAGAAAGTTCCAATTATAATGTCGATTGTTTTCCTTACGGTGACACCCTTCTTCCTCAGGTACCTATAGTTCATGGCACTTTCTAACGCTAATGCCTGTCTGTAGCGCGTCGCGAGGTTTGGGACCATTTGTCGCGAGGTTTGAAACCACTTTTGCAATGCTTTTTCCTCCCTCTGAAACCACCTTTTAACGATCCCTGGAATACACTTTAAACATAGTTTGGAATGATCAGTTTTGCCGCTTTGCAGGTCATTTAATAACCACGACTTCAGGCTTGACAATCACCGGCTCGGCGGCAGGCATGGTTCCGGAATAAGACATAGTTCCAGTCCCGGTGTTGTGGGCCTCTGTACGGTTGAGGGCGTTATCGAGGTTCACCGTATCGGCCTGGATTGAGGTGTCGCCGCTATCCGATGCCCGCTTGCGCTCATTGTAAGACATGCCGATTGCAATCGTTCCGGGCGCGCTGGCAACCTTTGCCACTGCGTTTCCACCAGCCTCGGCATTTTCAGCAAACTCCCCACGCGGCATATCAGTTTTGTTGAGGGTAACCCCGTAGGTGTCATTTGTCTTCTTACCCCCGGTGATCTCTGCTACCATCGGCTGGAGATCCATCTCGGCGGTGGACACTATCCGGCCGGTCTGATCATAGGCGGTGAGTTTCATCGTCGGGTTCTGCTTGCCGGCAGTCTTTTCCTTCTGCAGCTCGACTTTTTTTGCTTCAAGAAACGCTTGGCTGGTCTTTTCCTCTTCTTGCCGGACAGTTTTCCATGCCTCCATCCTGCCATCGCCGATAAATCCACCACAGCCACCGAGCGTAACCGCACAAATGACCAATCCTAGCCACCACATAATCGTTCTTTTCATCATCACACCTCAATCTCATAATGTTGCAGGTTCGGGGCTTCGCTGATGATCGCCCCGTCTTTGACATAAGCCTTCTTGGTGGCGGCGACACTGGTGCCAAGGGCTCGCATGGCACCGCCGCCCGAAGTGGTCACCGTGCTGGTGCCGTCGTTATTGACGGACGCCACGGTGACTATGATCATCCGGCTGCCGGGCAGCAGCCGCCGGAATCTCGCCCACAGATTAGTTGCCATGGTAGCGCTCCACGTCGATGGTTTGGCGGACCTTGAGGCCTTCGTGGGTCCTGGGGGATGTGACCGATACGGCGGTGACAAAGCCCTTCCAGGATGATTGGCCGAGGTTGTACTCGATGATCGAGCCCGGCAGGATGATGCCGGGCGAGGCCGGGGCGGCAAAGACCGGCAGTTCGATGCGGTGCTTCGACCATTTGCCGGAGGCGCCGAGTGTGGCAATACTTAAGGCCCGCGCCGCCTCGGTGGCGGTGATCAGCTTGCTGGTGATCATCGGCGCAAGCAGATCCCCGGCCGAACCTTCGCGGGTGACGGTGGCCGAGATCCCACCCGCCTCGCCGAAGACATTGACCGCATTGAAGAACGGCCGTTCGTCCCATTCGCCGTCGATCCGCGCGGCCATCGCAGCCGGGATAATGAGATCCGGCACGGCGCCGGCGAGCTGCCAGGGCTTGACCTTGTAGCGGGGCTTGATCCGGATGGTCTGATTCACCATGTCGGTCTGGACGATGGCCCGGCAGGTGTCGGCAATGGCCTTGATCACCTGCATCGGCGTCTGATCCTGATAGCAGTGGATGCCGCCCGGCACCAGCCAGTCGTCCAGTCCCTCGAAGACGACGCTCCAGCCGGTATCCGCCAGCTCGTAGGCCATGAGCTGCTGGGCGGTGCGCGCCTCGGCCTCGGTATAGGTCCGGATCTCGGCCATCGGCGCGCCGAGCTGGGCGGAAATCGACCGGCCGTCGATCGACCGGCTGTTGCTGCCGAAAGCTTCGCCTTTTGTCCACTTGTCCACCTGAAACTGCCAGAGGTGGCCGTTGATCGCCGCCTCGACCAGGATCGGCCCATCTTCGGTCGGTTCGAGCAAGGCAAGGCTGGCATCGCTGCCGATGGTCGCCTTCAGGGTCCAGTATAAACTGTCCCAGTCGGTGCCGATGGTCATGCCAGTAATATCGATCGGCGTCCGTTCCGGCAGCCGGGTGAGGTAGGCGGTATTCAGCATAACATACACCGTGGCCCAGGGGCCGGTAGGGACCAACGCCGGCCTGATATAGAAATAGGCATCGCGCCAGCCGGACGGCTCCCGGTGGCTGCAGCGCCGGTCATAGGTGTACCGGTCGAACCTGAAGCGGATATGATCCCCATCATCGACCAGAGAAATTGGCACATGAAGGTTGAGGGTCGCGATTCCCCGGACAGGTTCGTACCTTCGCCAGCAGATTTCTTGATAATACTTCCTGCCCCAAACGGTTCGGTGCAGCTTGTCTTTCGGTGGCGGATTGCCCCAGGGGAGCTCAAAGGTACCAAGATCGAGAATCCTTTTGGCAGCATGCAATATCGAGACGAAAACATCTTTGGGGGGAAACGAGATGCTTCTGTTGCCGTGTTCAATGTCAATTGCCTGAAGCAGGTTCCACGATATATTTCCCTCATGATCGGATGCATCTTTGTCTCGCCATCGTGAGTTTGTAGCTCTATTGATTTTTTGGGAACACTCGTTCCATGAAGCTCTCCGGGAATTATCCTTAACGCCTTTTTCTAACCAGCTGGCTGAAACCTTGGCCTCGACAATAAACCGCTTGACCCAGCCCATACCGATCGAAGTGGTGAGCTGGCGCCGATCCTTCCAGCCAGTCTTCGGCCCGGTGTCGACAATCGGCAACTGCCCCCACGGCACGGCGAAATCAGGGGTGCGCGGTTGAGGAGCCGGCGGGATGAATTCCCCGCCCCAAATGATACTCCCCCCGCCAGGTGGTACATACGCCCCCGAGAAATCAAGGTTGATAGCCGAGCCGATGGGCGGATCATATGCCATATCATCCCGTTACCTGGGAAACATAGTCGGCCACTTCGGCGTTGTAGTTGCCGGTATTGTCGGGGCTCAATACCAGCAATTGCCGTTCTGGATATTGTTGTATTCCTTTTATTTCCCATTCCCCGGTTACTGGGTCACTCGTTGTTGCGGCAATCATGACAAAGGTTAAGCGATCGAAAACAATAATGTGACGCCTGGCCGGAAGGCCATCGACCGTCACTTTTCCTGCCAGACGGTGACGGTCGGTACGGGGCTGTGCAGCCCCAAGAATTAAAAAGCTGAATTCCATCATCACACTCTCCAATCATCCAGGGAGATTAGGTATCTGCAAATGTTGCCGCCTTCCCCGTATACACATAAGAACATGAAGGAACGGCCTTCGAACGTCAGAGTTTGCAACTGAGTGAACGGTACAGGATAATAGCAGGAATAAAATAATCCAGGGACAAACCCACGCAGCGTGTTAGCGGCGCCTTCGTTTACACACGGCCTCGTAATAAGCATGGGGAGAGTGGCATCGTATGGCGGCCCTGCAGCGCCAACAACCCCGTCACTACCCGGCCCGCCCCCACGTACAAGCGAAGAAGCATAACCGCTTCCAAGAACACCCGAACTTTTGCGTGGAAATTTGAATGAATATGTGCCACCCGCACTGCCAGAGGAGCTTGCCAGGAAGCCAGCAATCCCATACGTAGAACCTGACAGAGCACACGCAAACTGATCATTTGAGCGAAAGGGGTTTATATCCCCGAAGGCCAGTCCAGAAGCCACATACTGCGAAACGGTAGGGGCAGTAGTAATCGCGTTCCAGCACCAAAAATAAAAAAACCTATCGTCGGCAATGAGTATCCACGGTCTGGCCGCTGTTCCCGCTGCGTTTGATGTATCCACAGTCTGAAGTGTTGCATTATTAAACGGGAACAAGCCGTCACTTTCCGACGTCATTGTCTCAAATGCCTGAACCTTCGGTTGATAGGCATTGACTCCCCCAAGCCCATCAACCTGAAGATAAAACCCTGTTCCTGTCGCCGGATTGTTGCGGAACGCCGCCTTATCAAAAGTCGCATTGACAAACTCCCTGGTCCACCCGGCCCCCGGTTTCGTGCCGTAGCCGGTGACCAGACAGGCATAGAGAATATCGCACAGACTGCGCCGTTCACCCCTTGCAACCGGGGCGTTGCCGTCGTCCCATCTATAAACTATTGGCGCCGCCATTATTCCGCGTCTCCCCTGATCTGAATGGTAAACTGATCGTTCGGCTCGGCGACCGGCCCCTGCAGGGTGGTCCGCGCGATCCACAATGGCCCGATCGGCCCGTCGGTGTTAAATCTCAACACGTTGCCGGCCGCCCAGCCCGTCCCCCAGCCGCGATAGTCGATGAAGAAATATGGCTGGCCCGTGGCCGGGTTGATCGGGGCGCAGTCCTGGGTGATGTAGCCGGTGCCGATGATGCCGAGCTTTTCTTCGATGATTTGAAAGGCGGTGGTGTCGGTGAACTTCAAACACCAGCGGCCGTTGACTCCCCCCGCGTTGGTGACGATCAGCGGATAGTTGACCTCGTTGTAGCTGGCATTGGTGGCGCTGCCGATCAGATCGTTCGACCAGACCGAGGTCCAGGTCTGCTGATCGAACAAGCCGTAGGCCCTGGCCTGCAGATCGCCGTAGAGCAAAGCGGACGAAACATAGGTGCCCAGCACCGGGTAGCCGTTGGTAAGCCCTCTGTTGACGACGATCTGGCCGTTGATCTGCACCCCCGAGACCAGGGCCATATCCTCGATCCGGTGCATGGCGATGAGCGGCTGGGTGTAGCCGGAGAGATCGAGGGGCGTGGCCATGGTGAGCTGCTGAGTATCCTTGTCCCAGCTGAACAGGGTGGTCGGCACCCGCAGCGAGATCGGCTCGGCCGAATCGTACAGCTCGACATGGACGATATTTGTTCGCGGCAGGGTCAGCACCTGCCCGGCCGATAAAGGGTCGGCCAGCTGGGTGGTCTGGGTGTTGTGGATGACCACCACATCGCCGGTCCGGACGATCGGCACCCGGCCGTCGGAGGGCAGGCGGACCGGATCGAGGCCGATCAGATCGGCGTCGAGGGGGATGTAGGTATAGACGACGCAGGTATAGGCCAGACTGTCGCCAAACACCGGGATCGGTTTGAAGATTTTCCCGTCCTGGACGGCGGCCGGGTCATACCAGTATTCGTCATCATACGAGCCGTCGTCGATGACCCATTTGCCGAATTTCAGCCAGACGAGGCCCTTGTCATAATCGACATTGCCGCTGACCAGGGTGCCGTCGAAGGTGCCGTCGAAGTTCGAGGTGCCGGATACGGTTGCGCCGTCGAGGGCCACGCCGGTGATCGAAATCGAGCCGGGCCGCAGCGGGGCGCCGGGCGTCCGGAAGGTTGCGTCGGTCAGCAGCTGGCGGCCGATTCGGGCGGCCATGGAATGTACGACGACGGTGTTGCCGCCCCCGTCGTACACGGTGAGGGTGACTCGGCCGGTCGAGTAGTCGATGGTGCCGGCTTCGACCCCGTAGCCTGTCTTGGGATCGACGTTCCGGTAGACCTTGCCCTGGCGATCGACGTAGCGGACGCCGCTCCACGAAAAGGAGACGGAGCCGGGCAGGATGATATAGCCGACATGGTTCTTGAACAGATTGATGACAAAGGGTTTGGCCGGGACAGTTTCGTTCGCCGTTTCGGCGGCAGCCGCCGCCAGTGAATAGGAGAAGGTCGCCCCGGCGACGCTGTTGCCGGCCCAGCCGATCGGGGCGGTTGCAACCGGCTTATAACTGGTATGGTTGGAACACGATTCCATCTGTTATCCTTTCAAATTGATATGGGTAATGGTGGCGAAACTCCCGGCGCTAATGGGTGTCGGCAAGGTCGCCGCCGGCAGGGCCAGCGCCGGGAATGCCGGCAAGTTGACGGCGGGAGTGCCGGCGCCGGAGGAACCGGCGCAAACCCTGAACACATAGGGTTCCTTCCAGCTCTCGGTGCCGGCGACATTGACCAGATCGATGGTGCAGATGCCCGTCGTATAGTCGATGGTCCCGGTAATGCCGCCGGCCTGGGTCAGTCCCGGCCAGGTGGGATGGTTGACCGGCAACGCCAGCTCCCAGCCCGGAGCCGAGAGGTTGCCGGCACCGTCGTCGCGCATCGGATAGACATGCTGATAGCCGGAAAACGCCACCAGGACGTTGAGCGCCACGCTGCCCGGCTTGACCGGCGTATTCGGCAGCGTTACCAGGCAAACTCCGGTGCCGGCGCCCGAGCCTACGCCCTCGACCAGCGAGTATTTGTCATAGTCGATGGTGTACTCGCCACCGGCCACCGGCAAAGCGGTCGGGGTAAAGGCCAGCTCGCCGGTCGCGTAGTTGAGAAAGCCTGCCGCGTCGCCGGTCAGGTAACCAAGTCCGTTATCGGCGGCCGTGCCGGTGGCGCTGGCCCCAACCGGCCAGGTCATGGCGAACGAGCCGGGCTCGACCGGATGATGGGCCAGGGTATGGGTGATCTCCGCCACATCGATCGTCACCTCGCCGGACAGATCGAAGCACTCGGTCGGGTTCGCCCAGTTGTAGACGATGGCCGTCTCGACGTCGGGCAGGGCTCCGCAGGTCAGAATGATGCTGCCGGTTAAATAGTTGACCGTGCCGGTGCCGGTATTGGCAATGTCCGGGATCAGCGTGCCGCTGCCGTTGTCGCGGAGCCGGTACCATTTGCCCTGGGCCATGTAGTCAACCCAGATGCTGCCGGGCACGGGCAGCGGGGCGAGAATGGCGGTGTAGTTGTAGCCCCGGTTGGCGAGCTCGATGGACTTGAACAGCGTATTCGGCACCCGGGGGATCAGGGCGCCGATGGTCGCCGCCACCGAGAGGTTGGCCGTATAGCCGGCCGGGATGTTTGAGAAGGTAATGGTGCCGGTGGCATAGTCGACGGTTCCGACCTGGCTTGAGCCCTCCATGAGGATGCCGTTGCCGTCATCGGTGTAGCTATGACCGCCGGAGGAAGAAACGATGCCGAGCGTGGCCGGCATGATGCCCCGGCCGAAATGGACCTGGGCATTGCCGGCCACCGCGAACGACGTGACGGTAAAGGAGTAACCCGTGCCGATGCCGACCACCGGCCCTCCTTCGCCGACGGACTGATCGACCATCGGCGACTCGCCCTGGGCGGAGGGCACCAGGTGGGTGAAGATCGAATCGACATTCACCTCGATATCGCCGGCGGCAATGGGCTGGGTCGGCAGCATCACCCCGTAGTATTTCGAGGCGTCGGACACGGTGGTGGTGTAGACGTTGGTCGGCAGGGAATCGTTGGTGCTGATTTCAATCCCCGGAAAGGTCGTCCGCAGGGGATCGCCGATCTCAAGCTTGATGATATCGCGTTTGAAGGCCATGGCGGTGGCCCCGTATTCCGAGCTTTCCGAGGTGGCGTTGAATTCGACGGTGGTGGCTTCGACCTTGGAAATCCGGACAAACTGCTGAACCTCATTGGCCAGACCCTTGTCCTTGAACAGGCAAAGGACACTGCCGATATCGGGGATCTTGGCCCCCTTGATCTGGAAGATCAGCAGCGACCGGGAGCCGGCCGGCTGATCGCCCCATAGCCAGCCCTGATAGCGGGGGCCGATGGTGACGTAGGATTCCAGCCGGTTTCTCGCATCGGCCCGTTCGTCGCCCGGATCGCCGGTAGTGAACATGCAGACCGAGACATTGGGGTCTTTCGCCGGCAGCGACAGAATGACATGCGCGCCGGAATAGGCGTCGGTGTCGGCGGTCTGCACCGAGACAAAGGCCTTGCGCAGGCTGACCCGGCCGATGGTGCGGTCGAGCCGGGAGATATCGGGGAAGAGATTGTTGACGTTGCCGTCGACAATCTCCACCCCGGACATGCGCCCGCCGCCGTCGTCGTTGTCGGTGAGGCGCTGGGAGGCCATCAGTTTTACGTTTTCGGTTAGAATGGGCATTTTTAAAAATCATCCTCCTTTAAACGGCCATCAACTTGAGAGCCTGCAAAATATAGAAATCGTCATCGGCCGGCGGCGTGATCCTTACGACCGGTACAACATCGAGGGCCTTCTTTTCTTCATGCCGGAACATCACGGTGAAGGTCTGGCCATGGATAACCAGGGTCATCTGCTTGCCCGGCACGGCGGCGAGCGCCTGCAGGGCGAGCGCCGTTGCCCTGGTGATCCAACCGGTCGACTCATCGCCCACCAGGGTGATCGGCCGGCCGGCCTGTTTGGTGGCCAGGTCGACCAGCAGTGCGCCGGTGGTCGAATACTCGACCGATTGTTCGACCGGCGTCCAGTCCGTTTCATCCTCCCACCAGACATCGGCCGGCAGGGTAAGTTCGTCCAAGGTATTCATCCCGCACTCATCCCGGCCTGGGCTAAAAGGTTGAGAAACGCCTCGACATCGGCTTCGCCGCCGCGCAGTTCGCCGCCCTGAAATTTCATTACATGGATTTTTTCGACCGGAGCGCCACCTTTGCCGGCGCCCTGGTCCGGCCCGCCACCCGCTACCGCCGCCAGCTGGCCGCGAATCCTCCCGGACAGATCGCCGAACAAATCCCCGCCGGGCATTGCCGTGAGGGCCGTTTTGGCGGTCGCCTGCTGCAGCGCCTTGGAGATATCGATGCCAAGGAGGCCGGAGGATTTGACCCCCTTAAACGCGGTTTGATCGCCGAGCTTATCGGAGATGGACCCGGCCCCGCCCTGCAAGGTGGAGTATGCCGCCTTGGCCTGGTCAGAGAGGGACAGGGCCTTGTCCAGCTCGCCTGCCGCCATCGCTGCCTTGGCTGCTTTTTCGTATTCCTTGGCCTCCTTGGCCTTCTTCCGCCATTTCGACTCGGCGGTGCCACGGTTGTCGAGGCCATCCAGCTCTTCGGCCAGCGACTTCTCGCGGCCGGCGATATCGTCCTGCAGCGAGCGGACCTTGTCGGCATATTTCTGGAAGGCGGACTTGGCCTTTTCGGCCGCCTGGACCTCGGCCTGGGCAACCTCTTCCGCGCCCTGTTTGGCGGCTTCGACTCGCTTGGCACCCGCTTCGGCTATTTCCGCCTCATGCCGTTTGGCATTTTCTGCCCGTTCCTCTTCCCGCTGCTTTTCTTCTTCGGCGAGTTGGCGATCTCGTTCGGCCTGCCGGCTATCTTGTTCGGCCCGGGCATCGGCCTGCTCCTGTTTTTCCCGCTTTCGCCGGTCTGCTTCCTCCGTGTCGACCGGCGGCTTTGTTTCTTCCTGCGGCGGCTGAAGAACCTCTTTCCTTGGGATAATTGAACTTATCCGTTTCTTTGGTTTTTTCTCGGCAGGCTCTTCGTCTTCGTCTTCGTTTACATCGTGATCCGCTGGAACATCCGGCTTTGATTCAACAGCGCGTTGCTCATCCTCATCCTCTCCTACCAAGAAGCGTGACCCGTTGATAATACGATATTGTTTTGCCGGTTCCGTCGGTTTCGCCGCTTTTTCTTCTTCCTTTTTGGCGTCGCGCTCCGCGTCCTTTTCAAGCCGTATCCTCTCCGCTTCTTCCTTCTTGAACTTGGCCTCTTCCGCCTTTTTTTCTTTTTCCTCTTCCTTGGTGAGCGGCCTTTCGTTTTCAAGCGACTGCCAGTGATCCTGCCGGTCTTTAAATTCATCCGGCGTAAACTGCTTCTTTTTCTCGGCAAGCTCTTTCCGATAGTCGGCTTTTTCCTTCCTCGCCTTTTCGTCGTCAGCTCCTGAAGCCTTCGGCTGCTCTTCGGTTGGAACCTGCACCCATTCCCCATCTTTCTGAACGAATTTGGCGCCGGATTTGACATTGAAGTCCTTGGCCTGCTGCCGATCGGCGGTTTTTTCTGCCTTGGCCTGGACCTGATATTTTTCGAGTTTGTCGGCCTTGTTGGCTTTCTCGGCCTCACGGTTCTTTTCGTATTCAACCCGTAATTTCTTTGCCGCTTCGATCTGGGCGTTGGTTGATTCGATGGCGACTTGCCGTTCTTTCAGGATGGAATCTATTGTTTGGTTCCTTGCCTCATTGATGATCTTGAGTTGCTCATCACGTCTCTTCTCGACATCTTCGATCGTTTCATCGTTGAACAGCGCCTTGACCATGTCCTTGAAAGCCCTGGCCTGGACCATAACCTTGTCGAATTCTGAAGCAACCACTACGGTGACGAGCCCAATAAATGCCCTCACATTCTCCGGAAATTGGCGAAAGGCATCTATAAGAAAAGAAACGACGCCGGCACCCCGGCCCTGGACCAGATTCATTTCGCCGTCGAAATAATTGCCGACCAGGCTGATGCTTTTCCCTATATCTTCAGCCCACCCCGCCCACTGGCAAGCGGACGCCTTGAGATAACCAAGCAGCTCGCCGGAGGATATCATCGCATTCAGCTCTTCCAAAGCGTCTATCCCGAGCCGCACCCCGTCAGCGATCGCATCGCCGATGCCGCTTTGCGAGATATTAAGGAAAAGCTTGTCCCACTCATCGCCCAGGTTCGACAGCGCCCCGTCAAGGGTGCTCATCCGGTTCGCCATGGCGTCGCCGAAATTCGTCTCGCCGAGCTTGATCAGATAGTCTTCAATTTCTTTGGCATTATTTCCGATCGTAGTGGTCACCCCGCGGAAGGCAAAGCTGACCTTATCGCCTTCCACTTTCGTCTTGATCCCGAATTCCTTCAGCCGCTCAAACTCGCCGGTTGCGGCATCGGCCACCGCCTCGATCATTTGGTTGAGGTTCTTGCCGAGAGCCGAGGAGGTATTGCCGTAGCTGGTCAAGGCCCGCTCCGACGGATTGAGGCCAAAGTTGACCAGCTTGACGAAGCTGTCGGTGACCTGCGCCAGATCGTAGGGAGTTCTGGCGGCAAAATCCTGGATGGCGGCGAAGGCCTTTTTCGACTCTACCGCGCTGCCGGTGGCGGTGATCAGACCAGCCGACAGCTTATCGAACTCTCTCGTCACATCGACCAGCTTGTGCAGCCCGGCGGCGGCACTGACGAGAGCCGTTATCGGTGCCACCATTGTAGCGATCTGAGTAGCTGCCGTTGAGACTCCACTGGAAAAATTACGCAAACCCGCACCGGCCGCGGTGAGACCTCGCCGAAAAGCGTCCGCGTTCAGGGTGAGAAACATTTCCAGTCGATTATTGACATTCATGGCCGTTTACCGTTCAGGGTCTTAAGAGCGATCAGGAAACAGCTCCAGCCATAATGCCAGGCAGCTTCGCCATGACCAGCTTGTACGAGCCGGCAAACATTTCCGGCAAGATCGTCGACAGCTCGGCCAGTATCGCTTTGATGATGGCGGTCATGGTGGCTTCGAGTCCCAGCTTGCCGGCTATTGCCAAAAAAGAGCCGTTCACCTCCACAAAGGCATCGACAAGCTGCTCGATCTCCGACAGGTAGAGTTTTTGCAATTTCTCTTTCGGCAAATCGACGCACTCGACAGCAAGAGTCATCAGTTCGTCCACCTTGTTTTGGGCAGACATCGCCTTATAGACGGCAAAGGGACTGACCTCCTTTACCGTCACTTCGCCGACGCCTTCGATGTTGATAATTTTTGCTTTCCGCATTCTGTTCTCCCCTGAATGGTGCTGCTTTAAATGTTGGTTCTAATTGCCGGCTATTTGACCTTGCCCCACTCTTGGAGCTTCTTCAGCTGCCGTTTGCGGACGGTGATCTTGTCGCCCATCAGGTAGAGCTTGCCCTGGTGGGTGTGCTTGTCGATCAGTTCAACCTCGATATGTTTGCCGTCCGCCTGGGTTGTTTCTTTCTTCTCGGCCATTGTCAAACCTCGTTGCTTTTTGTTGTTGGATGTTCCTCAACCGCTACACGTCCTTGTATTCGATGGTCCAGGGATGATCTTTGCCGGCCGGAGTAATGGGCGTTGCCGAAATGCCGATCGACTGCCAGTTGTCCGACAGAAAATCGACGGCGTTGGTCGGCATGGCCTGGGTCTCGTACACCTCGGCGTATACCGGCCGCCCGTCTTCCAGGCTCTCGCCGTCCAGGAACCAGCGGACCTTGCGGACCGGCTGCACCGCGCCCTTGATCCGGTAGCCGCTTCGTGCCGCATAGGTGTAATCGTGGCTGAGCGGTTCCTCGAATTCGATCCGGCTGTCCTCGGCCAAAAAGATCCAGCCAAGCCGTGCGCCGTCGACGCCGATGGTATAGTCGGTATTGAGGGCGGCGACGATTGTCCCCATATCCAGCCAGGTGACGGTGCCGTCGATTACCGTGCCACCGTCGGTGGGCCAGGTCGGGGCCGATCCGCCGGTGGCACCGGCCACGATGCACTTGTAGAAATGATTGTTGGCTACGGTTGGGACGCGAAACGCCCCCGGGGCGACAGCCGTCGTTGCCGCCCAGTCGGCGGCGTCTTCGCCATTTTGCCTGGTCACCGTCACCGCCGAGATCTCCCGATAGGCGAGGGCCAAAGCGTTGCCCGGCTGCGGCGCGGTCACCACTTCGTCGGTCACCGAGCCGGCAGTGACGGCGATGTTCTCCGCCTCGCCCAGGAAGCCGACGGTAAAGACCTCGCGAACCGGATCGTTGATCTCGATGGCGAGAGACGACGGCTTGGCGATGGTCGCCACCCGCAGGGACTGGCCATAGGTCCCGCGTTGTTTCGATATCAGCTCCTTGCGCTCGGCATCCGCTTTCAACTCGAACTTGGTGGCGTTGCCCGCCTTCTGCTTGCCGGTCCATTTGCCGCCGAGATAAAAATCGGCATACAGCGTCCCGCTGAACATTCCCCCTTCGAATACTTGCATATTTTCTCTTTCCTCCTTATTCGGTCGTCATGGTGACGAAACGCACCTCGTAGACGACCCGTGTTTTATCGAATTTTGTGACGAACCTTTTGCCGGCGGCGGCGAGAAAGCGCACCCCCCGGCAAGGCCGCCAGCCTACTCCGGCCTTGTTCACCGCTTCCAGCAGATCCATGGCTTCGCCCGGCCCCCGGCTAAGCTCCAAAACCACAATCACCGACCAGAACCGGTTCAGCTTCTGCCCCGAATATTCGGTAAGGCCTGGCCCCACCTTCTCCGGGTAGTCGCCGGAGAAGATCACCACCGCTGCCGGCAGCAGCGCGTCCGTCGCCATCGCATCGTCCAGATCTTCCATGCCGACCACCGACTTCAGGCCCACCACCTCGGTCCTGATCCTCGCGATCAATGCGTCCAGTTGTTTTGCCAGGCTGAGATCGGCCGCCATCTCAAAAGCCCTCCAGCAGCCCGCCCTTACCGGACAGGACCTTGCCGCTCGAATAGGCCAGGGTCCTCTCCGGCGGGGCGGCGGGTTTGCCATCGCTGCCGAACGATATCTGGCCGGTGGAAATCTTCACCAGGACCGCGACATCGGCCTTATACTGGCTCTCCCAGATCTCCGGCACTTGGTTGCGCCGCCGGTAGAGATTGAACACCGCCAGGTTGGCCGAAATGGTCGCAATGAGTCCCGGCACCGGATCAAGCGGCACCTGGCGCTGTACCCCGACATAACCGTCGATCACCCGGTCCGCCTGGGCGATGGCGGCGGCAATATTGGCCGCATCGATTGCCGTGGCCCCGCCCTGATCGTTACTGAGCTTGATCAGGGTCTCTTCCGGCAGCAGGGCCTGCAGATCGGTGAGAGTCGAGTAGGCCATGGCTTAGCTGACCGCGTCGGCGCTGCAGATGGCCTTCGGTACCGGGACCGGCACCGGCTTGCTCATGCCGATGATGTTGTAGCCGCTTGGATTGTCCATCTTGACCGGCTTGGAAAAGAACGGCATCGGCAGCAGGTTGGCGTCGAGATCATCGAGGGCGCAGTAGAACAGCTTGAACGGCGCGTCGACGGCCACAGCTACTATCCGGTCATCGGCGACCGACGGCACCCAGGCCCCGTTGTTGGCGAGGTCCTTATACCCGCCGGTGGCGAGCATGATGGTAAAGCCGGCGATGGTGATGCCCTTTTCGGTGACCTGGGCGTTGATCTTGGCATCCTCGACGCCGATGACCCTGTTGGCCACGGCGAGATAGGCAGTCTGGCCGGCCAGGTAGACGATCTTCGAGCCGTAGCCGGATGCCCGTTTGATCACATTGCCCATGGCGATGAGATCGAGGAGAATGTCCGCCAGACGTTTTTCGGGATAGTCATAGTTCCAGGGCGTATTGATGGTGTGGCTGAGAATCGAGCCGAAGTTGACCGTGTAGGTCGAAAGGCCCGAGTCGGTCTTCATCGGATAGGCGATTGTGCCGGACAGACTCTGACAGGCCATGGCCTCGGTGGTCGACCGCACCGCCCGCCGCTGGGTATCGACCTTGCCGCGCACCCAGTATTCAATGCCCTGATCGCCGAGGAGTTTCAGGTTATTAAGATCGACCGCGCCGAGGAAGCTGGAAACGTCGACCGGCTGGGGCTCAAGGTAGGTGATGCCCTTGCTCTCGCCGGACAGCGGATATGCTGCAGTGCCGCGCCGTACCACCGGCACGTTGCCGGTGATGCTGAGCAGCTCGTCGACGCCGAGCACCGGCAGGGGATGGGTGATCCTGTTGGTATAGATCAGGTCCATGATAAAGGTTTCCAGGACCGGCAGGGCCTCGAGGTGCTGGCCCACCGCCGCCGGGGTGAAGTACTGACGAATATTTACCTGCATAATTTTTGCTCCATGTTGGATGAAATTGTCGGGTGCATTTGTGCCCCGTTGTCAAACCATGGTGCATGGAATGCACCCTGCCCGGCTTAAATGGCGTAAATGCCGATCGCTTCAAGGGCCGCAATATCGGCGGCCGTCGCGCCTGCCCCCGCCACATTGAGATTATCTTTCACCACCGTGCCATGTCTCAGCACCGGCCCGACCGCTTCTACCGCGGTATCGATGGCCTCGGTCAGGACGCCGCCGCCGGTCAGGATTTCGGCCCCGAACAGCCCTGCTTCCTCCCAGACCACCGTGCCGTCGGCAACCGTCGCCCCGGCCGTGGTTGGCCAGGTCGGTTCCGAACTGCCTGAGTTGCCGCCGGTTGTGCAGCGGTAATAGTGGTCATTAAATTCCATCGGCCTAACGATGGTTCCGGCGTTATAGGCCATTGCCGTCCCCCAATACACGGCACTCCCCAGGCCAGGCTCGTAGGTTGTCAGCTCGCCGTTGCGGTCTTTCGCCACTACCCGGCCCCGTGGGAGCACGCGGCCGTCCTGACGAAAGGCCGCACCCCGGATGATTGCCGGGTGGGTCAGGTCGATGACCTGAACATCTGAAAATTGCTGGGTGCCCAGCACTGAGTTATGGATCATATTCTTGCTCCTTGTTTTGATCTATTCTGGCTTCTGCCTTCTGCCTTCTGGATCATCAAACCTTGTGCGACAGGTCGACCAGTTTCTCTTTCTTGCCGCTACGCGAAAAATCCTTCGTCTCTCCGGCTGGCAGTTCACGGGTGAACTCGGCTGCCGGCAGTCCCTTGACGAAGTCTTTGAACCACGCCACCGGCCGCACCGATTTGGTGGCGCCATCGGCGGCAAAGCTGAAATCATCGGTATCGCCGTCCGGCAGACTGCGCATGAAGGCCGTCACTTCGTCGCGGCGCCCGGCGGGCAGCTTGCCGGTGGCGACCATCTCCGTCTCAACCCAGGCCGCAAACTCCGCCCCTTTCGCCTCGCCCGCCTTTTGGTCGGCCGCTTCTTTGTCGGCCTGTCTCGCCGCTTTTTCGGCGGCAAGGTCATCCTGTGCTTTTTTCAGGTCCGCCTGCAGCTGGGCTGCCTGCTCTTCGGTCAACATAGTTTTCTCCTTTGAGTTGTCGGCCTGCCCCGGCAGGTCGAAGCCATAGTCGACACGATCCCCGTCGCCGGAAAACTGCGCCGTCTGTTTCAAGCCCTCCACCTGGGGCAGGGTTGCGCCCAAAAATCCCAGGTGAAGAAGTTTCGGCCCGGCGGCGGTCCTTGCGATCCGCACCGACCGGTTACGAAATTTGTTCTCGCTCAGTGCCCGGGCGAAGTCCTTATGCAGCTCGCCGACCTTGCCCAGCAGCACGCTGCCTGCCCGCTTCACTGCGGCCAGCCAGCCCCAGGCCGGGGAGTCGGTTCCCGGATGGCCGACCACGATCGGCACCTGGTCGGAGCTGTTGAAGTTGACGACCATCTGGTCCAGATCGGCATCGGTATACTTGCCCTTCGCCCCGTAATCGCCGGCCCGGAAGATCTCCGTCCAATCGCCGCTTGCCAATTTCATCTCAGTTCCCCTTTACAAGTTTGTTGAGTTTGATGGTGATGATATCGTGGATACCCTCCCCGTCGCCTGCCTGGATCAGCATGAACTCCCGTTGCGGCAGCTTCAGGTGGACCTTGCGAGTATGCTCTTTGACGGTCGCCCACGTGCCTATACCATGGCTTCCGAATTTCTTACCGAAGGCCTGGGTGACCAGCCGCAGATGTTCATCCACCTGTTGGGTGATCTCTTTATCCACCCCGAAGTTATGGGCGGCGGCGTAATCGACATTGGTGCCGACCCGGACGCTGGTCCTGTCGCCCTCCGAGGTGAAGGAGTTCAGGAGGATGGAATTGTCTATCAGGGTCTGACCCGTTTTGTTGCCGTACCCTGCCTGGTCAACCGCCCGTTTCGATGCCGGCCACTTATTCGGTCGACCGCCCTCCACGAAGTTTCGCCGCACCGATTCTTCAAGCAACTCAGCTATCGCCGGCGACACGTCGCTGAAGCCATCAACCCCGGCCAGCAGCCTGCGCATGGTTTCATCGAAACCGGCGCGATCGAGGGTGAGGCTAAGGCCTGAATTGTTCATCTCGCTTTTCTCCCTTAAATCGCACCCCGGCTAAAATCAGGGACCCCATTTAAAGTATGTTTAAAATCTTCTGTGCTTGCCGGACGGACACCCCTCCGGCCTTTGCGTCGGGCACTCCCGAAAATCGCGCACAGGCCATTTTCAGCGTTCTTGCTTTCAGCGCTGTCCGGCTGTATACTTTTGCTATGGCATGCGTGACACGGTGATATTCTCCCGGCCGTAGCACGTCCGGTTGCAAGACCTGGGCGGAGCGTCATGCGGGGTTGCCCGGTTCGCCGGGAAGGGGAGGCCCCGCCGCATGCCCATCACCGCTCCCGCCATCCCTGGCTCCCGCG
>CAYTVF010000062.1:0-19695 GCA_964441345.1 uncultured Desulfopila sp. | reverse complement strand
CCCCTCAATCCCCTCCCGTCAAGGGAGGGGAGGCTAAAACCAACCGGACAAAGTGAATACTATTGAAAATAAACTGAATAGTTACGATATGTATTACATAATGTAAGGTATGTCAACAGGGTTGCTTTGTCCACGCAATCGTCAAAACAACCGTGGCGCAGGGTGCCTTAAAAACAGTTGAATCCAAATTTTTTCGTTTAATTTTCGCGCCGTTCCGCACCACCACGGAGAGCCAGGCGCGTAGATTCCGAGTTCACCATTACGGACGATTAACAGGGCCATGTCGGGATAAAACACTTGACACCGAAACAATTACATGTAATATATCATACAATGATCAAAAATTCTCAGATTTCCTGCGCCGGCCAAAACATACAATAAGAGGTTCAAAAAAATGGCCACATTTCAGCAGCTGCTCGACGAATCGGTTGAAAAACACGGACATCTCTGCGCCGGCCAGGTTATCGGCGTCCGCATGGCCATGCTGGGCTGTCGGCTGGTAGGCATAGAAAACCCGAAGGCCCCGCAGTTTCGAAAAAAGCTGATGGTCTTTGTCGAAATAGATCGCTGCGCCACCGACGCCATCGCCAGTGTCACCGGCTGTCAACTCGGCAAGCGCACCATGAAGTTCAAGGACTACGGCATCAATGCCGCCACCTTTGTCAATCTTGAGACCATGCTGGCATACCGGGTCATCTCGACGGAAAGTTCGCGGGAACTGGCCAGGCACTATGCCCCGCCGGAAGAAACATCGCTGCAGCGGCAACAGCTGGCCGGCTATAGGAACATGCCGGACGATCTGCTCTTTACCGTGCAACGGGTGAGTGTTCCCCTCGCCGCCGGCGATATGCCGGGCCCGCCCCGCTTTCATCGAATCTGCGCCCGTTGCGGACTCACCGTTCGCGACGGCAAGGAGCTGCAGGTCGATGGCGAGACGCTCTGCCGCGGCTGCAGCGACCACAGTTATTTTCAGGTGCTGGAGACGCTGGGAGGCTGTCCGGGAATGCCCTCGCCCCGGGAAAAGAGCATGGAGGAAAGCGTATCATGAAACAGGTCGTCACCCTCGAAGAAGCAGTCGGTTTCCCGCTGGCCCACGATATTACCGAGATCCGACCCGGCGAATTCAAGGGGGCCGCATTCCATAAGGGCCATATCCTCAAACAGGATGACCTCGATCACCTGCGCCGGCTGGGCAAAAATAATCTGTATATCATCAGAACCACGCCGGACGAAATGCATGAAGACGAGGCCGCCGAGGCCCTGGCCACGGCCCTCTGCGGGCCGGGGGTAAGCTGGTCGGAGGCCCCCCGCGAAGGGAAGATCAGCCTGAAGGCGACCCGCGACGGCCTCTTCAAGGTCGATGTCCAGGCCCTCATGGAGTTCAACATGCATGGCGAAGTGATGTGTGCCACCCGCCACGGCAACACCATGGTCAAGGCCGGCGATACGGTCGCCGCCACCAGGGCAATCCCGCTGATCGTGGCGCGAAAAAAAGTCGAAGCCGCGGTTGCCGCCGCTGTTGCGGCCGGGAACCGGGTTTTGACCGTCGTCACCCTCCGGAAACCCAAGGTCGGCATCATGATTACCGGCAACGAGGTTTTTTACGGCCTGATCAAGGATAAATTCGAACCGATCATCAGCCGCAAGGTCGGCGAGCTGGGCGGAGAGGTGCTGGAGGTTGTTTTCCTGCCGGACGACGACACGATGATTGCCGAAGCCACGGCCAGGCTGGTGAACCGCGGCGCCGATCTTCTCATCACAACCGGCGGGATGAGCGTCGATCCGGACGACCGCACCCCCCCCGGCCTGCATCAGGCCGGGGTGAAAGATATTGTCTACGGCACGCCGGTGCTCCCCGGCGCGATGTTCATGGTTGCCTACCTGGGCGAGATCCCGGTGCTCGGCATTCCGGCCTGCGGGATGTATGCTTCCCGCACCGTTCTCGATCTGGTCGTTCCCAGGGTTCTCGCCGGGGAAAAGATAACGAGGAGGGAGATTGCCGGACTTGGCCACGGCGGGCTCTGCCTGCAGTGCAAAACATGCACCTATCCCGTTTGTCCGTTCGGTAAATAGGGGGACCAATGCTTGAGATTACCGCCAAGGCAGCAATCTCGATACGGGAAGGACTGCGAGGCAAGACCACCCTGCCGATCCGTATCTTTCTCACGATTGGCGGCTGCGGCATGCAATCCTTCGGCATCAGCCCTGAAGCCCGCCGGCCGGCCGATGCGGTGTTCGAGCATGATGGCTTTACCTATGTAGTCGAGCAGAGGATTTTAAAACAATACGGCCCGATTAAAATAGACAGCGACGGCATCTCCTTCCGGCTGAGCGGCAAGGGAATCTCTCCCCTCACCGGTTGCGGTACCTGTGCGTTTCAATGCGGCATCAGGGGCGGATCGCGCTGCACCGGCGTCTGCATTACCTGCGAGGCCCCCTGCCCGACCGGCCTGAAGATCAGGTCGCGCCGGGAACAACGGAAAGCGACCTGGCTTTGAAGCCGGCGGAGGAGCGGGAATATGCCCGTAATTGCATGTAATTTACCATGCATGCACCCGCCGGCCGTTGCAGGCAATTAATTTTTACCGGAGTGTTGCAGGCGTTCGCGGAACCATTGACCGTTGCAATACATCGAATTTTCACATCGAATTTTCACATCGAATTTTCAACCAGAGGAGATTTGTATCGATGAAACCAATCAAAACAAAAGACAAAACAGTCTTGCGATCCCTGGGACTCGGCGGTTACTTCGGAGGCGGTGCCGAAGGAATGGTAGATGTCAAAGATGGCAAGATTGTCCGTGTCCGCCCGATGCGCTATGGGTGGAAGTACAAAAAGGAAGATGTCCGCCAGTGGAAGATGTCACGCAACGGCAAGACCATCGAGCCAACCTGGAAATCCCTGCCCGGTCCCTTCTCTCTCGCCTATAAGAAACGGGTCTACTCGCCGAACCGGGTGCCCTTCCCGATGAAACGGATCGACTGGGACCCGAACGGCGAGCGCAACCCACAGAACCGCGGCAAAAGCAAGTTTGTCCGCATTTCCTGGGATGAAGCGGCCAAACTTATCGCCGGTGAAATACGGCGCGTGCACAAGGAGTACGGCCCCAATGCCATCCTGATGCAGGGCGACGGCCACGGCGAATGCAAAACCATCAACACCCCGCACGGTCATCCGGGCGTCCTCCTCGAATACCTCGGCGGTTTTACCCTCCAGGTGCGAAACCCGGACAGCTGGGAAGGCTGGTACTGGGGCGCCAAACATGTCTGGGGCCAGGGCGCCCAGGGCATCATGTATCCGGCCGCCAATATCGTCAAGGACACCATCGAGCATTCGGAGATGGTGCTGTTCTGGGGCTGCGATCCGGAAACCACGCCCTGGGGCTTTGTCGGCCAGTTTGCCAGCCGGCTTTGCTACTATTTCACCGAGGTCGGCATCAAGCAGGTCTATATCTGCCCCGACTGCAACTACGGCGCCGCCATCCATGCCGACAAGTGGATCCCGGTTCTGCCCAATACCGACGCGGCCCTGCAGTTGGCCATCATCTATATGTGGCTGACCGAAGGCACCTACGACAAGGAATATGTCAAGACCCATACCGTCGGCATGGATAAGATAGCGGATTATGTACTCGGCCGGGAAGATAACGTGCCCAAAGACCCGGAATGGGCCTCGCCGAAGTGCGGCGTGCCGGTCTGGACGATCAAGGCCCTGGCCCGCGAGTTTGGCGCAAAGACCACATCTATCGCCCACTATTTCGGCGGCGGCTTCATCCGTGGCCCCTTCTCCCACGAACCTGCCCGTCTGGAGTGCATTCTCCTCGGCATGCAGGGTCTGGGCGGTCCCGGCGTGCATCAGCATCAGTTGACCTACTTCGGCCTGCCGCGGGCGGAGGGCCTCGGCGGCACCTTCTTCTGGAATCCGGAAATCGAGGAGCGGATCGCCCTGCCGGTGCTCAGTGCGGTAAGCGCCTGGCAGCAGCAGGTCATCCCGAAGACCCTGATCCAAAACGCCATCATGGGCAAGGAGCCGATCAAGTTCCGGGGGACCGGGGCGCAGAACGCCCTCACCCATGACCAGTTTGTCGAGTACACCTTCCCCATCGCCAAGGAGAAACAGGGATCGAGAATCCATATGATCTGGGCCGACAGCCCCTGCCGGATCACCTGCTGGAATTACGGCAACGAGACCGAGCTGGCGATGCGCAACCCGGAAATCGAATTCTTCGTCGCCCAGCACCCCTGGTTTGAGAACGACTGCCTCTATGCCGACATCGTCCTGCCCGCCAACACCCATATGGAGGTCGACGACATCGTCACCAATATCCGCCAGGGCACGATGCAGCCGAATATCATGCTCACCGAAAAGGCCATCGAACCGGTCGGCGAATCGAAGAGCGACGCCCAGTGCGTGCTCGAGGTGGCCAAGCAGTTCGAAGGCATGGAACAGCAGATGACCGAAGGCAAGACCACCGCCGATCTGCAGAAAGCCATCTGGGGCTACATGGGCGGCGAAAAACTGGTCCCCTGGGAGCAGCTGCAAGAAAAAGGCTACTGGATATACAACACCCACCCGGACTGGGAAAACGATCCGCCGGGGTTCCGCGAGTTTTATCTGGACCCCGAAAATCACAAGCTCAATACCCCGACCGGCAAACTCGAGTTTTATTCCGAGGCGCTGGCCAAAGCTTATCCCGACGACAAGGAACGAGGCCCGATCCCCCGGTGGGTCGAGAAGAGCCACAACCATGACGAGCGGCTCTCCAGTCATCGCGCCAAGATGTTTCCGCTGTTGATCATGTCCAACCACGGCCGCTGGCGCGTCCACGCCCAGTGCGACGATATCACCTGGACCCGTGAAACCCCGACCATGAAGGTGACCGGTCCGGACGGCTATAAATACGAACCGTGTTGGATGAATTCGGTGGAAGCCGAGAAACGCGGCATTAAAAATGGCGACATCGTCAAGGTCTTCAACGAACGCGGAGTTGTCCTGGCCGGCGCCTACATCACCGAAAGAGTCCGTCCCGGCGTCGCCTACATCGACCATGGCGCCCGGCACGATCCGATCAAAACCGGCGAGATCGAGCGCGGCGGCGCCATCAACACCATTACTCCGGGGGCGGTCACCTCCGAAAACTGCGTCGGCCAGATCGGCGGCGGCTATCTGGTCGAGGTACAGAAGGTAAGCGGCGAGGAGATGGACAAGTGGCGGCGGGAATATCCCGATGCGTTTGCACGAAAGTATGATCCGGCGGCCGGCCTGCGCGTCGATGCCTGGATTGTTGATGGAGGTAAAAAACAATGAAAGTATTTACCGTTGATCTTTCCCTTTGTAATGGCTGCTACTGTTGCCAGATCGCCTGTAAAGACGAGCACGTCGGCAACGACTGGACCCCCTATTCCAAACCGCAGCCCGATACCGGCCAGTTCTGGATCGGCCTGTCCGAGCAGGTGCGGGGCCATGTCCCCCATGTCAAGGTCACCTATATCCCGCGGCTGTGTCATCATTGCGACGACGCGCCGTGTATTGCCGACTGCAAGGCCGAGGCGATCTATAAGCGCGACGACGGCATCGTGATCATCGATCCGGTGAAATGCACCGGCTGCAAACTCTGTGTCGATACCTGCCCGCACCACGTCATTTTTTTGAACGAGCAGCTCAATATCGCCCAGAAATGTACCGGCTGCACCCACCTGCTCGACAACGATGAGGAATGGACCGTGCCGCGCTGCGTCGATCAGTGCCCGACCGAGGCCCTCCGTTTCGGCGAAGAGAAGGAGTTCAAGGATTTCATCAAGGAAGCGGAGCTGATCAACCCAGAGGCCGGGACCAAATCGCGGATTTACTACAAGGGCTTGCCGAAGAAGTTTGTGGCCGGAACCCTCTATGACCCGGTTGCCAAGGAAGTCATAATCGACGCGAGATGTACGCTCGAGGACGACTATTCCGGCGAAATTTTCACCGACTCGACCAACAATTTCGGTGACTTCTGGCTGAAAGGGCTGCCCGGCAACCGCACTTACACCCTCACTTTCAGAAAAGACGGCGTGACCAAAACCATCGCCGGCATCAAGACCGATATTGATCGCGGCCTTGGCGATATTCCGATGGAGATGGGGGAAACGTCGTAATTACAATCACACTCGGCAGGGTATAACGTGCTTTGCTCATGAAAAACCCTGCCGAATTTACTTTTCACCACCAACAATGACGGCATACTGGCATATTTTCTCTTTAATAGATAATATAACCTACAGACATTTCATTCTTGGATGTGCGCGGGGTAAATCTCCCGTCTATCGACGCCCTGATTAAGCTCCCCGAGGTTTTCGATATGACCCTCGATTATCTGGCTTTTAAGAACAAGGGCGGCATCGATAAACAGTATATTCAGGACCGGAAATTATTGCGGCGATATGAGAACATATCGAATCCGATCTTATCGTTTAAGCGCTGGAAATTAGAAAAATTTATCCATGGCTGATCGCCAAGAACATGAGGTGACCCAATGAGTACGTTTACTGCTGTTATCCACAAAGAGGATAATCTTTACGTAGCAGAGTGCCCTGAAGTGGGGACCGCCAGCCAAGGAGAAAGCATTGAAGAAGCGGTGACGAATCTCCAGGAAGCGACAGCGTTGTATCTTGAAGAATTTCCGTTAAAACAAACCTATCGTCCCATTCTCACGACCTTTGAAGTGCCCGCTCATGCCTGAGTTGCCGAAAATCTCAGGCGATGAAGCAATCGAGATTTTCCAGAGGCTTGGATTTCAAAGGGTTCGTCAGAAAGGCAGCCATGTTGTGTTGCGTCGAGGCGACAAGGGCTGTGTTATTCCCCGTCATAAAGAACTTGCTCTTGGTACTCTCAGGAGTGTGATCAGGCAAGCCGGTATTTCTGTAGTCGAATTCCTTGCCGGATACGAAGGGAAATAGACAAGGAATTTTTCGGTGACATAGGGCAAGTGGCCTGGCCTGAAACAGCCAGGCCGGGCGGGGAAGCGGCTCGGTTGCCCTTAGTTTGCACTACGCGTAAGAAAGAAACAAAACCAACTGCGCCCCCCTTTCTGTGCTTTAAAATGTGATATTTCAAGACCTGACCCCGTGACCCCTTCTAAAAGTCTATGGTGATCGATAGAAAACGACTATATTTACCCCTTCCTGGCCTTCGTCCGCGCTTCAACCAGAGCCTATTTGCCGAGGCCAGCGGCATATCCTCTTGTTATAACTCGATAACCACCACAAACAGGCTTTATCATGGCTGAAATGCTCACCTTGTTCATCAATGTTTTCCTGAAGATCTTCATGATCTTCACCCCGTTTTTCGTCATGTCGGCATTTCTGTCGCTCACCAAGGATGAGTCTGAAGCCGAGCGGCACCGGATCGCCATCAAGGTTACCCTGGCCGTGGCGCTGACCTGTTTTGCCCTGTTTCTGTTCGGCACCTATATTTTCGCGCTGTTCGGCATCACCCTCGATGCCTTCCGGATCGGCGCCGGGGCGGTGCTGTTTCTTTCGGCGGTTGCCATGCTCCAGGGCAAGGCGGCGGTTTCGCCGCAGGATTCGAAGGAAGATGTGGCCGTCGTGCCCCTGGCAATCCCGATCACCGTCGGTCCCGGCACCATCGGCGCCCTGCTGGTCATGGGGGCCGGCCTCGAAACCTTGCCCGAGAAGATTATCGCCTGCCTGGCCCTGCTCTGCGCCGTCCTCTCGGTCGGCGGTCTGCTCCTGGTCGCCGGCCGCCTTGAGCGTATCCTCGGTCAACAGGGCTTGACAATTCTCACCAAACTGACCGGCCTCTTCGTTTCGGCCATCGCCGCGCAGATTTTCTTCACCGGGCTCAAGAACTTCTTGAGCCTATAGATAACCATTCCCGATGCCATTCCAAATACCATTCCGCTACCGGCCATCCGCGCGGCTGCGATAACGGAGATCGTGCCGAATCTGCCGTTCAGTCCAGCCTTCATCGATAATAAGGCTTCGATAGAATCGCATCTCTTCCCGCGATGGTCTCCTGTTATAGATATCTTCAAATGAACGGATGATTATATCGGTCGGACTCTCCGCGTACTGCGGCGAAGAATCTTCGGACGAATACTCCGATTCCTCCTGCCGGTGTCTTGAATCCGAACGATTACGCCAGCGGTCGCGGCGCTCGGGACGATCGACAGCTCTGTAACTCACTAAAAACTCTGCTCGACAGCCATTTCTTACAATGATTTCCGACTCGTTTGCCGACCATGACTTGCCTTCGATGCACGGTTTGCCGGAAAGTTGTTTAATCATCCGAACTTCCTTAATTTCGGAATCCCGCGAGGAGAACGGCAGAAAACAGCTCTGTGGCGCGAATCCGTCGCTTTCGCAACGCAAAACGTGGGTTAATCCTTCAGACAGTGCGAAGTTCGGAAGAAAGAGACATGCACTGCCAAGTATGACTCCGGCAACTATGATTCCCGCAAGGATTTGTTTCATATCATCACCAACCTGAAAAGCTCAGACCGCCACATTTGTCACATCATGCGGTCATTGGACGGATATCCATAGGTCGGTAGTGATAAAACACCAAACACCGCGTCTGCAGGAAGCCCCAAAAAGGCCGAAAGAAGGATCCTCTCCAGCCAATAACCGTAAGTTCCGATACAGTCAGGCTACCCTTTCCTGCCATTTTTATCAAATTTTTTAACGACCTTACTCAGTCATTTTGCCTTTCCGGCAAAGGCACGAGCCGTTGCTTCGCAAACATCAGCGCACTTCCAGCAGTTCGACATCGTAGGTCAGGCTCAACCCTGCCAGCGGGTGATTGCCGTCGATGGTAACGGTCTTTTCATCGACGTCGTTGACCACGAAATTCACCCTCTCCCCCGATCTGTTCTGATACTGCACGGTGCGGCCGGGAATCAGTTTGATGTCGTGGGGGAAATGTTTGCGTTCCACTCGCAAGACGAGTTCCTTGTTGTACTCCCCGTACCCCTCGGCCGGGCTGATGTGGATTTTCCTGTTCTCCTTCACCGCCATGCCGAGAACGCCATCGTCCAGTTTTCTCAGGACCTTGCCTGCTCCGACGGTAAAGGTCAGTGGGCTTTTCGCCTCGGGGCCGCCAATTGTGCGGCCGTTGTCGAGGGTGATTGAAAATTGGATCTTAACGGTCGTGCCCTTCTCTGCTCTCTTCATCCTCTCCTCCCTTTTCTTTCATGAATTTTTTTTCCCCACCCGGCGGCCGTCGCTCCGGGACATAGACATGATCGACCACGCCGTCGTTCCAGTCCGACGACACGTAGAGACCGCAATAACAGCTGCCGTACTCCCGCACATCCGCCGGGCGATACGCGCAGGGACAGACGATGTCCCGGTCGCTCGCGATTTCGCCGGAAGCAAGCCGGCAAGGGCAGGACATATTCGACATCGACATAATCGAACTCCCGCGAACCTTCTTGCAGCAGCTTCTTTATCGCCTTGCAGTGACTGCAGGTACTCAAGGCGAAGATTTTGATTTTCCTCTTGATTTTCTTTTTGATTTTCTTTTCCTCATTCATGACAAATCTTTTTTTTGGTCGCACCCTCCGCGAATTGACCCGACCGGCAGAAATCACGATCAGGCCGCGATCGGAGGAGCAATGGTTACCGGAATCCTGGCGTTTTTCAATACCGTTTTGGTCGTACTGCCGACGTTGGAACTCGCCGAGAACAGGTTCTTATGACCGCCGAGCACGATCAGGTCGCACTCGTTTTCGGCAGCCTTGGCCAGGATTTCCTCGGCAATGTCGCCGTCGCTGATGATAATTTCGCTGGAGGTGAAATCGCAGGCATCTTCATCGATGCCGACCTGTTTGCAGAACATGCTCACCGCCTCCCGGACCCGGCTGTTGGTCGACTGTTTGCCGAGCAGCGAGCGCCGGGCATTGGCCTGATGGGAGTTCACCAGATCCTCCCACTGATGTTTGCCGAGCAGATCTTTCAACTTTTCATCGATGTTGTGCGGCAGTTTTTCGATTACATGCAACATATAGATCGTCGCCTTGAATCGCGTAGCCAGGGCGATGGTAAAATCGAGGGCCTGCTGGCAATTGGGGGTGAGATCGGTGGCAAAAAGAATCGACTGGATTGGTTTCAGCATAATGTTGTTCTCCCATGAACTTTTTTCAGATGGTAAATCGCCCATGGAACCTCCCTCCCAGCGAGAGATCCACGGGGCCTCCGTGCGTCGGTGGTCTTTTTCATCGCTTTTCACCGGCCTCAGCAGCCGGCATGATCGTCATACTGCCCCAGGCGGATTGAGGTAATAAGCAGAGGCCCAAGCAGAATAAAGCCCCCCGCCACCTGGATGCCCGCGGCAAAGGAATACGACTCGGCCAGGAACCCGATTGCCGTCGGCATAAGTCCACCGCCGAGAAGAAATGCAAGGGGCGGTCCCAGGGCGCCAGTCACACTTCGCAGGGCAGGCGGAGCGACTCGCGCAAGCGAGGCAAACCCCGCGGGAAAGAATGCCGTAAGGGCTGCAGCCTGAAGAAACAGCACGAGGATGAGCAATTCTCCCTCGGTCCAGGCCAAAAGTAAGGTCAATATACCGGTCGCGAGGAGCGCTCCCCCCATCACCTTCTTCTGGCCGATCCTGTCTGAAAGCCAGCCGGCAAAAAACACCATGGCAACGCCGGAGAGCTGGGACAGCCCGATCAGGGTATTGGCCCAGGCGACGTCGTATCCCCGCTCAACCACGAGAAAGAGGGGCAGCATGGCAAATATCCCGGCATTGCCGCTTATCCCCATGGCCAAAAGCAGGACCAAAATCCAGAACGAGCTGTTGGCCCCGACAATCTTCATATTGGCAATACTCACCGGCCGCCCGGGAAACTCGCCGCCTTGCCCTCGGATACTGTAGAGCAGGGCGGAAACCAGACAGAGAATCGCCCAGAAAAAGAGGATCTGCCGCCAGGAATACCAGCGCAGGAGCATTGCGGCGATAAGCGGCGCGGAAACGAAACTGAGAGGCGGCGCACACTGATGGACGCTCAACCCCTTGCCCCAGTCGGATTTCTGAATTTCGGCGGTTATCGTGGCGATGGCCGAAGGCAGATGGATGCCTCCGGCAAACCCAATGACCAGCAACAGCGCCCCCATTCCCCAAAAATTGGCGGTGACGCTGAACGCCAGGAGCGATAAGCCGACCAGCCAGGCCGAAAACTTCAAGGTGCCCCGATGATCGAACCGTGAGGAGATCACCCCCGAACAGACCGGGGCAAGCATATAGCCGACCGACAACAGCAGAAACAGCCCCCCTGCCCGGCCATGGCCGATCCCGAGGTCTTGCTCGATATCCGGCATGAGGGGCGCAAACAGGATCCGGCTGACAAAGCCCAGGTAAAACAGCCACGCCAGAAATAAGGTGATCCCGAATTTGTCCTGAAAAGTCTCGGGCATCGGACATTCATACTCGCTGTCATCATCCATTGTTTTCACATCGCTCTTTTCATATCTCCAGGCTATTAGGTTTTCATTTTTCTAAAAGCTGCTTTTGATATTATATATTCATTAGTTAATAAATAAAGCATAAAATATTGCATGTAAAATATTCTTGACATGCTTTCCGGGGATTGTACAATGTTCCATACTCCAACACCGCTGTTCCAACATACGGAACCATGCGCAGTTCCAACCTTACCTTACAGGAGAGGACAATATGAAAACAGTGACAACCGATCCGTACAGCGGATTGCAAATGGTGGAGCTCAGCCATGTATGGGGCCACAACGCCCCGTCCATGCCGGGCGATGCCGATGTACTCATGTTCCGTTCCGTCAAACACGCCCAGCACGGCGTCATGGCCCAACGGCTGAAAATGGTGATGCATTCCGGCACCCATATGAATACGCCGCTCCATCTCATCCAGAAAGGAGCCGGGGCCGCCGACATTGCCCTCGACCACTTTTTCGGCAACGGCGTTATCCTCGATATGCCGAAAAATCGCTGGGAACTGGTGACGGCAAGCGATCTCGCGGCCGCCCGACCCGAGATTCGCCAGGGCGATTTTGTCGTTATCGTCACCGGCTGGCACGGGAAGTATTCCGACGGTCTCGAATATTTCGGCGAAGCGCCGGGCCTGTCGAAAGACGGCGCGGAGTGGCTGGTGCAAAAAGGCTGCAAACTGGTGGCCATGGATACTCCGCAGATCGACCACCCGCTGGCCACTTCGTTCGGTTTGCACCGCGGCGGACCGCTGATGAAACGTCTCCCCGCCAAATATCAGGATGAGATCGGGCTTGACCCGAAAAAAGAGCATCCGGAATGGAATATTGCCCATAGGACCCTGCTCGCGGCGGGAATCCCGACAATCGAACAGGTGGGCGGCGACGTCAACGCGCTGCTTGGCAAGCGGGCAACCCTGGCGGCAACCCCATGGAACTGGAAACAGGGCGATGCCTGTCAGGTCCGTTTCGTAGCCTTGACCGATCCGAGCGGCAAGTGCCGCATTGAAGCCGGCAATGGTGACTAACAGAGTGGACAGAGGAGGAGAATAAAAAAGATATGAGCCTGCAAATATACAACTTAAGTCAGCCGTGGGGCCACGGCATGCCGGAATGGCCGTCGACTCCGGGAATCAACGTCCATGTCAAGAAGTTCCACGCCAAGGACGGCGTTTATCAGACCGAATTCGAAGGAATCATGCACCGCGGCACCCATGTCGATGCCCCCCTGCACGTCACCGAGAATACGCCCTGCCTGATGGGATACCCCCTCTGGCGGTTTTTCGGCACCGGCGTCGCGGTCTCCATCCCCAAGAAAAAATGGGAGGTGATCACCGCGAAGGATCTCGAGAACGCCCGCCCGAAAATCAAGGAGGGGGACATCGTCATGATCAATACCGGCATGCACACCAAGATGGCCGACACCGACGAATACTACGCCTATTCCCCCGGCATTTACCGGGAGGGGGCGCAATGGTTGGTCGACCGGAAGGTCAAAATGGTCGGCTACGATGTCCAGGCCAACGATCATCCGATGGCCACCAAACTCGTCGATCACGGCCTCGGACCGACCCACCCCCATCTGATCGAGGAGTATAAGCAGTACTTCGGCCGGGATCCCAAGGAGGATTTTCCCGACTGGGAGGCCGGCCATAAAACCCTCATGGTCAAAGGCGGCATTCCCGGGATCGAGAACGTCGGCGGCGACCTCAACAAGGTTACCGGCAAACGCTGCACCTTTATGTCATTTCCGTGGCGCTGGCAGGGCGGCGAAGGCTGCGCCGTGCGGGTGCTGGCGGTGATCGATCCGGATCAGACCTTCCGGTTCGAAACCGGCCTCTGACACTGGTTTTGACCGCCGCATCCCGAAGTCCGTGCCGACGGACCAGCGGCCGCCACTTTAGGGCAGCTCTTTTGCCCCTGATGAATCATTTTGATTTATAGTTTCGATAAATGAATTAGGCAAAAAACCTTGACAAAGATCATTTTGCATGTAATTTTACATAGCATATTCGGGCGGCAAGAATGAGACCGGCGGGACACGACTGCAGCTCGAAACGAGCCGTTGCTCGCAGCCTGGTGAAGATGCCGAAAGACGGAGCGGAGGCGGGCAGGAGATGAGCATGAGGGGCTATGGAATCATGATCGCAGCGTTCTTCACCGTTTCCATCGCCTACGCAGTGCGCTACGGCTACGGCATGCTGCTTCCGGGCATGCTTGACTCGTTGAAGATAACCAAGACGGAGGCGGGCATAATTTCCTCCGCCTATTTCATCACCTATACAATTTTTTCGCCCGTGCTCGGGTTGCTCTCCGATCGGTTCGGCTCTCGACTGCTCCTCACTCTTTTCCCGGCGCTGCTCGCCGCGGGCGCGCTGCTGATGGCGTATGTTTCGACGGTTCTGGAAGCCTCGCTGGTCTTCGCCCTGGCCGGCCTCGGTCATGCCGCCTGCTGGGCTCCGGTCGTGTCATTGGTGCAGCGGTGGGTCGGCGACCGGTATCGCGGCACGGCGCTTGCCGTCACGACCATGGGCAGCGGCATTGGCATTGCCGCCTGGAGCCTATGGCTGCCGGTGATTGTCGAACGTTCAAGTTATCGTGAAGGTTGGATGCAAATGGGCATTTTCGGCTTTTTCGTGGCAGCGCTGAACTTCCTGCTGATCAGAGATCCTCTTCGGGAGTCCGCGGTGCAAGGTTCCACCTTCCGGAACCATGGCCATGAACCATCCTCCTATCTGCAGCTCCTGGGCTGCAGGAGCTTGTGGCTCGTCGGCGTCTCGTACGCCTGTATCGGTTTTACGGTCCTGGTTCCCTTCACCTTCCTCAGTGTCTATGCCACGGGGGAGCTGCAGCTTTCCTATGACATTGCCACCCGCTTTTTCACCGTGCTCGCCACCGCCGGAATCGCCGGCAAGCTTGTGCTGGGGATACTCTCCGATCGCCTGGACAGGATTACCGTCATGATGATGTGCGGTCTTTTTCTCGGCTCCGGTTGCTGGGGGCTCGTCCACTGCGGCGACCTCGGCAGCAAGTTCTTTTCTGCCGCACTGGTCGGCATCGGATTCGGCGCGGTTTGGCCGGTATATGCCGCGGCGGCGGTGGATTTTTTCCCGAAATCGCTGGCCGGCGGCGTCATCGGGCTGTGGACGGTATTTTTGGGGATCGGCTCGATCCTCTCGCCAATAATTTGTGGCTGGACTATAGATACTTTCGCCACCTTTTCCTTGGCATTCAACCTGGGATGCGCTATTGCCATAGTGTCGGTGCTTCTTTTATTCCCTTTACGAAAACGAGAGGAAATTATTTCGCCAGGGACATGAAAAGGACCTGCCCGGTGGGGGGAGGCGCGGTATGCGACGGACAGCGGGACCCGGTCCCGATTGTATCTGAATAATTGACCAGAAATCCTGTTGCCAGAAAAACATCATTCATAAGGAGGCCCACCTTGGATATAAGCGCTTTGGGAAATATCACCTTTGATCTGCAATTTCTTTCCGGCCTCTGCAGCATCGTAATTATCGATCTTATTCTGGCGGGAGACAACGCCGTCGTCATCGCCATGGCCGTCCGGTCTCTCCCGCATAAACAAAGGATGAAAGGGATCTTGTTCGGCGCCGGGGCGGCCGTGCTCCTCAGGGTAATCCTCACTTTCTTCGTTTCTCAGCTGCTCCTCATCAACTATCTCAAGATAATCGGCGGCATTCTTATCCTGTGGATAGCGGTAAAGCTTTTTATTGATGGAGTACCGGATGAAAATGAAGAAAAACAGGCCACGACCATCAGACAGGCAATCAGGCTTATCGTCATCGCCGACATCACCATGGCAACCGACAATATGCTTGCCGTTGCCGGGGCCTCGCACGGCAATCTCGTCCTCCTCCTCTTCGGACTCGGCCTCTCCATTCCGTTTGTGGTCTTCACCTCCAATCTGCTTTCGATGCTGATGGATAAATATCCGGTAATCATCTATCTCGGCGCCGCGATCCTCGGCAAGGTGGGCGGAGAGATGCTGATCACCGACCCCTTTACCGCCGGCCTCCTCCAGCCTTCGAAGCTTACCCAATATACCGTTGAAGGTATCTTTGCCCTGGGGGTCCTGAGTATCGGCACACTCTATATCAGATGGAAAAACGCAAGAAAGGAGTACGCGTCGGAAGAAATTTCTGAATAACCAAGAGACATCATGTAAGTATGCAAGACGGCTCGTAATTGAAAATCAGTTATTCCTTTGTAGTCGGTCAGACGACTCGACGGCCTGGGATCCAGATACCGTCGCGATTGTTTGGCTTCACCAACCGTAAACCAACAAGGAGTGAAAATCATGGGAAAATCTAGATGGGCAATGGTGGTTGGATGTGCGCTGGGTCTTTGCATTCAGGGAGGAATCCTGCCGGTTTCGGCGCAGGACAAACCGATTGAGTTGAGCTTTTCCAATTTTTGGCCCGCCCCGCACAACAACAGTATCCTGGCGGAAGAATGGGCCAAGGCGGTCGGCGAAAAGACCGGCGGCAAGGTAAAGGTCACGCTCTTTCACGGCGGGACGCTGACCCCGCCCGCCCAGATCTATGACGGCGTCGTCAAGGGTATTTCCGATATCGGCATGTCGGCTCTCAGCTATAACCGCGGCCGTTTCCCCCTCACGGAAATCGTCGACATGCCGCTCGGCTATAAGAGCGGCTACGCGGCAACAAAGGTTGCCAATGCCTATCTGAGCAAATTCCAGCCGAAGGAATTTGCCGACACCCAGGTGATGTTCCTCCATGCCCACGGACCCGGCGTGTTCCACACCAAAAAACCCGTCGCCACCATGGCCGATCTCAAAGGCATGAAAATCAGCTGTACCGGTCTTTCCGCGAAAGTCGCCGAGAAACTCGGCGCCGTTCCCGTGGCCGCGCCCATGTCCGAAAGATACGACTCGATCCAGAAAGGTGTAACCGATGGCGGTCTGTTCCCCCTGGAGGCCCTCAAGGGCTGGAAGCTGGGCGAGGTGGTGAAGAGCACCACGCTGAACTACGGTTCGGCCTACACCACCACATTTTTCGTGGTCATGAACAAGGATAAATGGGGTTCCCTCTCGCCGGACATGCAGAAGGCCATCCAGGAAGTCAATGCTGAATTCATCGAAAAATTCGGCCAGGGCTGGGATCAGATCGACAAGGAAGGCGGTAACTTCGCGGTGAGCCAGGGCGTGAACAGCGTGACGCTGAATCCCGACGAGGATGCCAAATGGACCGCCGCGGTCAAACCGATCCTCGACGAATATGTAACCAATATGAAGAACAAGAATCTGCCGGGCGACGAAGCCCTGAAATTCTGTCAGGATGAGTTAAAGAAAGTTCAGCTGTAATTACAAAATCTTGGGAGGGAAGGGTCCCCCGCGGGCGCTTCCCTCATTCTTGGCATGGAACCATCGACCTAGCAGGTGTACGTAATGGAGTGGCTTACCAAACAAACCGAGTGGCTTTGTAAAGTCCTCAATGTAATTGCCGGATGTGCCTTGACTTTTATGATGCTTCTTACCGTGGCGGATGTCATCCTGAGATTTTTTCACATGCCCATCGTCGGGGCCTACGAGCTGGTGGCCTTTGCCGGGGGCGTGGTCATCGGCTTTTCCATCCCAATGACCAGTTTTAAAAAAGGGCACATCTTTGTTGATTTTTTCATTTTGCGATTCTCGCTCAAAACGCGAAACCTTTTTCATCTGACCACCCGGCTCGCGGGGCTGGTCCTTTTCTTGATCATTGGCTGGAACATGATCCACATGGGAATGGATATGCTTCGTACCGGCGAGGTTTCCCTGACGCTGGAGTTGCCGTTTTACCCTGTCGTCTACGGCATCGGCTTTGCCTGTTTTGTTCAGTGCCTGGTGCTTTTAATACAGATTGGTCAAGTATTTGGAGGCACCTATGAATGAAGTAACCATCGGTTTGCTCGGTCTGGCGCTGGTCCTGATTCTCTTTCTGACCGGGATCGAGCTGGCGTTTGTCATGACCCTGGTCGGGTTTGTCGGCTTCTCCTACCTGCGGACCTGGAATGCCGGGCTCAACATGCTGGCCAAGGATTTCTTCGACACCTTTGCATCCTACGGCTTTACCGTCATTCCATTGTTCGTCCTGATGGGGCAGATCTCCTTCAATGCCGGGATCGCCAAGCGCCTCTACGACGCCTCCTACAAGTTTATCGGCCACATTCCGGGCGGCCTGGCGATGGCGACAGTTGCCGGTGCCACGGCGTTTAAGGCGATCTGCGGTTCCTCTTCGGCCACTGCGGCCACTTTTGCCGTGGTGGCCGTGCCGGAGATGGACCGATACAATTATTCCCGCAAACTCTCCACCGGCATAGTTGCCACGGTTGGTACGCTGGGGGTGCTGCTCCCCCCTTCCGTCACCTTGATCGTCTTCGGCATCATCACCGAGCAATCCATCGGCAAACTCTTTCTGGCCGGCCTCATCCCCGGTTTGATGATTGCCGCCTTTTTCCTCATCATCATCTATGTGTGGTGCAGGATCGATCCGGCCCTTGGCCCCAAGGGCGATCGTTCGACGTGGAAGGAAAGAATGGCGACACTTCCCGAGGTTATGTGGGTTGTGGTGATTTTCTTCCTGGTTATCGGCGGCCTGATGAAAGGATTTTTTACACCCACCGAGGCCGGCAGCGTCGGCACATTCGCGGTGCTGGTCCTCTCCATCCTGAAAAGAGACATCGACTTTAAAGGGTATATCAAATCGGTCAACGAATCGCTGCAGACCGCGGCGATGGTACTGATTTTGATAGCCGGCTCCAGTGTGCTCGGACACTTCCTGGCGGTGACCCGGATTCCCATGATTGCCGCCGACTGGATCGTCGGCCTGCCCCTGCCGCCGTGGATAATAATGATCATGATCACCATCGTCTATTTGATCGGCGGATCGTTTATCGACGACCTGGCTTTTATGGTGCTGGCAACACCGATTTTCTACCCGGCGATCGCCAAACTCGGCTATGACCCCATCTGGTTCGCCATCATCATTGCCATCACCGTCATGGTGGGTGTGGTCATCCCGCCCGTGGCCATCAATGTGTTCATCGTCCGGGCGGTAACCAGGGCGCCGTTCAGCGAGATCTACGCCGGGGTCTATCCCTTCCTGCTGAGCCTGGTATTCTGCGCTGCGCTGCTCTTTATTTTCCCGGGCCTGGCCACCTGGCTCCCGCATTTACTGATGAAATAGCAGCATCGATTGAATCGATTGACCAACGGTCATGCCGTTGGTCAATCGGGGCGGCGAACTGCGCACAACAGCCTTCCCGGCCGCTAAATCCAGATCGTACCGAGTGACAGGTTTTTTTTGTTGCCAACCGTGATCCGGGCGGCGACGCGATCCCGATACAGAATCTCCAGCTCATAAATTTCCAGCTTATTTTCTGCGCTGCCCGCCGGCAGCCGGTCGAATTTGAAGTCGCCGAAATCGTCGGTTACCTGCTCGTCCAGGACTCCCCCGCCGCCATGCAATCTGACTGTGGCCCCGCTCACACATTCGGTTACCCCACCCACGGCGGTGGCGACACTGCCGGCGAGGCAGGCGTGGGTGAACCGGTAGAGATTTTTATAGTAGCATCTGGCTCCGGTGTCCGCGGCGCCGCCCTTGAGGCGTTCGAGCCCCTCGGCCTGCACGAGCGCGGCCAGTTCGTCGTCGCTTGCGTGCAGGAGCGAAAGCGCCCCGGTCGGGCAGGATTGCACGCAGCGCGGCTGGCGCCAGCCGGAATCGAGAAGATGGGCGCACAACGTACATTTCTGCGGGAGCTGCAGCTCGTCGTTCCACCAGATCGCGCCATAGGGGCAGGAGCCGGCAATTTCCTTCCGGCCTCTCGCCTTCTCCGGGTCGATCAATACGATGCCGTCATCCCTCTTCGATATGGCGCCGTCCGCCGCCCGAATGCACGGCGCGTCATCGCAATGCTGGCACGGTTTAGGCAGATAGGCTACATCGACCAGAGGGAACGCCCCTCTTTCCTTGGTCAGAATGTTCATCCAGCGATGGCCGTGCAGAGGCTGGGCCTGGGTGTAGCCGGGCCAGTCGTTGCCGCAGTGCTCGTCCTTGCAGGAGAGAAAGCAGTTGTTGCAGTTCTCGCATTTGGCCACATCTATGATAAGACTGTATTTTTTCATATTTTTTGTATCCATTCAGCTCTATGGGCAAAGTTCCCCCCTCCCCTTGCGGGCTGACAATTACCCACACATACGCCCATGTTACGGGCCA
>CAYTVF010000061.1:0-19741 GCA_964441345.1 uncultured Desulfopila sp. | reverse complement strand
TCCAAGGACAACCTGCTCAAGGTCTACAACGAGTACGGCGCCACCGGCGCGAAAGACAAGGCCGGCACCGAGTGTTACGCCCTCGGCTGGACCCACCATACGGTCGGCAGCCAGAACATCCGCGCCATGTCGATCATTCAGCTGCTCCTCGGCAATATGGGGATCTGCGGCGGCGGCATCAACGCCCTGCGCGGCGAACCGAACGTGCAAGGGTCCACCGACCATGCCATCCTCTACAATATCCTGCCGGGATATCTGAAGATGCCCAGCGGCTCGATCGACACCCTGCCGAAATATCTCGACAAATACACCTCCAAGTCGACCGACCCGCAATCGGCCAACTGGTACCAGAACTACCCGAAATATGCGGTCAGCTTCCTGAAGGCGGTGTGGGGCGACAAGGCGACGGCCGACAACGATTTCGGCTAGTCCTGGCTGCCGAAAATCGACGACGGCAAGCACTATTCCATCCTGCACACCATCGACCAGATGTACGCGGGTAAACTCAAAGGCTAGCTACCAGAACCCGCCGAACCTGGAGTGGAACACCTGGACGCTTATCCGCTTCCAGGAGATTGAAGACCGGGGCGGCAACGTCAAATGGCTGTTCCGCAAGGACGGCTGCATGCACTGCACCGATGCGGCCTGCATCAAGGTCTGTCCGACCGAGGCCTTGTACCATACCGAATTCGGCAGCGTCGCCATGCACGCCCATAAGTGCATCGGCTGCAAGGCCTGCATCCCGGCCTGTCCGTTCGGGGTGCCGAAGCTCAACGCCGCAACGAACAAAGTCTCGAAATGCGACTTTTGCTACACCCGTCTTCAGGCAAATCAGCTGCCGGCCTGCGTCCTGTCCTGCCCGACCGGCGCCCTGACTATCGGCGACAGGGACGCAATGCTGAAAAAAGCCTACAAACGGGCCAAGGAACTGGGCGGGGATGCCAATGTCTACGGCGATAAATTCGTCGACGGCACCCATGTCGTCTATGTGTTGCCGGAAAAGCCGGAAGTGTACGACAATCTGCCGGTCGACCCGAAAATACCTCTGACCATTATCGTCTGGAAGGATATCTTGAAACCGGCCGGTCTCATCGCCGCGGGGTGTGTCGTGGCGGGCGCCTTCCTCCACTATATCACCCACGGGCCGAAGACCCCGGAAGAGGAAACCACAAGTGAAGGAGGTAAACAGTCATGAAAAAAGGAATGATTAAGGCCACCGGGCCCTTCGAACGGGTGGTGCACTGGTGTGTTGCGCTGTCCTGTCTCTTTCTCTGCATCACCGGGATGGGGATGATGTATCACTCCCTGAACGTCGTCGGCACCCTGGTCGGCGGCATGGAAAATCTCAAGATCCTCCATAATTACGGAGGGATCTTGTTCGGAGTGAGCCTGCTCCTCACCATCGGTATGTGGTGGCGAGAGAAATCGAGCAGCTTCGCAGCACCCAGCCCCATCTCGAAAACCTGCTCGACGCCTTCGGCCCCCTGCTGTTAGAAAAGAACCGATGGCTGTCGGAGACGGCGGTCGATCCGCAAATCCTACCGATAAATTCGCAGCGCTTTGCAGAGGGCATCCCGCTCAACCGGCAATACCCGCTCTTTCGCCCCGAGGATCCCTGGGGCAGTGCCGGGTGGTCCGTCGCCAAGGCCATCGCTCAGGGATTCCCCCGTCTCGGCGAAGACATGGATGTGCTTCTGCGCCAGTTTACCGAAGGAAAGTACGAGAGCTTTGCCCTGCTTTTTGCCAATACCGAGGAAGCTGACGGACAACTTGCCGAGCGAGCTGTGGAACTGGGAATCTCCCCGGTCTCGCTCCATCTCTTCCTGCGCTGTTTGAACCGCTTCATGCTGGCGAAAAAGGCCAGGGACATGAAGACGGAACTTGCCGCCCATGTCTGGAAAAAGGGCTACTGCCCGGTCTGCGGCAGCTTTCCCCATCTGGCGATAATCGAGGAGCAGGGGCAGCGCCGTCTGCAATGCGCGGACTGCGGCCATGCCTGGCCGTTTGCCCGCCTCGCCTGCCCGTACTGCGACCACGAAGACCCGCAGAACAGCAATATATTCTTTATCGATGGAAAACCGGAGGATATCGCCTTCACCTGCGACAAGTGCCGCAGATACCTGGTCACCGCCAACCGTTCGGCCAGTCTCGGTCACCCGCCCGCCGATCTCATCGCCATGAGCCTCACCCATCTCGATGTCATTCTGCAGGAGAAGGGCTATAGCCCCGTGACCGAGTGCGAGTGGAACAGTTTCGGCACTCAGGAGATATAGACGAATAATCCTGAGGAATTCCTCGATATCCACATCATTACCGGCCGGAGATAATCCTGGTACAGAAAATGCTTGCGAAATCCAGGGGAGGAGAATAGTCTTGCCCTCTACGGTGGAAGGTCAAAGAGAAAGTAATCATAATCGTAATCATAATCGTGATCATAATCGCTAAAGTGGACAATACGACGCTCGGACTCGGAGGCACCATGTTGACGGAAGATCAATTGAAAAGATTACTGATCGATCTGGAAGCGGACACCATAGAGCGCACCGTATCAACCGGTAATACGGACAAATTCTGCCAGGCAATCTGCGCTTTTGCCAACGACCTCCCTCAGCATCGCCGGCCGGGTTATTTGCTTATCGGGGTTCGGGATAATGGCGAGTTATCCGGTTTGACGGTCACTGATGAGCTTCTTAAAAATCTTGGTGGTATGAGAGCCGACGGTAATGTGCTGCCCCAGCCGTACATAAATGTCGGCAAGTTCTCTTTCCCGGACGGAGAAGTGGCCGTGGTGGAAGTACATCCCTCGGATTTGCCGCCTGTCCGCTATAAGGGGCGTATTCACATTCGCGTGGGACCGCGCAAAGGCATTGCTAATGAACAGGAAGAACGGGTTCTTACCGAGCGTCGAATCGCTCTTGCCCGTTCCTTCGATGCCCGACCTTGCCTGGAAGCGAAACTGAGTGACATCGCCTTGGGACAATTCGATGCCTACCGTCGGCAAGTCATCGATCCGGAAACCATTTTGGCAAATCATCGATCAATCGAATTGCAATTGGCCTCCCTGCGATTATTCGACCCTGAACGTGCTTGTCCAACCCATGCCGGAATCTTGCTGTTCGGCAAAAATCCCCGTTTCTTTTTGCCGGGCGCATACGTGCAATATCTTAAGCTTCCCGGCAGCAATTTGACGGAAGTGCCCGAAGATCAGGCAGAAATTTCCGGAGACTTGCATTCCGTGCTGAAAGAACTGGAAGGACGCCTCAAATTGCTCATTCACACAGCGATGCGACCGGTCGACGGGTTGAAGGAAAAATTACTCCCCGACTATCCGGAGTGGACTTTGCGGGAATTGCTGATGAATGCGGTCATGCACCGCAACTACGACAGCAATTCGCCCATTCGATTTTATGCATTCCGCGATCACATCGAGATTCAGAGTCCGGGTGGATTGTACGGTGAGGCCACACCGGAAAACTTTCCCACTCGCAATAGTTATCGCAATCCGGTAATAGCCGAAGCTATGAAATCGCTCGGTTTTGTGAACCGGTTCGGTTATGGCGTGCAAAGGGCGCAAGCGCTTCTGGCACAGAACGGCAACCCTCCCGCCGAATTCGAATTCGACGAACACTCGGTATTGGTCAAGATATTCGGGAGGTCGATTTGAAAACGGTTGCCTTTTTCAACAATAAGGGTGGGGTGGGCAAGACCTCGCTGGTCTATCATCTGGCATGGATGTTTGCAGACCATGGCGTCAAAACGCTTGCCGTCGACCTCGATCCGCAGGCCAACCTCACCGCCATGTTCCTCAACGAGGACCGTTTGGAAAGCCTGTGGGGCGACGATGAGCATCCCAATACCGTATATGGGGCCATTCGCCCCATCCTCCGCGGCACCGGCGACATTGCCAAGCCAGGTGTGGCGATGATCGGCAGCCACCTCGGTCTCCTGCCGGGTGATCTGGGATTATCGCGTTTTGAAGATAAACTCTCGGACGCCTGGCCGCGATGCCACAATCGCGACGAATCCGCTTTTCGCACCATGACGGCATTCCATCGCCTTGTCCAACTCGGAACCGATTGGGGAGCGGAACTGGTCTTTATCGACGTTGGCCCCAATCTGGGCGCCATCAATCGCTCGGCATTGATTGCCGCCGATCAGGTCTGCCTGCCGCTCGCCCCCGATCTCTTTTCTCTGCAAGGTCTCAAGAACCTCGGTCCCACCTTGCGGGATTGGCGCTCGGTATGGGCCGATCTCCTCATCAAAGCCCCCCGCGATCTCTCAATGCCAAAGGGAACTATGCAACCAGCCGGTTATATTGTCATGCAGCATGGCATTCTCGATACCCGCCCGGTTAAGGCATATAAACGTTGGATGGACCGTATACCGGGGGTATACAGGGAAGCGGTTATGGATGAGAAAGCCGAGACCGCCCCGCCCCTTGCTAAAGACCCCTATTGCCTTTCTCTCCTGAAACATTACCGAAGTCTCATGCCCATGGCGATGGAGGCTCGCAAACCGATCTTCTTCCTTAAATCTGCTGATGGGGCGATCGGCGCCCACATCGAGGCTGTCAAAAGTTGCTATGAAGATTTCCAGAGACTGGCCGAGAAAATTGCATCATCCGCCGGTATCGCCTTCGATTGAGGTAAGGGGACAACAAGATAACGAAAACATGGGCTCGCCGTAGGGCATATGATCGGTTCGGAAGGCGGGAATGTCGTTGATGATCACCCCGCCGAAGTTGAGACGATCGATCGCCTTGAAGACCCGGTCGATATCCCTGGTGAACACCCCGGCCTGCAGGGCGAACCGGGAATCGTCGGCTTGACGCAAAGCGTCTGCGAAATCGCTGCAGCGCATGACCGAGGCGACCGGAGCAAAGGCCTCTTCCTTCACCACCTTCATCTCTGTACTGACCTCCGTCAAGACCGTCGGCGAAAAAACCGGCCCGTCCAGTCTGCCGCCGCAGGCTCTCAATGCGCCTGAAGCCTCGGCTTCACGGACCCAGCCGTCGATGCGTTCGACTTCTTTCATGTCGATCATCGGACCGACATCGACCGTCTCGTCGAGAGGATCGCCGACCACCATGGCCTTGCTGGCGGCGATAAATTTTTCGAGAAAGGGTTCGTAGACCTCCTTCTGGCAATAGATGGGATGAATCGTTTACGCATTTTTTGCCAAAGCGCTACGGATAGCTTTGGCCATCTCTTCAGTGCTGAGCGGTTTGGTAAGGCAGAGGCGGATACCTATCCGGGCGGCTTCCTGTTCGGAAATCGCGGCACTGAAACCAGTGCAGAGGATAATAGGTGTCTGCGGCCGCAACTCCAGGATTTTTTGGGCCAGTGTCTCTCCGGTGAGGCCGGGCATGGTCTGGTCGGTGATGATCAGATCATATGCGGCCGGCTGTGCAGTGAACAGTTCCAGGGCTTCCCGGCTGCTCGTTACGGCCGTAACTCTATAGCCAAGTTGTCCCAGGAGTGTCAAATTGAGCTGGACGATCATCGGTTCGTCGTCAACGAAGAGGATATGTTCGTTGCCGCCGGGGATGTCGAGGGCGGGTTCCTGTTCGATTCCGCAATCGTCCGACTTATCCAGGCAGGGGAAGAAAACAGTAAATTCAGTGCCCTTGCCGGGCTTGCTGTGCACGGCAATGTGGCCATTGTGGTTGTTAACGATGGCCTGGGTGACGGCAAGACCCATGCCGGTTCCTTTGCCGACTTCCTTGGTGGTGAAGTAGGGTTCGAAGATCCGTTTCATTACGGTATCTTCCATTCCGCAGCCGGTATCGGCCAGAGAGAGTCGCAGGTATGATCCCGGCGGGATATCGCCGAATTGGCTGCTTTGTATTGCTGTCAACTGCACGGGAGCGAGCCGCACGGTCAAAATGCCGCCTTCCTTTTCCATGGCATGGGCGGCATTGGTACAAAGGTTCATGAGTACCTGGTGGATCTGGCTGGGGTCGGCAAGAACATGGCCGCAGTGCTCGTCGATCTGTTGATCGATTTCAATGGTTCGCGGGATGGTCGAACGTAACAGTTTCACTGCTTCTTTGATGATGCCATGGAGCTCGAGAGGTTGCAGCGAGGCCTTTTTTTTGCGACTGAAGAGGAGGATCTGCCGGGTAAGTTCCTTAGCCCGTTTTCCGGCTTTGAGAACCTGAAGGAGGTTATCTCTATTTGGGTCCGAGGAGGCCAGGACTCTGGTTATCATTTCCGTGTAACCGATTATCGGCGTCAGGAGATTGTTGAAATCATGGGCTATCCCTCCTGCCAGAGTGCCCAGGGCTTCCATCTTATTGGACTGGTGGAGCTGTGCTTCAAGAATTTCCTTCTCGTTGAAGGTTCGTTCGCGCTCCAGTATTTCTTTCTGCAACTCGTTATTTGCTCTGGCGAGTTCAATGGTTCGTTCTGCTACGCGCTTTTCCAGGTGTTCCCGGGCGGTCTGCAATTCCCGATTCAGCGTTTCCAGTTCCGAGTTGGTGTTCCTGAGTTCCTGGTTGAGCATTTTGAAGAGGTGAATATTCAATTCCTTGTTGGTTTCCAGGCTTTCCCGGCAATACCTCTCCCGGTGGAGTTTTCTTTCGAGAAAATCGATAGAGCGTTTTGCTTCGGCAATGGAGTCGCTGCTCTTGAACCTGAGGGGAGATTCTTCGGTACTCGCCGGCGCAGGCATGATCGTCTTCCTTTGCGGGTGCGTTCTGCCTGCCTCGACCAGAAGAGTAACCAGGGTGCAATGATGGACAATGGACCTGGTCATAGGGGCAAGCGGCGCTATTTCACCGAGAGTGTAGAAGCCGATGGTGGGAATATCCGCTTTGATGATTCTGCCGATGGCTTCGATTTCCCGGTCGGCACAGGTGCCTAAAATATTTTTTCTGATATCGCAGGAAAAAACAAAGGCGATATTGGGGGTGAAATCCACTGCCGGGACGAGACCCTTCTCAAGTGTCTCCGTTATATCGGCAATCGCTCTTTCTCTGCTGGTTTCCGTGATCTGGATGGAGGCGCCAAGGGGAAGCGGTACCGGGAAGGCTATTGCTCCGGTTCTGTTATCGTATCCGGTGGGTACTCTGAGGTAATAGAGATTCTCCCCCTGGTCATAAACGGCAAAGGGGTTTTCTATGGCGGGATGGCTGTGGGGGCCGAGATAATAATGATAGAAATCAAGGGCCGACATATCGCCGATACGGGTTACGGTGCTCCCGTCCGTGCCGGTGATGACCGACCGTTGGCCTATAGGCTTCCAGCTGTTGCATAAGGAGTGGGCGATCTTGATATCTCCGGCGAAAAGCAGGATCACGCAGGAATCCGTCAAAACCCTCGGTCCGAAAAACTGAGTGGTGCGTTTTTCGTCGTAATGGTATCGCTGTAAACCCGACATTCCTCCGAAAATAGAGCACTCACCGTCCAGCTCCCGGTGGAGGTAATGAAGAATATCGACATGCTTGCCGACAATACCGTCTGCAAATACCAGACAGAGCTTTTCCGGCGAACGAAGTTTTTTTCTCGCCATGGCGACCGCATTTTCCACGGCTTTTCCCGGTGCGGTAGAAGTGAATTCCCCAAAACCGGCGCCGATTTCGATATCGTCGGCGCAGATCAGCATGAGGCAAAGAGAATCATCGCTGAAACCATGTCCGGAAGAGATTTCTCCGGCTGTACAGCAGCCTACGATGTCGAGGTCGGGATAATGGGTCAGTACTTCGGTCAGCAGGGCTGAATGGTCGAGGGCATCGTTGGCGAACAGAATCCCCGTGGTTGGCTGGGCACCCTGCAGCTTTTCTTGGCATGTGGCGATTGCCTTGCGGACAACGTGCAGGGAATCTATTCCTTCATACTGGGCAACGGCCGCTCTTACCATAATATGAACCGGAATGATGGACGATTGCGATCTGCGATCGTTTAAGGTGGCTGCTGGCGTCGGTCGATCAAGATGATTCCTATCATATCATAGAGCAAGATGGGAAGTCCAACGGAATGAGGAGAAAAGCGATTCCGAAAATTGTTTTGCCTCTGGAATCCGTATCCAGGCGACATTCGGCATGTTTTTTCCTGACTAACGCGGGCATTCCTGTTGCTCCAATGAGAAAAAAGGGTGACGGGTAAGAATTTTGTCAGAAAGAAGCGGTGTAATGGGCTGAGCGGCAGTAAAGTCCAAACTCTTTCTTGCAGTATCTGGTTGAAAAATGAGATAATCAGCCACCTGGGTTTTGTAACTTAGAAATTCATTTCTTGTATTTCATCCAAGTCAAAGCAACACAGGAGGTGGGTATGGCAAGAAAATTGGCTGTTCCATTCGATTCGGTCCGGGTATGGCGAGGATTCAAGGCAAAAGACCTGTCGAGGGTCAATTTTTGTAAAAAACTCGGCGAAGTATTCATTCCCGTTACGGTTCATCTGCAGGCGCCGCTGGGTTTGACGGCATATCTGCCGGCAGTATTGCCGGAGGAAAAACCGGAGTTTCTGCCGGATGAAGTGGCATTGGTCTTCTACTCTTCCCAGGAGGAGTATAAGAAGACCTTTGCCTCCACCGCCGGCCGGGCATACGGGCTCCTGCACAGTTCGGTTTTCGATTTTCAGCCGCAGAGGAGTCACTCCGATTTTCCGCGGCTCTGGGAAAATGAAGTGGTTTTTCACCGGCCATATTCCCTGCTTGCACAGGACGCGGACTGGTACGGCGGCAGGAGCCGCATCTTTATCGGTATCCGCAATACCGCAATATCTTCGGCGGAATTTGTCCGACGCTTCGCGGAGATCCTGGGTCATGCCCGGACCAGTGGCGGCCATGGCCTGGATGGCGCCTATTTTGTCATTACCGAAAACTACCTGCTCTCCTGGGAACACTGGCCAGACGACAGCAGCGAGGCGGCGGCTGGACTGAGTCGGCTGTTTGGCGATATTGCCGTTCCCGTTCTCGTGCGTGAGGCTGAAAAGATCGGCATCCCGGCGAAGCTCCATGATGAGTATCCCGGACTGCCGATCAAAGGGGGGGAATGTCTGAATATCCAGTTTGAGCAGACGGCCCCGCCGGATCGGCCAAGGGCGGAAGTCGTAAAAAATGCCCGGATTCCCGTCTACGGATTAAACGGCAATTCCCATACGGCCCCGGCCGATACCCTCGTCGGCTACTGGTCCGCCTTAGGTGCCGGAGCTGCCGGCTTTGTCGCCGGCTTGCAGCTTGCAGCCGACGGTACGGTCGTCTGCCGGCCGGATGGGCAATACGATGGCAGGCAATTCACGTCGACCCCGCTCGACGACATGCACCGGCCGACCGGTGACTCCGGCCTGGACCTTCCCTGGGAAAAGGCCTGGCCTGGACATCCCTCACTGGACGAGATGCTGCGGCTCTTTGGCCGGCGGACCAAAATTGTGCTGAGCCTTCCCGAAACACAGGGCGCCCAGGAGGAAAGGCTCATCGCCGAGAAAACCCTGGCGAGCCTTACAGCCTTCGGCCTGGCGGAGCGGGTAATGGTGATGGGGGGAAAACGGACATGCGGATTTTTCCGCGAGAGGCTGCCGGGGGCGGTCACCGCCCTTCGTGTCGGCCGTGATGCTCCGGTGGAAGATGCGGTTGGCGATGCCGGGCAGTGTCGCGCCGATTACCTGGTCGTTGCCCCGGAGCAGATAACCGAGGCGACGGTCCGGCAGCTGGCCGCGGCGCAACTGGAAATCCTGCTGATCGGCCCGGAGTATGCCATCTCTCCGGCGGAATTTCTCCGGACAGCCGAAATTGCCCGGATTGGCGGACTCATCGTTCGCAGCGTGGACCGGGGGGTCGGTCTCGTCGAGCCGCCGGCCTTGGTGCTGGCCGATGATTTTACCGGACGGGATATCAATCGAGCCATCTGGTCCTGCGGCTACTCACACGCCAACAGCGACACCCTGATATCCCAGGACGACGGGTTGATCATCGCCATCGCCGCCGGCGGCGACTATTCCGGCGGAGCCGCCGTTTCAACTCTTCCGATCCACGGCAGGTTTGACGCCCGGGTCGATTTCCAGGTGGACAGCCCCCAGCAGGCGACCACCTTCGAACTTGCCGCCATCGGTATCGATCCCGGATATTTTTGTATAGAAAATACCAGCCTCAATACAAAAAACGTCAATCTGACCTTCGATGTTCATGGCGCACCACCCTATGCGAGCAGCGAGCGCGACGAAGACGACGGTTTTCGCATCGGCTGGAACAACGGCTTCAATCTTACCAGAATCGATGCCGACTGGAGCGCATCTTCGGTCAATATGTACAACAAGTATGGCTGTAATGTCGGCAGCGGCCATACAGAGAACAACACCGGCACGCTGCGTCTTGTTCGCAACGGCGCGGTGTTTTGCGCGTACTATAAGGACACCCGGAATAAAGAGTGGGTGTGCTCCGGTGCGTCATTGGTGCCCAGTCTCGGTGCGGACGTTTTTATCCGCCTTGCGGCCAAGCACTGGAAAAAAGGCGGCACCCCTCCGGCAAACCGGGTGATTTTCAGGAATTTCAGACTCTTTCAGTTTTAATTTCATCGCCGCAAGTCCTTTATCGAAGAGGTGGTAGCAATAAACCCAACACGCAGAGGAGGTAACGGATGAAAATTCAATTGCCGATAATTGTGCAGGACCCCTTGACCGCCGATCTGAAAGATTTCAATCCCATCGACACTCATCGTTTCACCGCCGAACAATGCGCCGATGATTTTTTTCTGGATGGCCCGGTGAGCAGACGAATCGCCGTTCTGGATCTCATCGCCGATAACTGTGCATTGCGCCCCGGGGCGGAATTCTGCCCTCCCGCTGGTCCGAACGAATACGGCACCTATAACGTGGGCGGCGGACTTAACCGGGACAATAATCGGACCGACCCGAAGTTTATCCAGGTCAATGCATTTGCCACGGTGTTCCTGACCATGTGCATGTTTGAAGAGAAAGATGTCCTGGGGCGCAGGCTGAGATGGGCCTTCGATGGGGCCCAGCTCCTGGTAATCCCTCAGGCGGGGAACATGAAAAATGCATTTTACGAACGGGACTCGCATAGCCTCCAGTTATTCTGGCATCGGGACCCCAAGACATCGAAGCTGATTCATGCCGCTCTCAACAGCGACGTGATTGCCCATGAGACCGCCCATGCCATCCTGGATGGCATAGCTCCGGATCTCTACGATGCCGTTACTCCGCAGTCTTTGGCGCTGCACGAGGCGATAGCCGATCTTACCGCCGGCATCATCGCCTTTCGCCGCCCGCAGCTGCGCCGAAAGGTCCTGGATCAGACCGGAGGTACAATCGAGAACGATACTGCCTTCAACCAGATCGCCGAATCGTTCGGGGACGAAGGGCAGGGATATTTTCGCAGCCTGCGATCGTTGAATAATGACAAGACATTGGATCCGGATGCGGTCGAGAAGAACAGGGTCGACCGTTGCAGTCCCCATTCCCTCGGCCAGGTGCTGAGCGGCGCCCTGTATCGGGTGATGATTGAGATGCATGAGGACCGCAAGCAGCGGATCGGTTCCCGGGAAAATAGGACGACATCGTCCGCGTCCGGCAAGGCGCTCTTTGTGGCGGCCGAACAATTCAAGCGGATGATTCTACGCGCTCTCGACTATCTGCCGCCGGGCGAGGTTTCTTTTGCCGACTACGGCCGGGCCATTGTCGCCGCCGATCAGGCGGCCCACCCGGACAGCGGCCGGGAAAGAGAATGGCTCGCCCATGAGTTTGCCGCACGCCGGATCGTACCGGACAAGGCGGCGCTGTCCGTTCCCTGCGATTACGACGACAGCTGTCTGCAGCACATCGACCTGCAGACCCTGGTTGACGATGACTGGCTTGCCCATGAGTTTGCCGAGGAGAACAGGGAACTCCTGGGGATCCCGGCGGCGATCCCTTTCAATGTCCGGCCGCGTCTGGATGTAACCAAGAAAAGCTATCAGCACGATGGCTGGCGGGATCTCCGTGAATGCATCTTCAAGGTATCCTGGCAAAAGGAGGAGGATAATCCGCTTGGCGGCCGCTATCCGGCAAAGCGGCGGCTGACCGTTGGTTCGACCCTGGTCATAGACTGGCACAGGAAAAAAATTCTGGCTCTTCTCAGCTCCGACTCCCGGATGCAGCAAGGTGAAGCGGCCGAGCAGTCCCATGACCGGACCAATCTTCTCCGGTGGCTGGCGGCGGAAGGGCTGCTGACGCAAAACGATGGCGGCTGGTGTTCCAGTGAGCTGAAACTGAGTGACAGGGTCTGTTATTCTCTGACAAAAAACGACATGAAAGTTCGCGGCATGGGGATGATGTTACACCTCATAGGCGACGATAAAGGAGGAAGAAGAGATGAATGAACTTCGGATTCGCTCATATAATGTCCGTTTCGGCGATGCATTTCTTATTTCCCTGCCGGACAGATCGGCGGCAGGCGAGGAAGTCCTGCGGCATATTGTCATAGATATCGGCAACTCCGCCAGCAGCGAAGGTGGGCGGGACCATGTTTTTCCGGCGGTAATCGACGACATCCAAAGCCAACTCGGCGGCAGGCCGGCGGATCTCTATATCATGACCCATGAGCACCTCGATCATGTTCAGGGGCCGCTCTATTGCGCCGGCAGGGGAATTTCGCTGGTGGCCGATTATGTCTGGCTGACCGCCTCCGCCGATCCCGATTATTACGAGAGAAACGTAGAGGCGAGAAAGCGTAAGCAGTCCCTGGCCGAGGCATACGATGAGACCGCCGAGCAGACCCGGACGATGGAAGGGTTGAACGCGCAATCCCTGCAGCAGTTGCTTGAGATCAACAATCCCCGTAAAACCTCCGAATGCGTTCAGCATATTCGGCAGCTGTCCGAGAAACGGGCCTATGTCTATCGAGACTTCGATCAGAGCGGGACTCATCCGTTCAAAGAGGCGGTCTTCGACATATGGGGGCCGGAAGAGAATACGACCATTTATTATTCGCGTATCAGCGCATTGACTCTGGGCGACGAAGAGGGCGGCGGGCAAGGGGAAGGAGTTTCGCAATCGCCGGAAAAGCCGGTGCGGATTCTGCCGCCTTCGGGTGTCGATGCGGGGGCCTTTTATAACCTCGTCGCCATGAGAAAACGAGGTATATATGAAAACCTTCTTGCCATCGATAAGGCCAATAATAATACCTCGGTGGTCTTTACCCTCTCCTGGCGTGGCTGGAAACTGCTTTTTCCCGGTGATGCCGAACATAAGAGCTGGAAACTGATGCATAAAAACAACAAGATCGAGCCGGTCCATTTTTTCAAGGTGAGCCATCACGGCAGCGCGAATGGGCTGCCGGAGGATGGTATCCTGGAAAAACTCCTGCCCCGGGAGCCACCTGACAATAAACAGCGGTATGCGCTTGTCTCGACCTATGCGGAGACCTACAACGATGTTCCGGCCGAGAAGTTGCTTGGTGAGCAGCTGGCGCGGCGATGCTCGCTTGAATGGACGGACCGGGCGGATCTTCCCGATGGCGGCTATATCGATTTCATCTTTACCGGCGATTCGGATCGATGCGTGGTGAGGAAATCCACGCAAGCCGGGTAGACTTGCGGGGCGATGCGGGAAGCAGGGAGATGATACCGTCCTTGCTTCCCGCATACGGCTGGTGCGCGGGCGCCTTCTCTATCTGGCCCGGGCGATCTTTTATGAAATGATTTTGTCAACGATATTGCTTAAATACCCGGATTCGTAGGGCGTGGTATCCTGCTTGCCGTAGAGGCAGCTCTGGGGAAAGCGCCAGAGGGAATTGTCGCAGAAACCGCATGGCCCGTCTGTCCTCCGCAGCCTTTGCCGGGAGTCGTCCAGCCTCAGGTTGCCGTCGGCATATTCGTCGATAAGCGCCTCGGCAATCATCCTGTTCGGATCGAAAAAGTAGGCCATAATCACGCCCCAGGCGGCGACGCTCAGTTCCTTCTGGATCGGATCGTCGGTCCCTTTTATCTCCAGGGGCGTGACCTCGCCATAGCCCTTGTCGTTGATCCGGCCGGCCTTGCCCAGGATGTCCGCATCGTCGGGGAAATCCTTGGTGAAGGCGGTCCAGGCCTCCGCCGAAAAACGGGACTGGCAGAGGTAGTTCTGGTAGTAGGAGAAGTGGGGGCAGGCAATCAGCCGCGTTTTGAGACGATATCCGCCGGTTTCGACGGTGAGGTATTTTTTTCGCCTACAGGTCTCCTTGAGCAGCTGATAGATGTCTTTATCGGCGTAATCGAGATCGATCGAGTCGCCGAAATATTCGCCGAACATCTGCAGCGTACTGCCGCCGACCAGCACCAGCACGGCGGGCCGGCTCTGGAGGAGCTGGGAAATTGCAAAGCGTTTTTCCGCTACGCACTTTTTCGTTATGGATTCGCAGGGGATATCGTATTTATCGCCCCATCCCGGGGAGGCGCAGGAGATCATGTCGTGCTGGGCAACGTCCTCGCCCAGCCGGAGACGCACTGCAGGCGATATGGCCCCGCCCGGCGGCTGGCTTTTATTGATGTGGGCCGAGAACTGTTCGAGGATGGGAATGAAGCGCTGGTAATACCCCGTGGTATTTTCATATAACATGGCCTGAACATTTTCGGGAACACCAAGTTTTGCCGCGAGGACATCCCCTTTGCGAAAAGAGAAGGGATCCCGGTCCGGGTCCTTTTTTTCGACCAGGACGACAGCGCGTGCCCGATCCGTCCACGCCACCTCGATTTTCCGATTTTGCCCTTCGTTTTTATACTTGACGGTAAGTTCCATCCAGCGATGGCTGATGCTGCGTTCCGCGCCGAGCAACCACCCGTCGTCCTCGGCAAGTATCTCCGTGCCGGGGAGACTGTTTTCCTGAATGAACGGGAGATCGAAACTCTCCTGATAGATGGTTTGGAAGCGATAGTAATAGGCGTAGTTGGCGATATCGGCAAAATCGGGATAGGCCCACCGTGCTCCCGCGGTTCCCTGGAAGTACGAGGTGAGATTCGGGTTGATCCCCATCGTCATGATCGGGGCTTTGCGACAGCCATGCATAATGGCCGGGGCGACGAGTCTTGGCCCGTTGACCCGGACCTTCATGAGCGGAAAACTCTTCTGGCCCATTTCCCAGGCGTTGCTCTTCCTGAAATGTTCAGGAAATTTTTCCTTCCAGTCAAAGGACGGATATGGTCCGTACGGTGGAGTTCCCCCCCAGAACCATTGGCAGGACCGGCATGATCTTACTTCTTCCACCAATTGCACCTCTAATGGTCGAATCGTTGGCATCTGTTCAGACATTTGCTCCTCCCCTGTTTGGAAATTGATGTTGTGAATTTCTCCTCTTGTTCTGATGACGTTGCATCCTGAAAGACTGTGATTCGGAAAGTATACACAATGGCCGAGCTGCCGGCCGTGGTGCACTTTGTCCGATTGGTTTTAACCTCCCCTCCCTTGACGGGAGGGGATTGAGGGGTGGGTGAGTTTGGAACGAAGTCGCACTTTGCGACTCCCCCTCCCCCTAACCCTCTCCCGCCAGGGGAGGGGAAACTTTGTCAATAGAGCTGAATAGATACGATTATTTATTTCATCACGGCATCGGCAAGTTTCTTGCCGGCCTTGAACTTGGCGACCTTTCTGGCAGGGATAGCAATGGTCTCGCCGGTTTTGGGATTACGTCCTTCACGGGCGGCTCGTTCGGCCACGGAAAAGGTGCCCAGGTCGATCAGGGTTACTTTGTCGCCCGCGGCAACGGCTGTGGTAATTGCCCCGACGATGCTGGTTAATACCTGGTCGGCGGTGGTTTTGCTGATATCGCAATCTTTTGCTACCTTCTCTAACAAATCACTTTTGTTCATGTTTATTCCTTTTAAAAATTGTTGAAGAGGATGGGTGAAAAAGAGCTTTCTCTGCTCAGATATCAAAACTCCTCGAATCATGCAAGGTTATTCGGGTTTTTTACTCTGGTCCGTTCTCAGAAACTTGTTGATTTCACGGTGGAGTCTCTCCCTGCCGGTACGTTCATCGTCATTCGTGGCGCAGGGCGTCGATGGGATCGAGCCGGGCGGCTTTGCGGGCGGGAAAGAAACCGAACACGATTCCGACCGCGCCGGAAAACAGGAAGGCCACGGCGACAATGGCGGGACTGAAGATAAAGGGCATGTTCATCGCCCGGGCGCCAAGCGCCGCCGCGCCCAGACCAAAGGCAATGCCGAACAGGCCGCCGAACGAGGACAGCACGACCGCCTCGACCAGGAACTGCAGGAGAACGTCCTGTTCCATTGCCCCGATGGCGAGGCGGATGCCGATTTCCCGGGTCCTCTCCGTAACCGAGACCAGCATGATATTCATGATCCCGATGCCGCCGACCAGAAGACTGACCGCCGCAACCGCGCCAAGCAGGGTCGTGAGGATCCTGGTGGTGCCGGTAAGCGTGCTCATGATCTCCTGCATGTCGCGGACGAAGAAGTCGTCTTCCTGGTTGCTGCCGATGCGCCGACGTTCACGGAGCAGCCGCTCGATATCTTCTTTAACCTTGGGAGTGGAAACGCCCTCTGCGGCGGAGACGTAGATGGCGTTGATATCGGTATTGCCGGCGATTCTCCGCTGCAGGGTATGGAGCGGGATGAGGATGAAGTCATCCTGGTCGTTGCCGCCGCTTGACTGGCCTTTGGTCGCGAAGATGCCGATGACCTGGCAGGTGATGTTGCCGAGGCGGACCGATGCCCCTAGCGGATCCTGGTCGGCGAAGAGTTCCTTCTTGACGGTGGCGCCCAGCACACATACCGATTTTCCCGAGCGAAGCTCACCCTCGGTGAACGGTCGTCCGGCGGCAAGCGACCAGTTTCGGACGGACAGAAAATCATTGGTGCTGCCGGCAATGGTGGTCGACCAGTTGACGTTGCCGGCGATGACCTGGGCGGAACGAGTTGCCTGCGGGGCGACTGCGGCAACTCCGGCGATCTGCTGGGCGATGGCCGTGGCATCATCTGCCTTAAATGGTTTGGCGGCCCCGCTTGCTCCGCCGGGGCCCCGGAATCCCTGGCCCGGCCGAATCTGCAGGAGATTGCTGCCGAGGCTTGAGATCTCGGCTGCTACCTGGGCGGTGGCCCCGCGCCCCAGGGTCACCAGGGTGATGACGGCGGCCACACCGATGACGATGCCGAGGATGGTGAGCGATGAGCGCAGAACATTGCGGCGGATCTCCCGGAAGGCGAGGATGATGGTTTCACGGATCATCAGACACTCCTCACGGGGAGGGTGACGGTGTCAGGCCGTCGCGGAAATGGATCTGGCGGCCGGCATAGGCAGCCATTTCCGGTTCATGGGTGACCATGATGATCGTCAGGCCCCGATCGCGATTGAAGGTGGTGAGCAGCTCCATGACTTCAATGCTCCGCGCCGAATCGAGATTGCCGGTGGGCTCGTCGGCGAGCAGCACCTTCGGCTCGGTGACGATGGCCCGGGCGATGGCCACGCGCTGCTGCTGGCCGCCGGACAACTCGCCGGGGGTGTGGCTCTCCCATTCGGCCAGACCCACGGTCGTAAGGGCCGCCCGGGCCCTGCGGTGCCGCTCGGCCGCCGGGATGCCGCGATAGATCAACGGCAGTTCGACATTTTCCAGCGCCGAGGTGCGGCCCAGCAGATTGAAGCCCTGGAAGATGAAGCCCAGATAATGCCTGCGGATCAGGGCCAGCTGATTGCGGGACAATCCGCCGACAGTATACCCTTCGAACAGGAAGGAACCCGAGCTTGGCCTATCCAGGCAGCCCAGGATGTTCATGCAGGTCGATTTTCCCGAACCGCTCGGGCCCATGACGGCGACGAACTCGCCGGCCCGGATGGTGAGGTCGATACCGCGCAGGGCATGCATTGCGGCAATGCCGGTGCCGTACACCTTGGTCACGCCCTGCAGCTCGATCAGGACAGGGGGAGAGGGCTCAGTGGCAGAGGAGATGGTCATTTGGCCACACTCTCCGTATCGATCACCAGTTCCATGCCGGGCTTGACATCGCCGCCGACGATTTGGGTGGATGAGCCGTCGGTAAGTCCGGTCGTTACCGGCATCGCGACCGGCTGGGCATCGACTAGGGTCCAGACCCGCTGCGCTGTTCCGGCAGGTCCGGTACTCTCCCGCTGTTTGCCGGGGCGCCGGGGAGGACCGGGCATAAGCTTGCTCAGGATGGTCCCGCTGTCTCGCGATCGTTCCTTCATCTTCGGGTTAAAACGTAAAGCTGCGTTGGGCACCAGCAAGGTGTCCGTGACCTTGGTAACGATGATAGCGGCGGTGGCGGTCATTCCGGGCCGCAGGGACAGATCGGAATTATCGACCTTTAAAATTGTTTCGTAGGTGACCACGCCGTTGGTGGTTTTGGCGCCGAAGCGGACCTGGGTAATCTCGGCTGGATATTTTCTCTCCGCATAGGCATCGACCGTAAAGGTTGCCTCTTGCCCGGCCTGCACCCGGCCCACATCGGCTTCATCGACGTCGACGTGCAGTTCCATCTGGGCCAGATTCTCGGCAAGGGTGAACAATACCGGGGCCTGCAGCGAGGCCGCCACGGTCTGGCCGGTTTCCACCGACCGGGTCAGGACTATGCCGTTGATGGGAGATTTAATCTCGGTTTTAGCCAGATCCGTCCGGTTCAGCTGGAGGGTGGCTTCGGCCTGGGATACCACGGCGCGGGCCGCGGCGTGGTCGGCCCTGGCGCGATCTAGGGCGGCCCTGGCGCTGTCGAGGTCGCTCTTCGATACCGCCTTGTTGTTGCTGCGCCTGCCGACCTCGTGCAGCCGGTCGAGGGCGGCGCGGCTTTCCTTGACGGTCGCTTCGGTCTGCAGCACCTTGGCATGGGCCGAATCGAGGATGGCCCGGGACTGGAGGATCTGGGCCGACAGTTTCGAGATATCCAGCCGGGCCAGCACCTGGCCGATTTTCACCTGGTCGTTGAAGTCGACTTCGACCGCCTTGACTATGCCCGAGAGTTCGCTGCCGACGACCACCTGGTTGGTGGGCTGGAGATTGCCGGTGGCGTTGACCGTGACGGTGATGTCGCCCTGCCATGCCTGCCGGGTCTTGTAGCGGTTTGTCCCGGCGTTGTCGCGCATGGCCCATAAGCCGATACCCGCCGCCGCGGTCAGCAGAATGACAACCAACCAGATCGACAGCAGCTTCAGCCGTTTTCCAGGTTTTGCCCCTTCGGGCGTGCTCAGGCCCGCGATGATGTCGCTCTCCCGACCTGTTTGTGGAGTGTGTTGCGCCATCGTGTCATTCCCCTGTTGTCGTGGCCGTTTCCGGCGGAAAAGAACCCCAGCCGCCGCCCAGCGCCTTATAGAGACGGATCAGATTGAGGGTCATGGTTCCCCCGCTCTGCGCCAGCTGATCCTCGAACGAGAGCAATGAACGTCTGGCGTCGAGGACCGCGGTGAAATTGACCAGTCCCGCCTGAAACTGTATTTCGGCCAGGGCGGATGCCTGCCCGGCCGCCTCGGCCGATTGGTGCAGGGCCTGGTTTCTCCCCTGTTCCTCGGCATAGGCGGTAAGAGCGTTCTCCACCTCCTCGAGCGCCTTGAGCACGGCGGCCCGATAGCCGGCCAACGCTTCTTCCTGCAGGGCGGACTGGATCCGGATATTGGCCCGGATCGCCCCGGCCTCAAAGATCGGCAGCTTGACGCCGGGGCCGAAGGAGGAGCCGCGGCTGGCGGAGTCGAACAGTTTGCCGGCCGACAGGGCATCGAGACCCACCGAGCCGCTCAGCTTGAAAGCGGGGTAGAGTTCGGCTTCGGCCGCCCCGATCTGGGCGGTCTGGGCGGCAAGCGATCGCTCC
>CAYTVF010000060.1:17720-19877 GCA_964441345.1 uncultured Desulfopila sp. | reverse complement strand
CACATATCTTGCACATTTTTTCGGGTTTCTCCATCAGTTATCTTGATCAGTCACAATTTGCCGCCAATCATGTAACTCTACTTGGTTCTGCTTATACTGCCCGTACCGTTTTTCAAGTTCTTTTTTCTGCCACTCAGGCATTGGGAGGTTGTTGCCCTCAAGGGCAATGGAATCCCAAATATCTTGAGCCAGGATCAGTTTTTGCGGTATACTTAACCTGCTAATTTCAGCTGTAATTTTATCCGGTTCCATTTTTACCTGCCATCCAAAAAACAATGTGGGGCCGTGCCGCGTTCTCCCCTTAAGATCTGCCCCGCAAGAGGATGTGTCTTGGTGGTTGCTTGAAACGTATGATTGCAAAATAGTTATAAATCTAAGAAATAATCTTTCAGCCCCTAAGATGCAAGAACGATCAGGATGCAGGGTGCACTTCGTGCACCAATGGTGGTGCACGAAGTGCACCCTACCACAAAACAAGGCTGAGAATTGTTCATAACCATATTGTTTTTTTAAGACATTTGTAATACTATGCCAGCCACTTTGTGCAAATCTTTCCGAATATCGAAGAGGTAAAGTTTAAACGATGCCGACCTTCTTTAACACATATTATCCCTTAAGAAAGGTTATATTCTCTCTTGGCGAGACGCTGCTCATCTTTTTATCGCTGCTGGCTGTCGACTGGTACATACTGGGCTCCGGGCTCTTTTTCCTGGATCTGCCGCTGAATGCAACACGGGCGCTGCTGGTTACCCTTATTTTTCAGCTGTGCCTCTACTTTTTCGACCTCTACGACATCAGCGGCGAAATATCGCTGCCCAGGACGGTCACCCGGATGACCCAGGCGTTCGGCTCCGGCTGCGTTATTCTGGCCGTTATCTATTATGTCGCACCCTTCATGATCATAACAACGCAGATTTTCTGGAGCGGCTATCTGGTTATCTGCCTGACTGTTTTTTCATGGCGGGGAGCATATTATTTCATTCTGAGAAAGCGCTTCTTTGTGCAGAATGTGCTAGTTGTCGGCACCGGCACCCTTGCCTGCGAAATCGCCAGGGAGATAGAGGGCGTTCAGGATTCGGTGCATAAGGTATGCGGTTTTGTCGGGACCGGCGAACCGGTCTTCAATCCGTACAGGGCGCCTGTTCGATCCCGATTGGAAGATTATGAGGATTTTTATCTCAAGCATAAACTGGAACGGATTATTGTCGCACTGGATGACCGAAGGGGAGAAACTCCCGTCAAGACTCTGTTAAAATGCAAGATGCAGGGGATCTCCATCGAGCAGGGTGTAAGTTTTTACGAACGGATCACCGGAAAGATCCTGGTGGAAAAGGTGATGCCAAGCTGGATAATTTTTTCCGAAGGCTTTGCGTTCAGCCGTTGGACCTATCATTGCAAGCGGTTGACCGACCTGGTCCTGGCCTCGGTTCTCTTCTTCCCCTGTCTGCCGTTTATGTTCGTCACCGCCGTGCTTATAAAGCTGGAGAGTCCTGGGCCGGTTTTTTACATTCAGGAAAGAGTCGGTGAGAAAAACAGGCCTTTTCGCCTGATAAAATTTCGCTCCATGCGCCAGGATGCGGAAAAAAACGGCGCGGTATGGGCCGCGGAAAACGATCCGAGAGTGACCAGGGTCGGCGCCGTGATCCGCCGTCTCAGGATTGATGAACTGCCCCAGCTGTTTAATATCCTCAAGGGAGAAATGAGCCTTGTCGGGCCGCGGCCGGAAAGACGGGTTTTTATCGATCAACTCGTGAAGAAAATTCCATTCTACGACATACGTCATGAACTCAAGCCGGGGGTTACCGGCTGGGCGCAGGTTTGTTATCCGTATGGAGCCTCGGAACTGGATGCCCTGAAGAAACTGGAATATGATCTCTACTATCTGAAAAACCTCTCCCTTGCTCTCGATCTTTTGATTATCTTCAAAACCGTAAAGACCGTCCTGGCGCGAAAGGGGTCGAGGTAGTTACGAATGCCCCTTGCGGCTCCTCGGTCCATTCACGAAGAATCCTGCGAATTTCTTTTCAGTACCCCCTTGGGGTAAAAGCATGCAGATTTGCATTCAGGCATGTTTATGAGTCCGTATCCATTCAGCTCTATGGCCAAAGGTCCCCTCCCCTTGCGGGAGGGGGTAGGGGGAGGGGAAGCCGCAAAGAG
>CAYTVF010000060.1:17261-17702 GCA_964441345.1 uncultured Desulfopila sp. | reverse complement strand
CCCCTCAATCCCCTCCCGTCAAGGGAGGGGAGGCTGCAACCAATCAGACAAAGTGCATATTATTGAAATAAAAAGGTATCACTTCTGGAGAACGGCAATCCCAATTGCCGAATAGATAGTCTGTTCCGTTTATTGTCTGCATTGGGGGCCGGTCTGGTGATTCAGCCAAAGGTTGAGCTGACGCCATTTGGCAAGGATAGTTGGTAATGAATTCCAGTCAACCGGCGCTGTTCCAGATGGTGAAACAAGATCCATTCAGTTTGCGGAAAAGGCACCGGAAGGGGTTGTGAATGTGGCTTTGGTTAGTGTCCTGTCAAGCCTCGTCTGTCACATCTTGCTTGCCCATTTGGCTTCCTGACTTCGTTACTTCTTTGGTATCTATTCAGCTCTATTGACAAAGTTCCCCCTCCCCTTGCGGGAGGGGGTAGGGGGAGGGGGAAG
>CAYTVF010000060.1:5522-17232 GCA_964441345.1 uncultured Desulfopila sp. | reverse complement strand
CCCCCCCCCCCCCCCCCCCCCCCCCGAAAGGGGGGGGGAAGCTGAAAGCAATCAGACAAAGTGCATACTCTTGAAACAAACTGAATAGTTACCTTCTTTGGTTGCATAGCGCTGCTATGCGCTCTCAGTCGTGCCTCGCAGGAAATTGCGAAATCTGAGGCTTGACATGACACTCGGGTGAGAGCGATTGCAAGCGAATCAAAATGACGAGGTTGATTATTTTAGCGGGCTTTTTTCGAAAAGATGCTACCATGTCGATCTGACTAGAAACGGCAGGTGCCCGACCGAGATTCGGCGACCTGCGACAGAGCCGATAACGTGCAGGGGGCGGGATGGTCGAAAAATGGAGTTTACCGGGATCGGAGGCGATCAATATCACTGACGACCAGTGTTGCAGCCTCGAAAGAGCGCAGCGGATCATCGCCGAAAATCTCCGCGCTCTGCCTTGTGAGACAGTCGAGCTGAAAGAGGCGCGCCAACGGGTTGCTTTTTCCGATATCGTGGCCGTTCAGTCGGTACCGGCATTTGCCGAGTCTGCCCGCGATGGGTACGTGATCGGCTCGGGCGGTCGAGGCGGGGAGGGCGCGCAGCGATTCAGGATTGTCGATGAAATCCCTGCCGGACAGACGCGTGTGGTCGAGAGGCTGGCGGCCGGTACCGCCTGCCGGATCATGACCGGCGGCTGTGTGCCGGACGGGAGCGAACGGGTTGTGCCCTATGAACAGTGTGTCGAGCAGGACGGCGAGGTGCTCATCGACGGGCATCTCCTTTCGGGAGGGCCGACATTCATACGCCAACCAGGCAGTGCAATGGCCCAGGGGGAAACGCTGGTCCGGTCCGGGGTGCGGTTGCGGGCCGAGCACCTTGAGCTCCTGTCTTCCTGCGGGGTCCATGCGGTTGCGGTCGGCAGCCGGCCCGCAGCCGGCTATTTCTGCACCGGCAGTGAATTGCAGGCGTCGCCATCGGGGCTGGAGAACGGCCAGAAAGTCTCGTCGAATTCATTCCTCCTGGCCGGCATACTCGCTTCATATGGTGCCGGCCCGAAGGATCTGGGCATAGTTGCGGATAACTACCCGGATCTGGCGGCGATCTTTGCGCAGGCAGGCGAGGGTCCGTACGATGTCCTCATCAGCACCGGCGGAATGGGGCCGGGGAAATACGACCTGGTCGAGCAGGCGTTTGTCGATGCCGGCGGCCAGGTGTTTTTTGCTGCCATCGCCATGCGGCCCGGCAAGTCGGTCCTCTTTGGCAGATTGGGCCGGACCTTGTTTTTTGGTCTGCCCGGTCCGCCCCACGCAGTTAGCGCTCTTTTGCATACCTTGGTCGGGCCGGCACTGCTGGCCATGCAGGGAGTAAAGGATGCGGGGCCGAAAAGACTGCAGGCCCATCTGCTGCATCCGATAGCAGTAAAGCACGGCAATGTCCTGATGCTCAGGGAAGGTGTGCTGGTGCTGGCAGGGGGGCGGTGTTCCGTAAGGTTTGCCGGGAAGCTGGAGATCGCCGATTGCTATATCCTTCTTCATCCGGGCTGCGCACGCTTTGCTGAGGGCGAGTTGGTCGATGTCTACCTTGTCGCCGGTCCTTTTGCTTCGCCGTGAGCTCGGCCACGCTGTCGTCGATCATTTCTGGCATTTCGGGCAGCAGTAACTCGCCCGCCCGCCGATCGTTGTTTTTTCAATGATGGAGCCGCAGCCGGCGCAATTTTCGCCGCCTTTGCCGTAGATCCTGAAATGTATCTGAAAATAACCTCTTTCCCGGCTGGCGTTGACGAAGTCGCTGATGGTCGAGCCGCCGCATTCGATGGCCTGGCTGAGGATCTCGCGGATTGCCGAAACCAGCTTCCGCCACTCATTCTTACTGAGGGACCGCACCTTCCTGTCCGGCCTGATGCCGGCCTTGAATAAGCTCTCGTTGGCGTAGATATTGCCCACTCCAGCCACCACGCTGTTGGTCATGATGAAGGTCTTGACCGCCACCTCCCGGCCTCCAGCCAGCCGATACAGGTAGTCGGCGGAGAAGGCGTCGCCGAACGGTTCCGGGCCGGTGGTCTTGAAGATGGTTTGTTCGAGACCTGCAGTTTCTTCGGGGGAGAGGATCCGGACGGAGCCGAACCGGCGGCTGTCGTTGTAGCGCAGTTCCAGGCCGTTATCGAGAATCCATCTGACATGGTCGTGTTTTGCCGGCAGAGCGGCGGGGTTGAAAAAGCCGAGATTGCCGGTCATGCCGAGGTGGATGATCAGCAGGGCGCCGTTGTCCATGCCGATCATTATAAACTTTGCCCGCCGGGTCACCGAGGTTATCCGGCGACCCGGCATCTCGCGCCGCAGACGCTCGAAAGGGACGGCCTGCCGGAGCGATTTCCCGCTGTGCAGGATCCCGGTAATCACCCGGCCGACCAGGTGGGGCCGGATGCCCCGGCAGATGACCTCAACTTCCGGTAATTCCGGCATGGGCGCGAGCCTCCTGCAGGATGCATACGGCGAGGCCGTACCGGTCGAAGGTTGCGGCAAGAACTGTGATCTTTTCAGGAAGCCGGTGCGCTTCGGGACTCCTCACGGTCAGCGGCAGAGCAATACAGCCGGTGGCCTTCGGTTCCGGCAAGGTGGTAAGCTGCAGATCGAGAAAACCCGGCATCCACCAGGCGCCGAGAGCCTTCTTGGCCGCTTCCTTGGCGGCCCACAGCAGGGACAGTCGGGGGATCTGCTCCATTTCCGGCAGGCAGGCCTGCAGCAGCCGGTATTCGTCCGCGGTACAGTATTTGTCCTTGACCCGCAGTAAATTATCTTTTTGTTCCTGCAGATCGATGCCGCAGGGAGCGTCCGTTGCCAGGGCGGCGCCGTAAGCCCCGCCGTGGGTGATCGATATCTCGGGCGACGGCCATTTTTTTTCTTTGAATCCGGGGGTGGCAACGAATTGAACAATCGGCCGTCCGGTCGGGTCGTTGACAATTTCCACCGCCGACGGGGCCGGGTGATCGCCCTTTCCTGCCCAGAACCCTGCCAGTGCCAGTTTTGCGCAGATTCTGCCGGCGATATATTCCGCCCTTCTTTTCGCAAGCTTATAGGCGACGGCTTGAGCCGTTTCGTTTGGATGGAGGAGTCCGGCGACCGAGCGGTCAAGCAGGATGGGGCCCGGTCCGCCGCCGACGGCCGGCTGTTTCAGGAGTGCGACGCCTACGGTTTCTATCCCGAAATGGTCGAGCATTGCCCGGTGCAGGTTACCGGGGAAGAGATTCTCGAGTGATTTGTCCATGGGATTCTTGCTGGTTTTCGTTTCCGGGCTGTTCTAAGAAAAAGCTTGCAGTTTCAATAGTTCCTGCTAATTGTATAGGTGAGATTCGGTGCAGGCAGGGGCTAAAATTCATTTTGGATCAGAGGCTTATATGAAAGTGGTTGGCATCTTGACGGTGTATGATTTGGTGGTTTTAGGCCTCTTTGCGGTTCTCATCGGCCGTGGACTCTGGCTGGGTATGCTCAGGCAGATCACCGGGCTGCTCGCTCTGTATATCGGTTACTTTGTCGCCAGTCAGCATCATGACAGACTCTTTCCGGTTTTGCGAGACATATCGACGAATCCGACGGTTGTCTTCCTCGCCGGCTTTGTCATCCTCTTTCTGGCCACCTATGTCGTGGTGATGCTGCTCGGCAAGATGCTCGGTTATGTGATCCAGCTGACAATTACCTCCTGGTTCGACCGCCTGCTCGGCGGGGTGGTCGGCTTTGCCAAGGCGGTTATTCTCGTGGTGCTGCTGCATATTGTGATGGGCATGATCCTGGCGCCGGAAAGTGAGACGCTGCGGACATGCGCCACCTGCAAGACGCTGGGCGGAGCGGCGGACCTTACCCGGGAGTTGATCCGCAGCGAGGAGGTCCGGAAATCGCTTATGCAGAAGCAGCCCGCCATCGCGATCGAAGCGGTGAAGGAATACCTTACCCCCGGTACCGGCAACGATGAGCAGAAAAAGCCACCGGCGGACAACAACAACCAAAAACCACCGGCGGCCAAGCCTTGACCTCCCTTGTATAAGGGACTCGGCCTGCGTTATACTCACGGAGGACAGTTGAAGAAAATCTCAGTTGAAGAAAATCTCTATTACGGATGACTGGAAGTGAAAGGCGCCAAGGTTAAAAGACCCGATTCCTATGTGCAGCGGACCTATCGGACGCTTGCGGGCGAGAGTGGTTTGATCTCCAGTTTTGCCAAGGTTAAAGATACCGATCTGCATATTCTCGCCGATCGGGACGTATCGGCCAGGGCGCTGGAACTGGCCCTGCAGTTTCGCCTGCAGATTGAAAAATATATCGAGCGTTATCCGGAATTTTTACGGGCCCTGACGCCGCTGCCGGACGATATCCTGGCCCCGCCGATAGTGCGGGAGATGCTAGGCGCCGGGAGCTGCGCCGGGGTTGGGCCGATGGCCGCGGTGGCCGGAGTCATTGCCGAATATATCGGCATGATGCTGCTGCGGGAAGGGTGCCGGGAGGTGGTGGTCGAAAACGGCGGCGATATCTTTATCAGCCGGACCAGCGACTGCACCGTTGCCATTTTCGCCGGCCAGTCGCCGCTCAGCCTCAAGGTCGGCGTCAATCTCGGCCGGGCGGCCATGCCGGTGGCGGTTTGCACCTCATCGGGCAAGGTCGGCCATTCCCTCAGTTTCGGCGAGGCCGATTCGGTGACGGTGATTGCCGGCAGCACGGCTCTGGCCGATGCCGCGGCAACCCGTCTCGGCAACGAGGTGGGCAGGGCATCGGAGGGAGCCGCCGGAATCAGGCGGGCGCTGGAGGTCGGCCGGACCATCGACGGGATCGGCGGCGTGGTGGTTATCTGCGGCGAGAAGATAGGCGCGGTAGGAGATGTCGAATTGGTTCAGTTAGCTTGAGAGAGGTGGATATGGACACCAGGGAACAGAAAGGGGACCAGCAGGATTTGCGTCAGGTGAACCGCAAGTATCTCGTTTTTTACCTGCGGGTTTTTGATGGCATGAGCAGTAAAATTCTCGGTCACCTCGTCGATATTTCGGAAAAAGGCATCATGGTGGTCGGTGACAATCCGATCCCGGTGGGCGAGGATTATAGGTTGCGGATGCGGCTGCCGACCCAGATGAAAGACCAGAGCGAGATCATCTTTACCGCGACGAGCCGCTGGTGTAAAAGCGATGCCAATCCCGATTTTTTCCTCGCCGGCTTCCAGATCCACGAACTTGAACCGGCTGCTCGGGAACTTATCGGTTCACTCATCAAGGATTTCAGCTACCACGAAGACCATTAAGGACTTTTGCCGATTGCTCATTTCGAGCAATCAGCTCCTTGCTTCAGCGAGCAGTTGTTCCCGGTGCTCGCCGACGAATCTGTCGAGATCTTCCTGCCAGCTCACAAATGCCGATATTCCGGCATCCTTCAGCACCTTATTTTCGAGAATTGAATTGGCCGGCCGGTGGGCCGGAGTCGGGTACTCGGCGGTGGTGCATGGTCGCATGGCGTAGCCGACCTCCATGGCGTCGAGAAAATAACGGGCGGCTTCGTACCAGGTCGAGTGGGCCTCGGAGGTGGCGTGGACGATACCGGTAATGTCGGAATTGAGGAGTTGCTCGATTTGCCGGGTAAGCGTCCTTGACCAGGTCAGGGAGCCGTGCTGGTCGTCGACCACCTTCAGCTCGCGGCCCGGGTTGGCGAGGGCCAGTCTCAGCATGGTTTTCAGGAAATTTTTACCATAGGCCGAATAGAGCCAGGCCGTGCGCAGAATCACATGGTTGGCGCAGGCGGAGGCGACTGCCTGTTCTCCTGCGAGTTTGCTGCGGCCGTATTGGGACAGCGGGTTGGTCGGATCCGTTTCGACATAGGATTGCGGGGCGGGTTTATTGCCATCGAAAACATAGTCGGTCGAGATGTGAATGAGCCGGCTGCCCAGTTTGTCGGCTGCCCGGGCCAGGTATTTCGGCCCTTCGGCGTTGATTCGCCAAGAGAGTTCCAGTTCCGTCTCGCAGGCGTCCACCGACGTGTAGGCGGCGCAGTTGATGATCACGTCCGGCCGCTGACCGGTCAGATATTCCCTGACGCCGGCCTCGTTGCCGATATCGACCCGGGGCAGGTCGCAGCCGATGGTCTCGTTGTCGGCGGTGAGCAGGTTGCAGCAATCCGAGCCGAGTTGGCCGCCTGCGCCGATAATGACTATTTTCATGAACGTACCTTGTTGTTATTTTTTTCCTCGGCGACAAAGTCGGCGATATAGCGGCCGTACTGGTTCTTCAGCATGTCCGAAGCGAGTCCTTCCAGCTGGTCGGCGGTGATATAGCCCAGCTGGTAGGCTATCTCTTCGACGCAGGCGATTTTGAGACCCTGCCGTTCCTGCACTGCCTGGACGTAGCTTGCGGCCTGCTGCAGGGATTCGTGGGTGCCGGTGTCGAGCCAGCAGAATCCGCGGCCCAGCGGTTCGACCCGGAGGGTGCCGCGGCGCAGGTATTCGTTGTTGATGTCGGTGATCTCCAGTTCGCCGCGGGGCGAAGGCTTGACCTGTTCGGCAATGGCGATAACCTCGTTGTCGTAAAAATAGAGGCCGGGAACCGCGTACTTTGACTTGGGTTTGAGCGGCTTTTCTTCAATGCCGATGACCTGATTGTTGCCGTTGAATTCGACCACGCCGTAACGCTCCGGATCCTTGACCAGATAGCCGAAGATGAGCCCGCCTTTGGTAAGTTTGGCGCTTTCCCTGAGGATTTTGGAAAAACCCTGGCCAAAGAAGATATTGTCGCCGAGAATCAGGGCGACGGAGTCGCCTCCGATAAAGGATTTGCCGATCAAAAAGGCCTGGGCGAGTCCCTCGGGGCGGGGCTGCGCGGCGTATTCGATGCGCAGGCCGAGCTGGGCGCCGTTGCCGAAAAGCTCCTTGAATCCGGGCAGATCGTGGGGGGTCGAGATGATGAGGATCTCGGTGATCCCGGCGAGCATGAGCACCGACAGGGGATAGTAGATCATCGGCTTGTCATAGACCGGGAGCATCTGTTTGCTGACCACCTTGGTGAGCGGATAGAGCCTTGTGCCTGAACCGCCGGCGAGTATGATACCTTTCATGGTGAGTAAGTGGCGTTGTTGGGAGGTGAATAGTCTGTTTGGTTGTTGCTGTCTGGGTGAATTTCCTTTAGAATCTTCCGCCGGAGAGCTGTTGAATATACCGAAGCCTCAGGAAAAAGGAAAACAAAAAATGGCTGGGAGCAACCTTGCCTCGTTCAAGGCATATGATATCCGGGGAAAGGTTCCGGATGAGCTGAATCCGGAGCTGGCGGCGCAGATCGGCCGTAGTTTTGCGGCGGTGTACGGGCTGAAGAAGGTCGTAGTCGGACGCGATATCAGGTTGAGCAGCGAGGAACTGGCCGGGGCGCTGGCCACAGGCCTCATGGCAATGGGCGCCGACGTTATCGACCTCGGTCTCTGCGGCACCGAAGAGATCTATCATGCCGCCTTCAGTATGGAACCGGATGGGGTCGACGGCGGAGTGATCGTCACCGCCAGCCACAATCCGGCCGACTACAACGGCATGAAGTTTGTTGTAAAAGGAGCCCGTCCGGTCACCGGGGAATCGGGGCTAAAGGAGATGGCGAGGCTGATTGGTTCGGGCAGTCTGCCGGGGCCCGCCGCAACACCGGGCAGGCTGATCCGCCGTGATAATAAAGAAAATTATATCAGCCACCTGCTGGGCTATATCGATACGAAATCGCTTGCCCCCCTGAAGATTGTGGTCAACAGCGGCAACGGCTGTGCCGGGGCGATCATCGACCGGTTGGAGAAGCACCTGCCTTTCCATTTCATCAAGGTCCACCACGAGCCGGACGGCACCTTTCCGCACGGGGTGCCGAACCCCCTGCTCCCCGAAAAAAGGGCGGAGACGGCCCGCGCCGTGCGTGAGCATAAAGCGGATCTGGGGATCGCCTGGGACGGCGATTTCGACCGCTGCTTTTTCTGGGACGAAGAGGGCCGGTTTATCGAGGGCTATTATATCGTCGGCCTGCTCGCCCGGGAGATGCTGAAAAAGGAACCGGGCGGCAAAATCCTCTACGATCCCCGGCTGACCTGGAATACCGAGGAACAGGTGAGAGAGGCCGGCGGCATTCCGGTGATGACCAGGACCGGCCATGCCTTTATCAAGGAACGGATGCGTTCGGAGAATGCGGTGTATGGCGGCGAAATGTCGGCGCACCATTATTTCCGTGAATTCGGCTACTGCGACTCGGGCATGATTCCCTGGCTGCTGGTGGCCTCCCTGCTCAGCCGGGAGGGGAGAAAGCTGTCGACGCTGGTCACTGACCGCATGGCGGCGTTTCCGGTATCCGGCGAAATAAACAGCACAGTCGCCGATCCGGATCAAGTCATCGCCCGGATACTGGCAAAGTACCATGACGGTGAGAAGGATTACACCGACGGCCTGTCCGTGGCCTATGACGATTTTCGTTTTAATGTCCGTAAATCGAATACCGAGCCGCTGCTCCGCCTGAATGTCGAAAGCAGGGGCGATGCGCCGCTCATGCACGACAAGACCAAAGAACTGCTCAGCCTCATTCGGTGAAGGCTGTCCGCCCTGAGAACAAAAGAGAAAGAGGATACAACGTGGCAAAAATACAACCGATCATTCTGGCCGGCGGCACAGGCTCACGGCTCTGGCCGCTGTCCCGGGAACTCTACCCCAAACAGCTTCTGCGCCTGACCAACCATACCTCCCTGCTGCAGACCACCCTGCTGAGAGCCGCGCAGCTGCCGGACGTGTTGCCGCCGGTTGTCGTGGTCGGCGAAGAGCACCGCTTCATCACCTTGACCCAGGTCGAGGAACTGGGCTGTTTCGATGAGTTTTCCATTATTCTCGAACCCATGGGGCGCAATACCGCCCCGGCGATCTGCGCCGCCGCGGAATACTGCCGAAAGCTGGGCGAGGATATCGTTTTCCTGGTGCTGCCGGCCGATCATGTGGTGCTGCAGCAGGAAAAGTTCGTCGAGGCCGTCTGTCAGGCGGCGCAGCTTGCCGCCGAAGGAGTCGTCGTCACCTTCGGCATTCAGCCGACCGGGCCGGAGACCGGCTACGGCTATATCGAGCGGGGGGAGGGCACCCGCATCGCCTCGTTCAAGGAAAAGCCCGATCTGGCCGTTGCCAGGGAGTATCTTGCCAAAGGCAATTATTTCTGGAACAGCGGGATGTTCGCCTTTGCGGCCGGCACATTCATGGCGGAAATGGGCAAATATGCCCCCGAGATGCTTGCCGCCATGCAGGAAGCGGTGAAGAAGGGGACGAAAGATGGCCGGTTCTTCAGGCTGGATAAAGCGGAGATGGCCAGGTGCCCGAGCGATTCCATCGATTACGTGCTGATGGAGAAAACCGCCCGAGGGGCCGTCGTGGCCGCCGATCTCGGCTGGAGCGATATCGGCTCGTGGAAAGCGTTATGGGACGTCCTGGAAAAGGATGAGCAGGGCAATGTCGTCCGCGGCGATGTGTTGCTGGAAGATACGAGAAACTGTCTGATTAAATCGGAAAACGTGCTTTTGGCCACGGTCGGGCTGGAGGACATGCTGGTGGTGGAAACCGCCGATGCCGTTCTGGTTGCCCCCCTGTCAAGATCCCAGGATGTGAAGAAGGTCGTCACCCGGCTGAAAAGCGAGTCCCGTAAAGAGTTCAGCCAGCATACCACCGTCTATCGGCCCTGGGGGAGTTATACCGTGCTGGAAGAGCTGCCGCGGTTTCAGATCAAGCGGATAACCGTCAACCCCGGCGCCAAACTGTCCCTGCAGATGCACCACCATCGCCATGAACATTGGGTTATCGTTGCCGGAACGGCCAAGGTTATCAACGGCAGTGAGGAAATTTTGCTGTATGAAAACCAGTCGACCTATATCCCGGCCGGCAACCGGCACCGCCTGGAGAACCCGGGGGTCATTCCCCTTGAGCTGATCGAGGTGCAGATCGGCAGTTATCTGGGCGAAGACGATATCGTCCGCTTCGAGGATGTGTACGGCCGGCATGACCGGAATTGAGGGTGGGGCGCGAAGGGCTATAATCCGACAGGCTCCTAACGGGCGGCTTCCCGCGGCTCGTTCATTTCCAGCTCCAAGGTTCGCTTACGAAAGGCTTCCACGTACTTGGTGAAAATGCGCCTGCCTTCCTTCGTTATCTTCAGGAAGGTGACGCCGGAGACAAAACGCCCGTCGCGGGGGGATGCATGGGTTGTCCGGCCTTCCAGGTCGATGAGGTCGTCTTCGAGGCCGATGGTGATCATGAGATGGGTGTTGGTCTGGAGGGGGTAGATCGTTTCCAGCTTTATCCCGTCAACGCTGACGTCGATGGTCCGGCCCATTGAATACGAACCGGCCTTGCCATCCTCATCCAGAATCAGGTAATCCAGAAGATGCAGCGAATCGTAGCGGATGAATTTTCTCTGTTCTCGTCGTTTCATGATATGTCCTGGGGGGCTTGCTTGTATATGCTTGCCTATATATTTATGTATTTATGCCGGCTTCGGGAAAGAGCCGATGGATGGCCTCTTTTTCCGGTCTGATTATTCCCCGTTCGGTTATAAGCCCGGTTATCAATCTGGCCGGAGTCACATCGAAACTGTAGTTCATTGCCCTGGTCCCTTGGGCGGCCAGGATAAGCGTTCTGACATCTCCGTTTTCATCTTTGCCCGAGAGGGTGGTGATTTCTTGCTCAGATCTTTGTTCTATCGGAATCTCGGTGCCGTTGTCAAGGTTCCAGTCAAAAGTCGATGAAGGCAGGGCCACATAAAAGGGGATGTTGTTGTCATAGGCGGCCAGGGCCTTCAGGTAGGTGCCGATTTTATTGACGACGTCGCCGGTATGGGTGGTCCGGTCGGTGCCGACAATCACCATGTCGACCATCCCCTGCTGCATGAGATGGCCGCCGGTGTTGTCGCAGATGAGGGTATTGGCGATGTTTTCCTGCTGCAGTTCCCAGGCTGTAAGTTTGGTCCCCTGATTCCAGGGCCGTGTTTCATCAACCCAGACGTGGACCGGGATGCCCGCATCCCGTGCCGCATAGATCGGCGCGGTGGCGCTGCCGTAATCGACAAAAGCCAGCCAGCCGGCATTGCAGTGGGTGAGGATGTTGACCGGCGCGCCGTTTTTCCGCCTGCCGATTTCCCTGATTATTTCCACACCATGCTCGCCGATCTGCCGGCAGAAGAGGGCGTCTTCATCGGCAATGGCGCAGGCCAGGTCGAAGGCGATCCGGCGCTTTGCCAGCGGATCGGAACTTGTTGTTTTTGTAATCGCTATCGCTTGCAGGACCCGTTCCACCGCCCACAGCAGGTTGCGGGCCGTTGGCCGGCTCTCGCCCAGCTTCCTGCCGGCCTGCCTCATGAATTCGGCAAATCCCGCCTCCGGAGCCTCCAGCGCAGCAAGATACATGCCGAATCCAGCCGTGGCGCCGATCAGCCCCGCGCCGCGGACATGCATCTCCCGGATGGCGGTGACCACTTCGTCGGTGGTGGTGAGGGTCTCGACGACAAAATCATGGGGGAGCTTTCGCTGGTCGATGATGCAGATCTTTCGATTGTTCAGGGGGTCGGGCCAGATGGTCCGGTAATGCGAGCCGTTGAAGTTCATAGTGTATGTCGAATAAAAGATGATGGTTGCTTGATTGACAAAGTCCCCCATGCGCTTACGGAAGGGGGTTACTGGATTGATAAAGTTCCCCCTCCCCTTGCGGGAGGGGGTTA
>CAYTVF010000060.1:0-5466 GCA_964441345.1 uncultured Desulfopila sp. | reverse complement strand
TCCCCTCCCGTCAAGGGGGGGGAGGCAAAAAACCAATCAGACAAAGTGCATAACATTGCAATAAACTGACTAGTTATAATTCTACAAACATTAGTACCTTACCCGTTTCCCGGCAATATGTAAACTTTGATGAAAAGAGGGAGAGATTTGTGAAAAATCCCTCATTTATGTGAAACATCCGTTACCAGCCAACATAAATGTAACAAAAAATATCATAATTTACATAAATGTAGCGATAATCCGAATGCCTGAAATCGATTAATTGCCGGTGAATCGTTATATACCAACAGGTTGCGATGATGTTTCGGCCTTGGCACAGCGATTGTAGTAGACCCCCGGTCGGAATACCAATTGGACGTCGGTTATTACAATTATGTTGAAAAAAGCTTTGGCAACGAGAAGGACGCCTTGAGCTGCTCCCAGCCCGGCGGTACTACAGCAACCTGTAAGGAGAAAGACGATGAATAAGGCGGATACCGCATTTGTCCTGGCCGCGGCCGGGCTCGTGCTGCTCATGACACCTGGTTTGGCCCTGTTTTACGGCGGGATGGTGCGCAGAAAGAATGTGCTCGGGACGATCATGCAGAGCCTGATTCTGATCTCGTTGATAAGCATCGAGTGGGTCTATCTTGGCTACACCATGTCGTTTGGTCCCGATGTCGGTGGATTTATCGGCGACTTGTCGTGGTTTGCCCTGAACGGGGTAACCAATGCCCCGAGCCCCGACTATGCCAAAACCATTCCGCAGACGGTGTTTATGGTCTACCAGTGCATGTTTGCCATTATTACTCCTGCCCTGATCACCGGGGCATTTGCCGAACGGGTGCGGTTTGTGCCGTTTCTGGTCTTTTCCCTGTGCTGGGCGATCCTGGTCTATAACCCGGTCTGCCATTGGATCTGGGGTAAAGGCGGCTGGCTGGCAGGTATCGGGGTTCTCGATTTTGCCGGCGGGCTGGTTGTCCATGCCACCTGCGGTGCCGCGGCGCTGGCGGGGGTTCTGGTGCTTGGTCCCCGCAAGGGATACGGCAAGACCAGCTTTATGCCCCACAACCTGCCGCTGACGATGCTGGGAACAGGCCTGCTCTGGTTCGGCTGGTTCGGCTTCAACGGCGGGTCGGCTCTCGCCGCGGATGAGATCGCGGCAACCGCTTTTGTTGCGACTCACCTGGGCGGCATGGCGGGGATGCTCATGTGGGTCGTAATGGAATGGCTTGCCCAGAAACAGGCGACGACTCTCGGCGCGGCATCCGGAGCCATTGCCGGGCTGGCGACGATCACCCCGACCGCGGGCTTCGTCGGTCCCAATTCGGCGATTATCATTGGCTGCCTGGCCGGTATCGTCTGTTATCTGGCGGTAAATTCCAAGACCAAGCTCGGACTCGACGACTCGCTCGATGTGGTGGGAATTCACGGGGTCGGCGGAGTGCTCGGCACCATCTGCCTCGGGATCTTCGCCTCGACCGAGGTCAATCCCGGCGGCGTCAACGGCCTGCTGTTCGGCAATGCGGCTCAGGTGGGGATCCAGCTGCTCGGTGTTGCGGTGGTCGGCGGCTATGCCTTTATGGTCAGCTGGGTCCTGTTCAAGGTGATAAACGTTACCATGGGCATGCGCCTGCCGGAGGAGGCGGAGGTCGAAGGGATGGACTCTTCCGAACATTCGGAAACTGCTTACAATAATTAAGCCATAATTGAGCCATAATTACGCCGAATGATCAAGTCGAACTTGTCGGTGTGCAGAACTTGAATTAATGTGTTACCTTACGTGTTATATGAGCCGGTCGACGAATGAACTCGGAATGAACTCGAATGGGCCGGAACAAGTGGGGATGCATTGAAAAGGAAGAGGATATGAGAAAAATCGAAGCGATAATCAAGCCGTTTAAGCTGGATGATGTAAAGGATGCTCTCAACAGCATCGGCATTACCGGGATGACCATCAGCGAGGTAAAAGGGTATGGCCGCCAGAAAGGTCATACCGAGATTTACCGGGGGGCCGAGTATATTGTCGATTTCATTCCGAAGGTCAAGATCGAGATTGTTGTCGCCGCGGAACAGGTCGATCAGGTGGTCGACAAGATCAGGATGGCGGCCAACACCGGCAAGATCGGCGACGGCAAAATTTTTGTTCTGCCCATTGAACGGGTAGTACGGGTGCGAACCGGCGAAGAGAACCGTGACGCGGTGTAATGCATTGAGTGATGTATTGAGTAATTCCTTGATCACTGCGTTTCGGGCCAATCGGCGAGCCCTTGAGGAAGTCTGGGCCGGGGCGAAGAGCGGAGACAAGGAGCTGCGGAGCCATTGCCGGGTCGTCGACGAGTATATCATCGGCTGTTTTCAACAGTCCGAGGTCAAGGATTGCGGCCGGGATGTGGCCCTGGTCGCCCTTGGCGGCTATGGCCGGGAAGAGCTGTTTCCATACTCCGATATCGACATCATGATTCTCTATCGTCCGGAGATCAAAGACCGGATCGCCCGGATTACCGATGCGGTGCTCTATCCGCTCTGGGATACCGGCCTGGAGATCGGCCACGGGGTGCGGACTGTCGAGGAATCGATGATCCAGGCGGCGGAGGATTATTTCTTCCTGGTCGCCCTGCTCGACGCCCGTTTGATTCATGGCTCGGCGGAGCTGTACGAGGAACTGCTTGGGGCGTACCGCAAACGGTTCGTCGAGGGGCAGCGCGAGGATTTTGTCGAAAAGATGAAAGGGCACCGGCAGAGCCGGCGCGAACGTTTCGGCAGTCACAGCTATCTCCTGGAGCCCCATATCAAGGAGGGGCGGGGCGGCATGCGCGATATCCAGGCGATGATGTGGACCGCCAGGATGGTCTTTGGCCTGAACGGGCTGCAGGATATCGAGGATGCCGGCCTCCTGCTCCCGGATGAAAAGGCCGATTTTGTCGACGCCCGGAGCATGCTGGTGCGGCTGCGCAGTTATCTGCACTATTTCAGCAAACGCAAGAACGATCAGCTCTATTTCGAACAGCAGAGCGATATAGCCAAAGCATTCGGCTATAAGAGCCGGGACGGCATCCGCGGGGTCGAGAGTTTCATGCGCGATGTCTACCGGGCTCTCCAGAAGATCAGCGTGATCAGCGATCTGTTCTTCGATCATGTGGACGAGGTTCTCGATCTGGCCGGCAAAGGCGGACACATTGACGACAAGGTGGTGGAGAAGGGCATAGAGGTGAAAACCGGGCGGGTCCATCTGACCGCGACGAAGGAGCAGCTTCTGGCCAAGCCGCAGACCCTGGTGCGGGCGTTTCTCGCCATGGCTCGAACGGGCTTGCCGCTGCACCACCGTACACGCAAGGTGATTTTCGGCTCGCTTGAACTGATCAACGACAAGGTTCGGACCTCGCCCCGGCTGGCCAGGACCTTTTTTGCCATTCTGCTTGAGGCGAAAGACATCTCGCTGGTTCTGGAGAGCATGCTCGAAACCGGCGTATTGACCGCCTGGATCCCTGAGTTTTCCCGGATTACCGCCTTGGCCCAGCATGATCTGTATCATATTTATACGGTCGATTGCCATTCGCTCCAGGCCGTGGCCGAGCTGCATGCCCTGGTCGCCAGGTGGGCGGTAATCGCCCAGAATATTAAAAACATGAAGGTCCTGTATCTTGCCGCGCTGCTGCACGATATCGGCAAGGGCTCCGGCCGGGATCACTCCATCGAAGGCGCTGGCCTGGCCGGACATATCGGCCGGCGCTTCTGTTTTTCCGGGGAGGAGTGCGCGACGCTTGAGTTTCTCATCCACTATCACCTCTTTATCCCGGAGAATGCCCTGCGGCGGGACCTGAACGACGCGGTGTTCATCAAGAGATGTGCCGAGACCATCGGCAACCTGGATCGCCTGAGCATGCTGTACCTGCTTTCCGTCGCCGATTCGAAGGCGACCGGTCCGTCGGCCTGGAGCGACTGGAAGGCCACCCTGATGGAGGAGCTCTACCTCAAGGTCTATCCGTATCTCGATATCGGTCGCCACGGCGTCCATGACGTGATGGCCCATGAAGAACAAGGGGTGGAATGGCTGAGGGAACAGGTTCGGGGGCTGTTGAAAGGGGTCAAGGACCTGCGGGTCGATATCGGCGCCCTGGGCGCGGATTACATCCTGTCGTTTTCGCCGGAAATGATCGCAAGACATGTGCTGACCCAGCGCGATAACTATCAGCTCCTGCGGCAGCGGTCGCTGGTTCTGGCCAGCGAGACCGAGGATGCCTGGCAGCTGCTGATCATGACCGTCGACCGCCCCGGACTTCTGGCCAAGATCTGCGGGGTGATGGCCCTGAACAACCTTACCGTGGTCAAGGCGCAGATTTTTACCTGGGCCGACGGGACGGTTGTCGATGTCATCGATGTCCGGTCGATGGATGGTCTCAGCTTTGCCGAGAAGGGGTGGCGGTCGCTCAACGAACAGCTCGACCTGGCAATTGAGCACAGGATGGGGCTCAGTCACCGGCTGTATCGCAAACTGTCGTCGGGGTACGGACGGCGGTCGCAGATGGTCGGCGAGGTGGCCTCGAAGGTGGTCATCGATAACAAGAGTTCGGAGATGTATTCCGTCATCGAGGTGTATGCGGCGGATCTCCCCGGCCAGCTTTACCATATTACCCAGGCCATGGCCGATTTCGGTTTGAACATTCATAAGGCGTATATCGCAACCGAGGTCGAACAGTTGATAGACGTGTTTTATGTGCTTGATTCGAGAGGCCGGAAGCTGGTCGACGAGGATTTCAGGCACGAGGTTACCCAGGGTCTGCTCCATTCGATTGGCCGCGAAAGCAAATAATCGGCAAGCGCAGGGCAATTGGCAAGGGTGGTGTTTTGTTTAAAAAATGACAAACATGTAATGAAATCTCATTTACTTGTTGCAAAAAATGTCAGAAATGTTTTTATTTTGAGACTATTCAGCCAGTCGAACAGGCTGGTGGCGATGAGTGGTTTTTATCCTCCCCTCCCTTGACGGGAGGGGATTGAGGGGTGGGTGGGATTTGCCAGGTGTGGGTGGGGTTGCCAGCTGTGGTGGGATTTGCCGCATAGTGCACATTGCGGCCTCCCCCTCCCCCTACCCCCTCCCGCCAGGGGAGGGGGGAAAAACAACAGTGCAGAGTGAATAAGGAATAAGGGCAAAGCTGGGCTTGGAGTGAGAATCATTTTCTAACTCAAAATTAAATTCAGGAGGAAATAGATGACAGCAAAAGATGTAATTAAGATGGCAGAAGAGAACAAGGCCGTCATGGCTAATTTCAAATTCCTTGATTTTCCCGGAATCTGGCAGCATTTCGCAGTTCCCATAGATGAATTGAAAGAGGAGATTTTTGAGGAAGGGCTAGGCTTTGACGGTTCTTCGATCAGGGGCTGGCAGGCGATCAATACCTCGGATATGCTTGTCGTTCCCGATCCGGAAACCGCATTCATGGATCCTTTCATGGACTATCCGACGATCACCCTTATCTGCAACAT
>CAYTVF010000059.1:0-20132 GCA_964441345.1 uncultured Desulfopila sp. | reverse complement strand
AAGACAACAATTCAACCAATAACCTGTATGCAAGTACTTAACCGGACATTACTGTATTTTTTTAAGAATATTGTTGAAAGTAATAGAGTGGTAAGCCTCTTTGATTTTGAGAACAAAGAAAAGCTGTTTCCGGCTGTGGACAGCCGCATGAAATTCAGCCTGCTCACCTTAGGCCACGACATTCCGGATGCCGTTTTCCTCTTCTTTGCCACCCGAACCGAGCATCTACAAGATAATCGCCGGAGATTCACTCTCACCGCCGATGATATCACACTGATAAACCCCAACACCCGTACCTGCCCCATATTTCGTTCTCAGGCTGATGCCGAACTAGCCAAAAAGCTCCATCGTCATTCTGGCATTTTCATTAGCGAGGCGTCTGGAAAAGAGGGCAATGCTTGGGGAGTAACCTTGCAACTCATGTTCATGATGAATACTGCCAGTGGCCTCTTCCGCACTCACAGGCAGCTCCTGGAGCAAGGGGGAGTTCGTGAAGGTAATGACTGGTTGCTACCAGATGCAGTAAGATATGTACCTCTGTACGAAGCCAAATTTATATATTTTTATGATCATCGGGCGGGGTCCTATGAGACGCGCGGGGCTGATCGAGGATACCGAGTGTTACCACCAACAGAACTTGCATCCTATCAAAATCCTGCTTACTCCATAACTCCATACTACTGGGTACCGAGCCATGAAGTTGAATCACGACTGAATGAACACGGCTGGAGGCGGGGGTGGCTTATGGGCTGGCGTGATATCACATCGGCAACTAATGAACGTAGCGTAATTGCAGGAGTTATACCAAGGTGTGCCTGTGGAGATACTTTTCTCATTATGCTGCCTCAAATTGAAAACATACTGCTGGCAGCCTGTCTTTATGCTGATCAATGCTCAATCGTTCATGATTATGTTGCTCGACAAAAGATCGGAGGCATCCACATAAAATTTCACACAAAAAAACAAATACCCGTATTACCTCCAACTGCCTATACCCAATCCGACCTCGACTTCATTCTCCCTCGCGTGATTGAACTGACTTATACAGCCCACGATTTAAAACCTTTTGCCGAGGATATGGGCTATAACGGACCACCCTTTGCATGGGACCCCGAACGCCGGGCCCAACTCAGGGCAGAACTCGACGCCTATTACGCCCGACTCTACGGCCTGACCCGCGATGAACTCCGCTATATTCTCGATCCCGCCGATATCATGGGCGAAGACTACCCCTCGGAAACCTTCCGCGTCCTCAAAAACAACGACATCCGCAACTTCGGCGAATACCGCACCGGGCACCTGGTCCTAGATGCATGGGATCGGCTTTAAAAAATCATCCAGGAGTATCCATCATGCTGACCTCTTTACGAATAAAAAATTTCAAGGCATGGAAAGACACAGGACGCATTCGGCTCGCGCCACTTACCGTAATTTTCGGCACCAATAGTGCCGGGAAAAGCAGCCTGGGCCATCTCCTCTTGACGCTGAAACAAACGGCTCAATCGACTGATCGTCGTCGCGCACTTCATCTGGGAGATAACAAATCCCTGATTGATCTGGGAACGTTTCAGGACTGCATTTATAAACATAAAACCGAAAACGCCTTGAGCTTTGAATTGTCCTGGAATCTGCCTGAACCGATAAAGGTGGTTGATTCTCTTCAAGAGGGCGCGCAGTATGAAGGAGATGTTTTAAAACTGGATGTTACTATCGGAGCCGGCAAGACAGATCAACCTGAAGTCAATTCACTGCGATATCAGCTCTCTGCAGGTGGAGAAGAAAAACTGAATATTACGCTAGGCAAAACCGAAAAAGGGAAATTTGATCTCACATCGGAATCATATCGATTTGTAAAGAGTCACGGCCGGAAATGGCCGATGGAGGATCCGGAAAAGTTTTATCGTCTCTCCGACAACAGTTTGGCTCGTTATCAAAATGCCGGTTTCTTGATGGATTTCGCCTTAGCGACAGAAAAGGTGCTGGATCATTTTTATTATGTCGGACCACTGCGAGACCATCCAAAACGTACCTATCTTTGGTCGGGAGACACCCCGGAAGATGTTGGCCTTAAAGGTGAATTTGCCATTGCCGCACTCTTAGCGGCGGAAGCGCAAAAACGGCAATTAAATCGTGGAACGAGAATGCGGCTCCAAATGTTTTCGGAGTTTATCGCAGGCTGGTTGAAGGATTTGGGAATTATCCATGATTTCAAGGTGAAGCCAGTGGCTCCGGGTCGAAAAGAGTATGAAGTATTAGTGAAGACTCAGCCCGGAGCGAGCGAAGTAAAAATTGCCGATGTGGGCTTTGGCGTATCACAGGTGCTGCCGGTTTTAGTTGAAGCATTTTATTGCCCCCCTCATTCCACCGTATGGATTGAACAGCCCGAAATTCACTTGCACCCGCAGGTCCAAGCAGAAATCACCGATGTCTTCATCTCCGCCATTAAAGCCCGGGAAAATGGCAAAAACCGGAATGTGCAATTCATTATTGAAAGTCATTCCGAACATTTCATTAACCGTTTGCAAAGAAGGATCGCAGAAGGGGTAATATCCCATGAAGACGTGGCTGTTTATTTTTGCAAACGCAAAGGATCTTCAGTGGAGTTAGAGCCGCTGCAGCTCAATCTTTTCGGAGATATCGAAAATTGGCCCGAAAACTTTTTCGGAGACGAAATGGCCGATATCACCGCAAGAACAATAGCTGCGATGCAACGCAGAAAGGAGCAGGAAAAATGAGTGCTCCGATCAAAATTGTCGATACCAATATTGTTCTCGTTGCCAATGGTCAGCACCAAGATGCTTCTTGTGATTGTGTGCAGGCCTGCACTCTGGCATTGCAGGCAATTATGGAGAAGGGTCGAATAGCCATTGACGATGGCTTCGAAATCCTAGCGGAATATCAGAATAAAACAACGCCACACCGCGGTAAAAGAGCTGGCGATATCTTTGTAAAATGGGTGTTGAGAAACAACTGCAATGCACAGCGATGCGACAGCGTTCATTTGAAGAAAAGCAGTGCAGGAAAATACGAAAATTTCCCGAATGACCCTGAATTATTAAATTTCGATGACCCTGATAAAAAATTCGTCGCAGTCGCTCTCGGCCATTCGCAACATCCGCCTATTCTTCAGGGGACTGATTGTAAATGGTTGGACTGGGAGGAGGCGTTGAAAAGACATGGTGTTGCAATCGACTTTATTTGTTTGGCAGATATCCTGAAATTTCACAAAAAAAAATTCCCGGCAGCGTAAATATGTCCGATTTTGTGCGTTTTCCTCATACTCCTCACATCGCCTGGCTCGGCAAAGGCTCTCCCCGCGATGATAAAGTGCTTGCCCCTCTTGAGGTGGAGGCCCTGCTCTCCGGTTCTGTAATAGTGGAAGAAAAAATTGACGGAGCCAATTTAGGTGTTTCGGTCAACCAGAACGGTGTACTGCGCCTTCAAAACCGAGGTGACTATCTTCGCGAACCTTTTGCCGGCCAATTCAAGAAGCTCTCCGCCTGGATAGCGCCCCGAGCAAATGATTTGATTTCGATGCTGGGCAATACTCTCATCCTGTTCGGAGAGTGGTGTGCTGCCCGCCATTCCGTTGCATATGACCGCTTGCCTGATTGGTTTCTAGTCTTTGACATCTATGACTCCTCCACCATGCGCTTCTGGAGCACTAAAAGGCGAAATGAACTTGCCGCCTTACTCGATTTACCTGTTGTTACAGAACTATTGAGAGAAAGAACTACACTCGCCGCCCTGAGAGATCTCGTGCTCAATAACCCCAGCCAATTCCGTGACGGAATGATGGAGGGTTTGGTTATCAGACAGGAGTCGGAGGATTGGCTGGAAACCCGTGCCAAACTTATACGACCGGATTTCACTCAGGCTATTGATGAACATTGGCGCCGCAAAGCCATTGAGTGGAACGGATTGGCAAATTCAGTAAGGACAGATGATTCTGAACCCTATCGAAAAACACGGTTCCATCAAAAGAGCTGAGGTGGTGGAGCTCTGCCGCAGAACAAACCGCCTGCTAAAATTTGCGTCCGCGCATAATTTATGCGTCTGACGCATAAATTATGCACAATCACGGGGAGATAAGAAAACAGAGGGGCGCATAAACAGGGAGCTCAAAACGGCTGAAGCCGCCCTAAAGGACGGCCTCGAATGCTCCTTTTACACATGGTAAACGAGTCTTCTCAAGAGATATCATAATGATCACGAGAGCCAAGCAGCATATGCAACCAGGTATAACGAAAGGATCCATATCTCGCGGCATGCGATGGCCAACACCAACTCTAAAATTTTTATTAACACATCATGTTAATAAAAATATTGAATTGAGCGAGAGATATGCGTATATTCTTTAGAACAAGGAAGTTGCAGAAAATCTGTTCTGAATCTAAGGAAAGCATTAAGCACCTGGGTGCAAAACGTGGACTGAAACTCCAACAACGGATGAGTGAATTAAAGGCAGCCGATAGTCTTGTCGACATCTCTCAATTACCGCCAGCCAGGTGCCACGAAGTGACAAACAACAGAAAAGGGCAATTGTCCGTTGACCTGGAACATCCGTACCGCCTCATATTCATTCCCGCCAACGAGCCAATCCCTTTACGTGATGGCAGTTTGGCAAGGGAAGAAGTCACAGAGATCGAAATCATAGAAGTTACCGACACCCATAACGAATAAGGAGGGTGCCATGTTGAAAGCACTGAAAAAATACGAATTTGAGCCTGATTACGCCACACCCCCCGGTGCCACATTACTGGAAGTCATGGAGTCCTTGGAGATGACCCAGAAAGAACTGGCGGTAAGAACGGGGTTGACCGAACAGACCTTGACCCGCATCTTCAAGGGCAATCAACCAATCTCCTATGAGACCGCTAATCGGTTGGAATTAGTTACCCAAGTGCCGGCTGGAATGTGGAACAATCTCGAAGCGCAGTACCGTGAGCAACTCGCCAAGCTTGAAGAAAGACAGCGACTTGATGCGGAAAAAGCATGGCTCAAAACCATACCAGTAAAAGAGTTGATAGAACGGGGGTATCTAGAAGCTGTTCAGGACGAGGTGAGTTTGTTGCGTAACATTTTATCATTTTTTGCGGTGAGTAGCGTTAAAGCCTGGGATGAAATCTGGGAAACCCCAGCGGTTGCCGCCAGAAGATCAATATGCTTTGATTCTCAGCCGGGGGCAGCAGCCGCATGGATTCGGCAGGGGGAACTTCAGGCTCACCAGATTGAATGCGCTCCCTTTAATAAATCGCGATTTCAGCAAACTCTACAGGAAATCCGCGTTCTCACGCGTGAAGATCCTGGTGTTTTCCTCCCCAAAATGAAAGAGTTTTGCGCTGCTGCAGGGGTGGCCGTTGCTCTTATCCGTGAAATGAAAAAGGTGCCCTGGAATGGAGCAACCAGGTGGCTTACCCCAAACAAGGCTATGATCCTTCTCAACTTGCGCGGCAAGGGTGAAGACAAATTCTGGTTTTCATTTTTTCATGAAGCTTGCCACGTTATAAAGGACAAGAAAAAAGACCTCCTTATCAATGACGGGAGCAACGGCGACCCTCGCGAAAAACAGGCCGATGCGTTCGCAGCGGAGACCCTTATCCCTTCTCGCTTTAACGCCAATATCGGCACCTTCCAAACAAACCAGGAGGTCATTGGCATGGCCGACGAACTCGGTATTGCTCCCGGTATCGTTGCCGGGCGATATCAGTTTCTGACCGGCAACTGGCACATTTTTCGAGATCTGATCAGAAAACTCGAATGGAGAGAGTAACGCCTTCTACATGGCTAAACAATGAATAGCTTTGAACGGAGTTTGATTGAGAAAACTGCAGTTGAACACGGTTGGGAAAATGTATTGCAAAGCACTTCTGCTGAGATCTTCCTCGCCTCAGCCCGCCATCAGGCACAGGCGAGAATTACCCCAGACCAACATCTTGGTAAATGGATGGTTGAACTGCCGGGTGATTTACTCCAACAAGAGCTTTCTCGTTCTTTCCCCTTGCTCCCCAAAAAGGGTTGTTCCTTTGGTGTCGATGATTATGCTTGCCTTGCCCTCTTGCTGCACAGGGCCGCGGAACTAGCTTTATCCCTACCGGATCAGGCGGCAGTAATCTTTGTTGAAAAAGTCAAACATGAATTGGCGGCGATAACCTCCTTCGACACCGAAGTTGAGCGAATTGTCCGACAACGTGTAGGGCAAGATACTTTCCGCAAGGCATTGCTCGAATACTGGGAGGGTTCTTGCGCCGTCACCGGCATTAACCTCCCGGAGGTTTTACGAGCCAGCCACGCCAAACCGTGGTCTGATTGCGCAACCGATGAAGAACGCTTGAATGTTTATAACGGATTACTCCTCTCGGCCAACCTTGATGCTCTCTTTGACAGGGGTTTGATATCCTTTACAGCAAGCGGTGAACTTATCTGTTCTACACGGATTGACCCTTGCCATCGCTCCTCCTTGCAATTAAACGATAACCAGAAACTCCGGTGGATTGCTCCAGCACATGAACTTTTTCTCTCATGGCATAGAGAAAAAGTGTTTAAACAGGAGGTCTAAGCCCAAAAAGGCAAATTATATTGCATGAAATCGCAGCGATGCTTTCATCGGCCCTTCAGGGGAGTTGAAGTGGGATTATAAAGGTGACAGGCTGACAGTAATCAGTGACAAGAAATATCCAGCAGGAGAAGTAGGTTCAGGATTCAGCTCAGCAAGCGGGCGACGTGAAGTTTTCCTTATAATTTCAGGGAACCGGCGAGGACATTGTGATTTGATGCCCCAGCGTCGGCGAGCTAAACCGTAACTGGGGCAACTCTTTTCAGAAACCGATGAATCGCTGCCGGCAAAGCGAAGCCTTCCCGGCAACCGAACGGTTCAGCAGCAGGCCCCGCCACCGCCTTTATCAGCGGGATCATCGTGCCGGCTCTTGAAGGGCGCCACCGAACCGCAGTCGGCAAAAGCGCCGAAGTGGACCTGTTGGTCGCCCCAAAACTCAAAATACTCGGCGAAACGGGTGGATTTCAGCATGTGCCAGGTGTTGGAACAGACCTTGACGCTCTGCCCCTTCTCGAAAGAGTGATGATTGTCCAGGTGGAAACCCGATTCATGGCCGGCGATGCCGCCCCGGTAACGGACCGCCTGGCCGAAGTCTTCGCAGATCGGTTCAAGCATGTCGAGCTTGAATAAGCGCCAGGTCGCCGACCAGAATTTGGCCGGCGCCAGCAGGTCGGCCAGTTCCTGGTTGCCGATTGCCAGGACCCGGTCGGTCACCAGCCGCGGGTCGCGAAAGCCCACCGCCTTGGCCAGCGAAATGAAATCCATCCAATACAGGGCCCCGGCCAGACACTCGCCCCACAGCACCTCGTTGCGGCGAATATCCCAGGACAGCCGGCGGTCGGCGTAAACATCGGAGAAATAGAATTCCCCGCCCGGTTTCAAGATCCGAAACACCTCGCGCAGGACGCGCGGCTTGTCCGGACTGAGATTCAGCACACAGTTGCTGATCACAACATCCACACTGCTATCGGCAAGCGCCGAAAGGTCCTCGATAAATCCTTCAATAATTTCGGTATTCGGCTGCCCGTAGCCGTGGCGATGGGCATGCCAGACCTGATGCCGGCGGGCGACGGCAACCTGCTCCGGGGTCATATCCACCCCGATCACCCGGCCCTGCTCCCCGACCAGCTGGGCCAGCACATAGACGTCGCGCCCGGAACCGCAGCCCAGATCGACCACAGTGCATCCCTCCACCTCCTCGGGCGCCACCAGTCCGCAGCCGAAATAGCGGTCGAGCACCTCGATGTGGACATTATCCAGAGCCCGGCGCAACCACAGCGGCATGTCGGCCACGGTGCAGCAGGCATCGGTCTGCAGATCGCTGCTCTGCTGCAGGATCTCGCCGTAATACCGGCGGATGGCGGCAAGGTCCATGCCCACGCCGGCAGTAGGCTCGGCCCCGCGCTCATCCGCGCCTGGAACCGCCGGCTCCTCTGGCGCCCCTGCCGGCTGGTCCGTCCTGCGACGGGCGCCGATCGACGTGAGACTCCCGGTGCAGGAACTGCCGCTGGCCGCGGTGCAGCCGAAGCAGTGAACACCGGTCTGAATGGTGCGCTGCAGCCAGCGATCCGGCGCAAAACCGAACACGGTCCGGTAGACGGGCTGGACAAGACCCGCGACCTGGTTGAAATCGCAGTCGTATATCCGGCCATCCCAGGCAACCGACAGCTGATGCCGGCACATCAGCCCCGGCAGGGTCGCAGGATTATAGCCGCCAACCAGCTGCGCCATGTACGCCGTATATTTCCCCTCCTCAATCAGTACCTCGAGAAAGCGGCCGAGCGCCATATTGTTCAGGGCGTACAAGCCGCTGAATTCGATGCCGTCCGGAGTAAGCCTGCGGCGAAAGTCATTCTCCAGGGCGTGCTGATCGCCGGCCAGCGTCAAATCATGCGGGTTATAGACCAGATGCAGGGGACGTTTCGTGCCATAGCCCAGGTCGTTCAACAACCGCAGTCCGGTAAGCGAGCGTTCGGCGACCCCATGACCGCGCTGGCTGTCGGTGATCTCCGCCTGAAAATGCGGATACGAGGCAACGATCTCGATGTCGTGGTCGGCGAGCCAAACCGCCAGGTCTTCGAAGCCCGGCTCGGTGAGAATGGTCAGATTACAGCGGTCGATCACCCGCCGGCCCAGCTTGCGGCTCCCGGCGGCGAGCCGCCGAAACTCCGGCTGCCCCTCGGGCGCCCCGCCGGTCAGGTCCACCACCTCGATGGATGGGGTTCGGGCGATAATCTCCAGGCAGCGGTCGACCACCTGGGGACCGATCGTTTCGGTCCGCAGGGGTGACGCCCCGACGTGACAGTGCATACAACTCTGATTGCACCAACATCCGAGATTGATCTGCAGAATACGTATATCGACCGGGGTTAACATTGCCGTAAACCGGGGAGAAATCTCCTGTTCGGATTTTTGCTTCTGGCTGGATATTTGGTTCATTGCTTCTCTTTCTTGATAGATATTCTGTACGACGCTTTTTTTTACCCAATCTTTGTTTGTCGCACGAAAAAAAGAAAGCTGCAATAAAAAAGCCCCCGTTTGGTCCGGGACCAAACGGGGGCTTTTCTATTTTTAACGATTATATCCTAAATCAATACTTGTAAGCGGACTCGCCGTGACTGGTGGTATCCAGACCTTCCCGTTCCTCGTCTTCGCTGACCCGGAGGCCGATAACCAGATCTACCAGTTTGTAGCTGACGATCGAGACGAGACCGGACCAGAGGATGGTGGTGCCGATAGCCCAGAGCTGACTGATCACCTGGGTGGTGGTTGAATAGTCGGCTACCGCATTGGCCACGTAATCATAGACACCCACCCCGCCGAGAGCCGGATTGGCAAAGATGCCGGTCAACACTGCGCCGAGAATTCCGCCCACCCCATGCACCCCGAATACATCGAGGGCATCGTCGGCACCGAGCATGCGCTTCAGCCCGTTTACGCCCCAGAGGCAGATCACTCCAGCAGCGAGACCGATAACCAGGGCTCCGCCGATACCTACCCAGCCACAGGCCGGGGTGATGGCAACCAGACCGGCAACGGCGCCGGATGCGGCACCGAGCATGGAGGGTTTACCTTTGATCATCCACTCGGTGAAGAGCCAGGCCAAAGCTGCGGCGGCGGTCGCCGTCATGGTATTGCCGAAAGCGAGGGCGGCAAGACCGGTGGCCTCAAGATTGGAACCGGCATTGAAACCGAACCAGCCCACCCAGAGAAGGGATGCACCGATCATGGTCATGGTCAGACTGTGCGGAGCCATGGACTCCTTGCCGTAACCGACCCGTTTGCCGACCATGAAGGCACCGATCAGACCGGCGATAGCGGCATTGATATGGACGACGGTACCACCGGCGAAGTCGATCGCGCCCTTCTGGAAGAGGAAACCGGCGGTTAGCCCGGCTTTTACTCCCGCTTCGGCATCGGTGTAGGCGTCGGGACCCGCCCAGTACCAGACCATATGAGCGATCGGCAGGTAGGCGAAGGTGAACCACAGGACGATGAAGGCCAGCACCGCGGAGAATTTCATCCGTTCGGCGAAGGCGCCAAGAATCAGGGCCGGAGTGATGGCCGCGAATGTCGCCTGGAAGAAGACATAGATAAGTTCGGGAATAACCACGCCTTTACTGAAGGTTGCGGCAACCGACTCGACCGTAACCCCGGCCAGAAAGATCTTCGTGAACCCGCCGAAAAAACCATTGCCTTCGGTAAAGGCCAGACTGTATCCGTAGATGACCCACAGGACGATGCAGAGGGAAAACACGGTAAATACCTGCATCAGCACGGAAAGCATATTCTTGGTGCGCACCAGGCCGCCGTAAAAAAGGGCCAGGCCGGGAATAGTCATCAGGGTCACCAGCAAGGTAGCGACTATCATCCACGCGGTATCGCCTTTATTGGGGACCGGAGCGTCGGCGGCAAAGGCCGTACCGGCAAAATTGACAACGAACACCACAAAGAGCATGGCGAAAAGATATTTGATTGACTTTTTCATGAAATTACTCCCCCTGGTATCAAAGTGCATCGGAACCGGTTTCCCCGGTACGAATTCGCATTACCTGTTCAAGATCGAAAACGAACACCTTGCCGTCGCCGATCTGGCCGGTATGCGCCGCTTTTTTTATGGCCTCGATGACCGGATTCAACAACTCATCGGGAATCGCTGCTTCAATTTTCACCTTCGGCAGGAATTCAACTACATATTCCGCACCGCGATAAATCTCGGTATGACCTTTCTGACGGCCGAAGCCCTTTACCTCAGTCACCGTCACGCCATTGACACCGATGGTGGTGAGAGCCTCGCGGACATCGCTCAGTTTATATGGTTTAATGATTGCCGTTACAAATTTCATTATCTGCTCCTCCAACCAGACAGCTCGTCTTTTTGCTGCGGGCTGCTGCCTTGATGGTAAATTGTTCACCGATACACCACGCAACGATGATGACATACTGCAAAAGCCACCGAGTATCCTGCCAGTCTCTTCCCGGAACCGGTTGACCGTACTTTTCGTTGTTGCCGAGGAGTTTGGTCGAACCGGGAAAGTCTGGCAACCTTCTCGGCTAAAATTGTTGATTTCGGGCTTGCCGCCTCCCTCTCCTTTCCTCCTTTGTTGTTGCAGTGAGATGTTGCTGATCAAGTCTCAGAGTGACTGTTCATCTTTGACCTGCTTAAAGCAAAAGAGATGCCAGACGCGGGATTTTTCAAATTAACCATTAAATAACATGATGTTAAACTGCATGGCGGGAGGAGCGGTCGAGCAGCAAACAATGCAACGCCAACACATTATTGTTTGATTAATATATTTTTTATGACAATTATGTAGGTTTTTACCTTGCGTGACCATGCTGCCTGCAACGGTGATGCAAGGACTTGCACGGATTTTTCGGGTTGCCCAAGGGATGATCTTTTACGACAAAGGCCTGAGCCATTGGCATCACACTTCGGCTTGTTCCAAAGAGGAAATAGGAGTGTTATTGCTGGGAGTTACACAAAAATGAAATTTTTTTTTGTTTTTTATTCCGCGGTCGTGCTCCGCGCATTTTTGACCGGGTTTTTGCGGTACAGTTTACTCGGCAAACCGCCCAGGTATATCCCTTCCAGATAGGTAAGCTTTCTCGGCAGCTGCGCCGGCCCGCCTCTTGCCACCAGGAAGGTGGCGGCCCTGCCTTTGGCGATCAGGCCGAAATTGTCGAGCCCGAGCAGGCGCGCCCCGTTCAAGGTCGCACACCGGATAGCTTCCGGCAGACTGTACCCGGCCTTCATAAAGAGCTTCATCTCTTCGACCACCGACTCACCGTGCAGCACCCCGAGGCTGCCGGCATCGGTGCCGAGCGCCACGTCCACCCCCAGCTCCCGGGCGACAGCCAGCTGGGCCAGCTGGTCGTTCAGATTTTTTTCAATCACCCGGCGATCGGCACCCGGGGCAGCAGAGCCGAGGTTGGCCGCGTAGGCCTTCATGGTAAAGACCGTCGGCACCCAGAAGGTCCCCTTCTCCGCCATCAGTTTGAGATTTTCCCGACCCATGAAAAAGCCGTGCTCGATCGAATGGCAGCCGGCCTCGACCGCCAGCCGGACGGGCTCCCGGCCATTGGCATGGACCATTACCCTGCACCCCTTTTGCCCGGCGGCCCGAACCAAACCGGCCAGTTCCTCGCCGCTAAACTGCGGCAGCGTCTCCCCGCCGAACAGCTTCAGGCTGTTCAGCCCCGACTGGACGATCTTCACCTGATCGACCGGCTCCTCCTCGCGACCCCACGCCGTATCGAGCCGTTCGCCGTCGCCCGGATGTCTGCCGATAAGCCTGCCGTACCGCCCCCTGCTGTGCCAGGCCCGCCCGGCAACCTTGAGGATCATTTCCCCATGCATCTCCCTGCCGCCTTTGTAACGGAGGGCATAGCCGCCCGGATCGCCGCCGTCCCGCACCGCCAGCACCCCATGGCTGAAGAGATCATGGAGATGCCGGGCGATAACCGGCCGCAGCGCGTCATAGCCGGCGGTCAGCTGGCTCTCCCGGAGCCGTTTGTCGGTTGCCCCGGACATGAACAGGTGGACATGGCTGTCGACCAGCGGCGGGAGAAGGGTGCAATGGGACAGATCGGTCAGCGGCGATGGAGCCGGGCCATGGTCCGGCCGATACTTTTCAATCGCCGCAATACTGCCGCCTTCGCTGCCGTCTTCGATCTTCAGCAGCATCTTATCCTGCACCGGCCCGCCGCTGCCGTCGATCAGCCAGCCGGCCAGGATATATGTCGTCGTCATAGTTGCTAAGGTTTTACCTTTCTCAGGTCGACATGGGTTTCAGTGTGGGTATTGCCCCACTGATCTTCAGTGGTATCGCGGGTGATGGTGGTGCTGTGGGGACGTCCATCGGCACCGATCCAGGTTGTTTTTTCCCGGGTGGTTTCCTGCCCGGGTTGCTCGCTCCAGGACTTGACCGTAGTACGAGGCCGGGTAATCGCTTCGTTGCGGCCGCGCGAGTAATAACTGGAATGCCGATCTACTACCGTATCCTCTTCATGGTAGGTCCCATCGGGGGCATACCCTTCAGAGCTGTGGTAGTCCCTTCTCACCACAGGGTTATAATGCCGATAATGGGGGGAGTAACGAGGGTAGTAACCTCGGTCGTACCTATAGTCGTCGCCATAGTAACGGGCGTGCACCGCAGTGGGTGACAGCAATCCCCCAAATGTAATATTCGACAGCACCAGAACCGTGATCAGGATCATGTATCTCTTCATATCTCTCTCCTTGCCGTGATGGCGGTAATCCTTAATTTTCGGGAGTCTGCAAGATCTTCCTGGACAAACCGATTTTTCAGAACGTAGAACGTCAGTCATGATTCTATTTATAATCAATACTTCTGAGAAAGAATAGAGGACATCAGGCCGAATAGGGTCATAAGCCGCCTGTTTCGCGGCTATGTCGGGTCAATGTCGGGTTCAGGTCGAGTCCGGAAGGGGTTACTCATTAAAAAAAACACAAGGCAATTCCTCCCTCAGATCTCCGCCGACTGCCCGTTTCCATGTTGCAGGCACGGGCGCTTTCCCCTTGCCACCGCCGAATAGAGTAGCATACTGTAATAAATACGGTCGAACTTTCCTCTCCGGCTGACGTGCCCCGCCCCCCGGCCTACAATCAACATCCTCCTCGAGGTGAGAACGCTATGAGAAAAAAATCAGTGATCGTTCGCAATGCCACCCTGGCCGACGTTCCCGGCATTGTTGAAGTGGCGGCCAAGGCCTATTCCAATTGGTCCAGACGGCAACTGGCCAACGAGCGGAACTATCAGATGCAGATAACCGCCTTTCCCGAGGGCCAGTTCGTCGCGGTGAAAGACGACAAGATTGTCGGCTATTGCTCCAGTCTTATTGTTTTCCTCGATGACGATTCCCCCTGGTATGCCCATGGCGAAATCACCGGCTTCGGCAGCTTCTCGACCCACAATCCTTCGGGGAACACCCTGTACGGCGCCGATATTGCCGTCGATCCGGACTGTCAGCGCCAGGGCATCTCGAAAAAACTCTATGCCGCCAGGAAGGCCCTGCTGCGGCGCCACAATCTCAAGCAGATGATCGCCGGCGGCCGCATTCCGGGCTACAGTGAATATCTCGGCAAGATGAGCGCCGAGGAGTATGTCGACAAGGTGCTCAAAGGGGAGCTGCGCGATAAGTCGCTCAACGCCCATCTCGAGGCGGGCTACGAAGTGCGAGGCGTTCATTACGGCTACATCGACGACGAACAGTCCCTCGGCTATTCGACCCATCTGGTTATGCCGAACTCCAGACACAACGCCAAGAAGCGGGCCCTGGCCGGTCAGCCGATCAAAAGGACGCTCAGGCGCGCCCGGATCTGTGCGGTGCAATACGAAATGAGAAAAATCAAATCCTGGGAGGAGTTATGCGAGCAGGTCGAGTATTTCGTCGATACCGCCGATCTCTACGACTCGCACCTTGTCGTATTCCCGGAGCTGTTCATCGCCCAGATGCTCTCGACCTTTGACCGCACCACACCCCTGCCCGAGCTTGTTTCGCAGCTTGCCGACCTGCATGACCAATATGTCGAATTGTTTATCGGTCTCGCCACCAGCCGGCAGATCCTCATCGTCGCCGGTTCCGCGCCGGTGCGTCAACCCGACGGCACCATCAGAAATGTGGCCCACCTCTTTTCCCCGCTGGGCAATGTCTATACCCAGGAGAAACTGCACCTGACCCCGGCCGAAACCTCCTACTGGGGGCTCTCCCGCGGCGAGGGCCTGAAGGTGTTCAACACCCCGCTCGGGCGAATTGCCATCCTGATCTGTTACGATATCGAATTCCCCGAACTCTCCAGACTCCTGGTCGATTCCGGGGTCGATCTGATCGTGGTGCCCTTTGCCACCGACGAGCGCAAATCGTATCAGCGGGTGCGCTACTGCGCCCAGGCCCGGGCGGTGGAGAATACCATCTATGTGGTGCTGGCCGGCAATGTCGGCACCCTGCCGCGCAGCCCGGCGATGTCGCTGAATTTCGGCCAGGCGGCGGTGCTGACGCCTTCGGATTTCGCCTTCCCGATGAATGCGATTGCCGCGGAAGGGATCATCAACACCCAGACCGTGGTGATCTGCGACATCGACCTCGGCGCCCTGGAAATCGAGCGGGAAGTGGGCAATGTCCGGCCGCTGGTCGACCGGCGGCCGGACATTTACGTCATTGAAAGCAAGATCACCATCGAAAAATGCAAGGTCAGTTGAGCGGATTTCCTCGCCCTGCGACACCAGGGCAAACATTTTGCCCATTACCTTGAAGACCAGTGCTTCCGGGCCAAAGGGCAGACTCTTCTCCGAACCCTTGAAGCCCCCGAGGTAGTTCTCCAGCATTTCTTTATTCATGCAGATATCTCATAGGTTGCAATGTTGATATGAATTCGATTGAGCAGGCAAATTGATTCGCTGTTGGGTGCACTTCAATGTCATCAACTTAAGCTGAAATGGTCGCTTGCACCGTCACCCCGGCGAAAGCCGGGGTCCAGAATTGCCGACAAAGTGGATTCCGGTTTTCACCGGAATGACGCCGCAGCCTGCGGTGTTAAGTAGGGGCAGACCTGCGTGTCTGCCCATTATCAGGGCGAACACGCAGGTTCGCCCCTACAACATCCCGGCACATCCTACAGCCATTTCTTCTTCTTGAAATAAGTAAGCAACACTGCCGGAATGGCAATAAAAGCAAACCAGAGACACGGATACGCATATTTCCATTTGAGCTCGGGCATATATTCGAAGTTCATCCCGTAGATACCGGCGAGAAAAGTCAAGGGAATGAAAATCGAGGCAAATACGGTCAACACCTTCATGATTGCATTCATCCGGTTGCTGACGCTGGAGATGTAGATATCCATCAGGCTTGACAGGATATCTTTGTAGGATTCGATCGATTCGATAATGCGAATGGCGTGATCCAAGACGTCTCTCAGGTAAATTCGGGTCTTTTCGCGAATGAGCTCCGACTCGCTGCGGAGCATCTCCGCCATCACCTCACGGATCGGCGAAACATATCGCCGGATATGGATAAGTTCCCTTTTCAGCCGCTGAATCGTCAGCAGGATATCCTGGGTCGGTTCGGAGCTTATCAGGGCATCTTCGACCGAATTGATCGCCTCATCAAGGGAATCGACCAGGATGAAGAGCCGGTCGACGATGATATCGAGAATCGCATAGGCCAGATAATCCGCCCCCATGCTGCGGAAACGCCCCTTGCTTGTTTCTATGCGCTGAACGAGCGGCTGAAAGAGCTCATCGGTTTTCTCCTTGAAGACCAGCACGAATTTTTCCAGAAGGACGATACTGATCTGTTCGTCATCCACTTCGAAGTGTTCGTTTTCCGACAACAGGCTTTTCACGACAATGTAGAGGTAATGCTCATACTCCTCAAATTTCGGCCGCTGGTGCGCGGTGAGGATATCCTCGACCACGAGGGGATGGATGGCAAAGAGCTCGCCGATCCTGCCCACCAGTTCGGCATCGGCCAGCCCCTCGACGATCACCCAGGTAACCGACTCGCTCTCCTGATACTTGAGGATGTCGTCCAGGTTTGCTATCTGCCGCTTTTCAACCCGATCCTTGCTGTAATCGATGAGCGATATTCTGGTTTCGGCTTGATGAACATCCCCCACATGAATGATGGAACCGGGGGGAAGACCGATCTTATCGGACGAAGTGTTGAGTGATTCAGCCATAGCCCTTTGCTCGCCTCCTTCCCGTCAATTGCACAGAGTTGCCCGCAGACGGGCGGGCTTTAAAAAAAGATCGAGAACATCGCGAATATCGGTACAGACGATATCGGCCGCTTGCAGCGTCCTGGAACTGGCTCCTTCCTTCTGGATCAGGCCGATGCCGAGGACAGCGGTTTGCAACATGAGGACATCGTTTCTGCCGTTGCCGACAGCTGCCGCCATTTTCGGGCCGACCGCCACGACGTATTCCCATTTGCGCCGATCCTGTTCCAGAGGACCAATGACCCTCAGGGAACAGGGCAAGCCTGCGAGCTTCTCCTCCGCCGTGCCATGGATATCGGCGGTAAGCACATGAAGCTGCAGATGCTGGGCCAGCTCGCCCAACCTCTCGATCACCCCCTCGATAAGCTCACCGTCTTCGGCGAGGGTTCCATTATAATCGAGAACCAGATGCTCGATCCGTAATGGCTCGCTTCCGGGTATAAGTATCTCTATCATTGTTCACCTCACATTGTTAATTTCCGCCTTCATCCGCCCTCCGTCCCTTCAGCAGCGCAGCGCAGCAGAGACAGAGCAGCGAAGATCCGACAATAACCCAGAAAACCGCCCCCATCGCCTGGGAAACCGCGGTAAAAACGACGGTTCTCACCTCCGGCGCGAGCAGGGCCTGGAATTCCGGCCGAAAGATATTTTCCATCGATTCCTGCAGCCGGCTGGTAACTGCAGCGGGCAGTGACGCCGCACTCATGGTCAGATTTCCGATCAGCCCGGTGGTCATGATGCCGCCGCAGATACCCACCCCGACCGTCCCGCCGAGAGTGCGGGAAAACTGGTGAAAGGAGGTCGCAACACCGAGATTGACGCCGGGCACGCTTGCCTGAACCAGCAGCAGGGTCGACAGAGTGACAAAGCCCATCCCGAGCCCGGTGAGCATAAACACCAGAAAACAGGTGAGCATTGAGGTGGCCGGACTGAAAAAGAGCAAAAAGATGCTGGAGAAAAGCAGCATCGATCCCCCGGCCACGGCCGCCGTGCGGCCGCCCGCGCCATCGACGAAGCGCCCGAGAACGAGCGATCCGCAGGACCAGCCCAGGCTGAGCGACAGCATCGCCATCCCAACCTGCATCGGCGTTTTCGCCAAAGCCCCCTGAATGAAAAGCGGGGCATAGGCAAAGAGCGAAAAAATGGCAAAGAAACTGAGAATGAAACCGGTAAGGCAGACGATACCGGCAATATCGAGATGAACCTCCTTGTTCCTCTCCCGTTTGTCCTGGAGAAAAAGCCCGATCCCGGCGAGACACAGGACCGCGATGGGCAGGTTGATGAAGAAAATCCACCGCCACGACATATAGGTCACGATAAAACCGCCGAGCGTCGGCCCGACGATACTGGAAATCCCCCATACCGAACTGGCAAAGGAGAGGGTCTTGCCCCTTTCGCCGGGCAGCGAAATATCGGAAAGGACGATATCCACCAGGGCAAAAATCCCGCCGGCCCCAATCCCTTGAAAAACCCTCGCCCCAACCAGGAAAACCATCGACGGGGCAGCTCCGGCCGCGGCCGAGGCCAACAGGAAGAGGGTAATCGAAAAAAGAAAGATCCGCCTGGCGCTGAACAGATCGGCAAGTTTGCCAAACACCGGCAAGGAAACCGCGCGAGCCAGAAAGTAGGCGGAATAAACCCAGCTGTAAAGATGCATGCCGCCGAGTTCGGCGACAATGGTCGGCATGGCGGCGGACATGACCAGGGCATCCAGAGCCCCCAGAAACAGGGCTAACAGCGCGGCAATGACGATATAGTGCCGCTCCTGCCGGGCAAGGGTATCGGTCACGAGAGATCTATTTGCCCGGTTGCTTCAGCGAGATATCCAAAAGCTTGACTGGGCCGGCAAATGTTTTCCAGCCATGTCGCTCACCCGCGGGAATAAAATAGCATTCATTCGTATTGAATATGCGGCGCTCATCGCCGACGAACATCTCAATTGCGCCTTGCAGGATTACACCGCACTGGTCGAAGGAATGAACATGCCCGGTATCTTCCTTGTCCCGGTCTATCTCCATGCACACCATGATCAGATTCTCGCCGATTTCCGCCTTGCTCATAATCCCCGGCCTGAACTCGGCCAGTTTCAGGGAAAAGTCCTCTGTTGCGCCTTTCCCATTCAATAGAAGCATTCAATTATTTATTAATTCTAGACAAGATCACGAAAATTAACAAGAAAAATACTGTTAGGATTCCCAGGATTGACAATTGGGATGGGCTTTGCCCCTGACAGAATACACGGCATACCAGGGGAAATTTGCTGGTGACAAGGGGAAGGCGGATAAAATGATAATTCAAAAGCTGGCCCCCGTGCCCCAGCCCCCACACCCAAGCTTGACATATCATGCATGTTATGCGAATATCAAGGACATGAGATGCACGAAAGAAGTTACAAAATACCGGCACTGTGATTACCCTGAGGGAAAGGAGGTGTCGATTATGTCGCTTGGGAATAAGGTTAAACAGTTACGGCAGGAAAAAGGCTGGTCGCAGGACGAACTTGCTTTTCACGCCGGTATCGATGGACGCCAGATCAGCCGATATGAAAACGACAAGGTCACGCCGTCGGTTGATGTGGTGATCAAACTGGCCAGGGCTTTCAATGTGAGTGTCGATCACCTGCTGATTGACGATGTACCGAGACGGCCGTTGCGCGAACCGATCAGCAAATTGGCGGAGAAAGTCCTGCATCTCGACAATATGTCGGAAGAAGACGAAGCAAGTCTCCTGCATATGCTGAACGCGATCGAGGCAAAGAACAAGCTCAAGACCCTGATGAGGGATTTTCAATAAGTGGAGGTGCACCCATGGGTGAGGTTCAATACATTACCGATGACCGGAATAACATCACCGGCGTGATTGTGCCGATCGAGCTGTGGCACGAATTGCAGGCCGAAAGGGAAACCGCCTATCTTCTCAAGAGCGAAGCGATGCGGGAGCGTCTCCTCGCCGCCCGGAAACGAGATAAAGGGATTTCGCTGAAGGAGGCCTGTGCAAAGCTTGGAATTTGATCCCGCGGCGTTCGAGGATCTGGCCTGGTGGATAGAACAGGACCGTAAGAAGGCACTGCGCATCGTTAAGCTCCTCAAAGAAATACAAAAATCGCCGTTCGAAGGTACCGGCAAACCGGAAGCCTTGAAGCATGAACTGGCTGGCTGCTGGTCGCGGCGTATCGATCAGGAGCATCGGCTGATCTACGAGGTCAAGGATGACAAAATCAGGATCTTGGCCTGTCGATATCACTACTGATCGTTACCTCTTCCCCGCTCCCCATTTAGAACAAGTGGCCCGGCCAGAAACAGCCAGGCCAGGCAGGCAAGCGACTCCGTTCCG
>CAYTVF010000058.1:19439-20492 GCA_964441345.1 uncultured Desulfopila sp. | reverse complement strand
AGCACGCTGCAACTCCTTACTCAACTGACTCAATCGGTGATATCCAAGGTCTTTTCTCAACCTTTTGCGATAATTCAATATGGCGATACCACACTGCAGGGGCGCAAGATCAGATCTGCTGTCCTGAAATAAAACTCCACCCGAGAACCCTTTTAAATACACTAACTGCAATTAAAAAACCACAAAAAAAAGCCATCCTACCATTTTTTTGCAAAGTTTTCCCGGCCCGACTTCCGCGGCGATATTAGGCGTTGCATTCATTTCGATAGCGATAGCGATTTCGATAGCGATAGCGATACTTCATCGCACCAATGCCTAGTCGAAAAATTGATTGACAACCCCCTGCCGCAGGTGTAAATAGGAATCATTACTGATTTCATGACTTGCACTGTCGTGACGCACCAGAATTAACCCACACCAACAATCAGGAGGAAACATTACATGAGCAAAACCATTGAAAATTTGAAGGCCGCATTTGCCGGCGAATCCATGGCCCGCAACAAATACACTTTTTTCGCCAAGGTTGCCCGCAGCGAAGGCTACCACTATATCGCCAGCTTATTCGAAGAAACCGCCTTCAACGAAATGCGCCATGCCAACGATCACTTCAAGCTCCTGGGCGGCATCGGCGACACCGCCGCCAACCTCAAGGAGGCGATTGAAGGTGAAGATTATGAAACTGTGTCAATGTACCCCACCTTCGCCAAGGAAGCCGAAGAGGAAGGCAACATGGAGGCCGCCATCCTCTTTACCCAGATCGGGAAAATCGAAGCCCAACATCGCGAAAGATATAAAAAATTGCTGGCGATGGTTACAAACGGCACGGTGTTCAAACGCGACACCCCGATCAAATGGAAATGTTCGCTCTGCGGCTACACCCATACCGGAAACGAGCCGCCGCCCAAGTGTCCTTCCTGCAAACATCCCAAAGAATACTACGAACCGGCCAATATGGATCTTTAAGAAATATGTAACTATCCAGTTTGTTTCAATAATATGCAATTTGTCTGATTGGTTTTCCCTCCCCTCCCTTGACGGGAGGGGATTGAGGGG
>CAYTVF010000058.1:0-19389 GCA_964441345.1 uncultured Desulfopila sp. | reverse complement strand
ACCCCCTAACTCCCTCCCGCAAGGGGAGGGGGAACTTTGTCCCTCATCGAAGAGGCAAGCCATGCTCAAGCGACACATCCTCTTTCTCCGGCGGTCAATACATTGGCTTACAATCCTGCTCCTGCCGGCCTGCCCGGCGTTCTTTGCCGGCTGCGCCCGTCCCCCGGCGGATCATCCGGCGGAGGCCGCCCTCTACCAGGCTCCCGCTCCTTCTTCCGTCGCACCCAGGTATGCCCCGGCCTACCTGATCGGGGAGCCTTCGGCTGACTTTAACAAGATTGGCACGCCGGGCGCCCGCGAAGCGGCGGACAACGATCCCGAAATTTTCGTCGATCCGGAAAAGCCCTCCATCTATTACGAAACCCAGGAGTTCAGCACGGCAAAAGGCCGTTATACCAACCTGATCTACCGCATTCACTTCCAGGAAGTTCCCCTCGACTGGGGGAGGATCAACCTCACGGCTGGCCGCAATCCGGGAATTCTGGTTATCTACACCCTCGACGAAAAGGCGGGTCTCCTGCTGGTCACGACGGTGCACACCTGCGGCTGCTATCTGGCCTTTCTGCCCACCACGGCCCTGCCGCCCGAGGCGTTTCCGCGGGACTGGCCGGCAGATTTCCAGTGGATCTACGGCTACACTCTCCCGAGCAGAATCAGTCTCCCCCGGGAAGAGACCGATGACCGGATAGTTTTCACTCTGGCCAGCGAAACCCACCGCATCCGCGACGTCGCCGTGGCCGCGGGCGACGCCAGACAGGCTATCCCCGATCGGCGGGAGATGACCCTGTCGCCCATGCAGGCTTTGTATTCCCTGCCCTATCGGGACGGGACAATATCTTTTTTCGAGACGGCGGGATGCCGGGCGGGATACGTCAAGAACAATACCAAGATCCTTGAGCGGCTCTTTATCAGCTGGTGGGCGTTCGACCTCCGCGTCGGTGAAGACAAGGCCTACAGCGTCCATGAAAGGAGCGATACGGTTTTCTATACGAGCCTTAAATTCTGGGCCAGACAGGCCTCCGACCTGAAGGATTTCCCAGGTTTTCTTGCATACTGGGGGTGGCGGCTGTAAGGGGCTCGGAAAAACCGACAGCGATCTGGTGGCTGTTCACAATTCATGCCGGCGAAGCGCCGACCAGCGAGAAGCTGATTATATATTGCTCCACTTGATTTGAAACTCAATTTCTTCCTCAGCCCCTTCTCGCTCATGCTCGATGTTGAATTCCGCCCGCACCGGCACGTAAATTCTTTCTCCGGCAATCTGGATTTCAAACTTCGCCCCACTTTCAAGCGAATCGGCCAGGCGTCGTAGTTTTGCAATAAAATCCGCTTTCGAATACGTCTTTTCAATATCTCTGTCTTCTTTCATTTTTCCCTTCCTGTTCGTTGATAAGGTTTCTAATTACCTGCCCTGGGCAGCCTCTGCCCGAGCCGGTCAGGGCGGAGGAAATATCCCCCGGTGTTCAGAACTAAGTGTTGCCGACGGCAGTCCAAATGTGGTACGGGAGTGGTGACATTGGCAGAGTGACAGGGGGCCTGCCGGAGTACCGGCGATTCCCTCAGAGCGCAATTCCGCATCATCTCCCTCCCGGTTCAGCCGAAGATCGCGGTGAGGCGCGGATATGGGATTTGCACAATTTTTTTTACACAGGAATACCTATGACACAAAAGACAATTCAGGTCGAAGAAAAAGTGCCGTTGCTGCAGGGGATACCCCTCAGCTTTCAGCACCTCTTCGCGATGTTCGGGGCATCTGTCCTTGTTCCAACCCTCTTCAAAATCGATCCCGCCATCGTCCTGCTCATGAACGGTATCGGCACACTTATCTATCTCATCCTCTGCAAGGGCAAGGCCCCGGCCTTTCTCGGTTCCAGCTTCGCCTTCCTCTCGCCGGTTTTTGTGGTTTTAGGCGCAAACCAGGAACTCTGGGGCGGCAACTACTCCTTTGCGCTGGGCGGCTTCATTGCCTCGGGCTGTGTTTTTATCCTGGTTGCCTTGATCATCTGGCGGTTCGGGTCGGGCTGGATCAACTTTGTCCTGCCCCCGGCCACCATGGGCCCTATCGTCATGCTCATCGGCCTGGAACTGGCGGGAGTCGCCACCGGCATGGCCGGGATCATGCCGGATGCGGCCGGCGCCTATAACCCGAAGGCCATCATCGTCTCCCTCGTGACCCTGCTGGTCGTCGCCTTCGGCTCCCTGCTTTTCCGGGGCTTCATGGCAATCATTCCGGTGCTGGTCGGCATAGCGGTCGGCTATCTGGTGGCGATTCCCCTCGGCCTCGTCAATCTGGGCGGAATTGCGGCCGCCCCAATCCTGGCCTTCCCGACTGTCTATATCCCAAAATTGGATATTAACGCCATCTTGATCATCATCCCGGCATCCCTGGTAGTCATCTCCGAACATATCGGCCACCTGGTGGTGACCGGCAATATTGTCGAGAGAGACCTGGTGAAGGATCCGGGCCTGCATCGCTCCCTGATGGGCGACGGGGTCTCGACGGTGCTGTCGGGATTCTGCGGCTCGGTCCCCACGACGACCTACGGCGAGAATATCGGGGTCATGGCGATCACCAGGGTCTATTCGGTCTGGGTCATCGGCGGCGCCGCGGCGATCTCCATCGTCCTGGCCTTTGTCGGCAAACTGTCGGCGGTCATCCAGTCGATTCCCACTCCGGTCATGGGCGGCATCAGCATCCTGCTCTTCGGGGTCATCGCCGCTTCCGGCATCCGGATGCTGGTCGAGTCCAAGGTTGATTATTCCAAACCGATCAACCTTTCCCTCACCGCCATCGTCCTTATCGTCGGCATAAGCGGCGCCGCCGTCAAACTTGGCAATGTCCAGCTCAAGGGCATGGCTTTAGCGACGGTTGTCGGCATGATCCTCTCTCTGGTCTTCCACCTGCTGGAACGGTTCAAGCTCGTCAACGGGCAGACTTCAAAATAGTCGGCAATACGCCGTGACCCGGTCGCTTGGGTCCCGGCCTGTTCTCTCCATGCCCCTTCCGCGGAATTTCGGGGCGAACCTGTGTTCGCCCTGAACCTGTGTGTTCGCCCTCAGAATGGGCGACGGACAGTCGGGATATTCATGAGAGCAAAAATTCTCCCATGAGCTTTAAGACGACATCAGGTCTTTCCTGGTGCGGAGCATGACCGCACGCCGCCATCATCTCCGTGCGGACGTCCGATGTCCCGGACACGATAGACTCCACCTGCGCCACGGTACCGTATTGATCTCCAGTACCCTGCAAAACCAGGACCGGACACTCTATGCGTGGCAGTACGTATTCAATATTCCAGTGTCTGAAGAAATCGCTGAGCCACGCGTCGGACCAGGCTTTAAAGAGTTTTTCCGTCTTTTCTCCGTGATACCTGAAGAGTCCGCGTAACTTTCCGGCATAAAAAGCATCGACAGCGGTTTGGATGGAGCGCAATGTCTCCTCCTCGACAAAAACATGGGCCGCTTCCGTGATGATACCCTGAAGATGAACAGGTTTTTCCGACGCGTGAATGAGGGCGATAGTTCCGCCATCCGAATGGCCGATAAGGAAATACTCCGTGGCGGGAATCAACCGCGAAATAACTTCGGGCAACTCGCTCAAGGCATAATCGCGCAGGTAATCTTTTGTCCATGTACAGGTGGCTGGTGACGACCTGCCGTAGCCAAGACGGTCGTAAACGATTCCGGGGCATCCGTTTTCTCTGCACAATCGGCGAGGGAACTCCTGCCACATTTCCGTGCAACCCAGACCTTCATGGAGAAAGATCAGACAGGGCCTCCCCAGCTCTCCGTCTATCACCTCGTAATAGATTTGATGCGAGTCACGTAATTTTAGGATCGCCACAGGAGGCCCCCCCCATCTTCGGTGCATTTATTGATGCCCCACCCTCCAACACCTTGATTATATGCAGAATTGTCTGATTAACAGGAGTTGCAATATCATATTCCGCCCCCATGGAAACGACTTTGCCGGCGAATATCTCCACCTCAGTTTTCCTTCCTGCCTCAATATCCTGGAGCATGGAGGTCATTCCTTCCGGCGCAAGGGTGTTGAGGACGGCGGACCATTCGTCCAGGTCCTGCTGAGCAAGATTGATGGAAACCTTCCCGGCAAGCTCTATAACCTCCTGCATTAACAGCAACATCAATGCCCTGGCATCGACCGAGGCGTGAAAGACACCATACGGGGCACGCAACACTGCCGACGCCTGGTTAATGCCAACATTAATCATGAATTTCCACCACATGGTACGCATCATATCAGCAGGCACCTCATGGGGAATCGCCGCCCGGGTAAAAGCCTCCCGAAGGCGGGCTATTCGACTGCCATCACCTTTCTTCGATCCTTCCCCGAAAATGATCCTGCCGGGCCTGGCATAAGAAAAATTGTCCCCTTCCCGTACGGCATCGATACCCACCGCTATGGCATACACCATTTTTTCCATCCCACAAATTGAGCCGATTATCCGTTCGCTTTCAAGGCCGTTCATCACTGAAAGAATAATCGTTTCCGAACCAACCACAGCCTTAATGGCAGGGAGGGCTTCAGAGAGATGATGGTGCTTCAGGGCGACGAGAATCAGGTCGACCGGCTCCTTGACATCCTGCGGCTGCACAGCTGGAATCGAATAGGGTCTCCCGTTAACCCTCAATGGTTTTTTAGTAAGCCTCTGATATCTCTCACCACTTGCCAGGAAAAACTGAGAAAAACTCCCGGCATCGGCGAACATAGAGGCATACGCCGCCCCCATAGCCCCGGCGCCGACAATGGCGATATTCTTTATACTTTTGCTTTGCATATTTTCGAGTAACTCAATTTTTTTAGTAGGTTGAAGAACTTCTACATACCGGTGAACCGTGATTGGCCACCCTCCTTTTCCTTTTTTCTTTCCAGTGAGCGCATCTCCCGCCGCGCCTTAGCCTCTTCGTTCCTCCTCTTGTCGTCGTCCGTTTCAAGAAGAAGAGGAGGTATATCCAGGGGATGACCACTCTTATCCAGAGCAACGAAAGTCAGATAGGCAGAGGAGGTGTGCCGGACCTCTCCGGTCATACAGTTTTCGGCTTCGACCCGAACACCGATTTCCATCGAAGTTCTGCCGGCGAAATTGAGACTGGCCTTGAGGGTTAAAAGATCCCCGATAAAAACCGGCCGATGGAATTCGAGGCGGTCAATGGCTGCAGTCACAACGTTGGACCGGGCATGCCGGATAGCTACAGTACCAGCGGCCGTATCGATGAGTTTCATGATGACGCCGCCATGAACATTGCCGGCAGGGTTCGCATCCTGGGGATTCATTACCTGAGCCATAAAAACCCTGCTCTCATCTACTCGTTTGCCGTCCATTCGTGATCCTCCCTAATCTAATCGATACTATGATTTCCCACTCAACCAAGATTCCCGGATTCGTGGGCTAATTTTTACGCGAAGGTCAGGTGTAACACTTACCAATCCAACATCAAAAAGACGATGAAAATCGGCTCGAAGCAAGAGTCCGTTACGTATATCATGTTTGCCTTCACTGGAATATGAAACAATACGAACCGATTCCAGGACAATCAATGTATTCACTCCTGTAATTGCGCACATCGGATATGCCACACTCCACTCATTAAAAATGACAACTTATTTCACACACAGCGTGGCACTATCTATCTGAATATAACTGGAAAAACTGAAAATTTTATGCTACACTAATAGAGCAGGATCAACAAGAAAGTCGTAAGCGTACTGAATACATTGGTACATTCACCAGCAACTTATCTGGAGTGCATTCATGGCAATCCGTAATCAAGGCTTCCTTGATAAAAGATCATTCCCTCGTTATCAAACTACAGACAGTAGCGCGTTGATGCTAATGCCTGGCAATATTGTTTCCTATAACCTTCTGAATATCAGCAGATCAGGATTGTCGTTTTGCTATTATGGCGAATCTATACAAGGCGAGACATCTCATAAGGCTATTGTAACTCTTTTTCCGGAAAACGCCGGATCATCAGATATTTCTGTACAGGTTATCTACGACGCAGAACTGAACACAGAGAGGTTGTCCCGCCCATTCGAGAAGGGTTATCCCATTTTCCCGTATTTGAGACGCTGTGGAGTGAAATTCGATATGTTATCAAAAGATCAGGAAGATGTTATAAATAAATATATTGAATACTTAGACGAACATCATGTGCATTAGACCTTCTGCGTTTTCAGCGTCCATGCTGGAGAGTTGCCCCCATCCTCCCGCCATCTTTCCGGAACCATCCCCTGACAAAGGGTAGGTAGTTTGGAAAAAACATAAAGGGGTTAAGTCATTTCTGGCTTAACCCCTTGAATATATTCTTGTGCCTGGACCAGGAATCGAACCAGGGACACATGGATATGAATGAATGGGCCTCAGCCGGCAAGTACGGATTATGGTTTCAGGAACATGAAAACAAGACAACAGGCGTCGGGAGAACCAAGCGCCCTTTGAGATACTACGCCTCAGTCTATAAATGGAAACAGAAGACCGTCACTGACGTTTATGGATGGGAGGGAGCAGGTCCGGAGAAACTCAATGGCTATTTTAAGCTGAGCACTCAGCATTTAGCAGCAGCCATTCTTGAGGATTCAATTTAATAGTGGTTGGCTGCTCTATTTCTTTACGTTTCAGAGGAAGGTCTCTCAGAATGTCCAACATGCTCGGTGTACATTCGTGTTCAGCTGAACAGGGAAGAGCGTAAGAGAGAAAAATCGACCGCAACAGCCGGTCATTGCCTTCACCGATGGTAGCTTTGCCGTTTTCCCATCGAGACACCACAGAGTCGGAAACTCCGAGGATTCGGGCAAGATCCTTTGCTTTCAGATGCAACTCTTTACGTATGAAAATAATTTCCTTGGGTTTCAGGAGCGCTTTCTTGTTCCGGCAGATTTCAACACCTATTACCCTGTGCAGTTTTTGAGGGCTGGGAATGGCAGCAAATTCCTCACCGCATGACTGACATCGATACTGTGTTATCCCCAGCAGGGTTACATTGAGTCCGCACTCGGTATATTCATAAGGCTGATCCTTGATCACATCCAGGTCCTTGCCACAAGCATAACATTTTTCCATTTCAACCACCCTCCTATCCCAGCGCTGTAATTACGAGCTACACATATTGATACACTAGCGACAAACATGAACTAAAGTCAAGTTTGAAAGAGAGTATATTTGAAGAAATGTTGTACAGGAGTTGTACAAATGGCCTGAAATGAAAAAGCACCTGCAAGAATCAACTTGCAAGTGCTTGAATAAACTACTGGTGCCGGGACCAGGAATCGAACCAGGGACACACGGATTTTCAGTCCGTTGCTCTACCTACTGAGCTATCCCGGCAACACATTTGAGAGGCTTTTTTACTCGACTTCGTTTTCACTGTCAACAGATATTCTGTTGCTTCGCTACCTTTCTTGCTTTCCTATTTATCCTTGTGGATCGACAGTCCGCCGAGATCCAGGTCGAAGTTCAATTCCTCATCCATATCCGTAGTGCCGGACTTATTCGGCGCCTTCGACGTGCTCCTGGTGAGCGTTTCGGAGAAATCGATATCATCGAGTGACAGCATGGTCTCCTTGGCGGATGGAGGGGCGGATGCCGGGGCGGATGGCGGATGGTCATCCAGGTCGTCAAGTCCCAGGTCAAAGTCGAGGTCATCCATCTCAAGGTCGCCGGCAGGTTGCTCCGCGGAAACCTGCGATCCCTCCTTTCCGGCTCCGGTCATTTTCCCCGGAGGGGCAAGATCAGAAATATCCGTGAGGGCTGCCGGCATTTCCATGGCAAATGGCTGTTCTTCCTTGCCGCCTCCGGTTTCCCCTTCATCGGCAGGGGCGGCTTCTTCCTCCCCGGCATCTTCAAACTGGCTGAAATCTATTTCTATCTCCCTGTCCTCTTCGTCGTCCTCAGCCGCTTTCTTGCCGGTCGTAAGCTCAGGCTCAGGCTTGCCTTTCCGGCGATCTTCCGCGAATTCGATTTCCGCGTCCTGTTCCGGCGCGTCTTCGATCAAGATTTCGAGATCGTCATCGACATACTCCTCGTCTCTGCCCGATTGCTTCCCGAAGACATCGGCCACGTCCTTTTCGTCCTCTGTTTGCCGTGGCTGCAAGAGCAGAAACGCAGGCGCTTTGACCGGAAAGACGGAACCATGCAGGCTGTCCGACACCGCCTTAATGTTCTTCTTGCATTTCACACATACTTCCAAATGATCAAAGGAGATGTATCCACATTTTGGGCATTGCATGAGCTGGTACCTCTTCGATAGACTGCGGTTAGGTTAAGCCGGGATCAAAGTATTTTTTGCATATCTTCAAGTATCGCATACTTCCACCCAAAAAATCAAGAAATCATGAATTTCAAAGGGACTAAAAAGACCAGTCCATGCCGATATCGCAGGAAGGCGCAGAGTGGGTCAGCGCGCCGATGGAAATAATATCCACACCGGTCATGGCAATGGCTTCGACCGTCGCAAGACTCACTCCCCCCGAGGCCTCCACCAGGGCCCGGCCGTTAATCATCCGAACCGCCTTGACCATCATTTCCGGACCCATATTATCGAGCATGATGATATCCACCCCGCATTTCAAACATTCCTGGACCTGCTCCAGGGTATCGGTTTCCACTTCAACACGAATGGTGTGGGGAATCTGCGCGCGCACCCTGGCGACAGCCTCCTCGATGGAGCCGCAGGCCGCTATATGGTTGTCCTTGATGAGGACCCCGTCGGCCAGATTGTAGCGGTGATTGGTGCCGCCGCCGACCCGGACGGCATATTTTTCCAGCACCCGCAGGCCCGGCGTGGTCTTCCTTGTATCGGTAATGCGCACCGGATAGACCTTGACCTTCTCGACAAAACTCGCGGTCAAGGTGGCGATTCCGGAAAGACGCTGGGCAAGGTTGAGGGCCACGCGCTCGGCCTTGAGCAGATCAACCACCGGCCCGCTTACGGTAAGCAGCGACATGCCGGGATGGGTGAGGGTCCCGTCCGGCACCGGATCGATGCTGATCACCGCCGGGTTCTGAACCTTGAACACCTCGGCCGCAACGCATTCCAAACCCGCCGCAATGAAAGAGTCGCGGGCCACCAGTCTGGCGCTGCCCATCTCGTGATCGGAAAAAATCGACTCGCTGGTGAGGTCGCCGCGCCCCACATCCTCGCGGAGGAATTCACTGATCATTGCGTGCAGCAGATTCTTATCCATTGAAATGCTCTAAGCTGAATTTTTAAGATAATTTTTTAAGCCGTTCTTCCGCTTCAACTATTTTCGCCATGGTCGCATCGAGGACACCCTTTTTCTCCTGCTCCTTGACGACCACCTCCGGCCGGGCGTTGGCCAGGAACTGCTCGTTGGCGAGCTTGCCGTCGACCTGCTTGAGTTTGGCCTCGACCTTCTGCCGTTCGCGCGCCAGCTTGGCCAGCTCGCTCTCTACATCGACCAGCCCTTTGAGGGGCACGAAGATTTCGATGTCATTATAGATGTAGGTCGCGGCATCGGCTGGTTTTTCGATCTTCCGGCCGACCGTAAAAGCGGTGAGCCTGGTCATGTCAGAGATGGCCGAGGAAAACTGGGAAATACATGCCGCTTTCCGTTCATCCCCGCAGATGACAAAAGCCTCGATTTTCGCCGACGGATGGACCTCGGCCTCGGAACGAATATTCCTGATCCCGGTAATGACGCCCATCAACAATTCCATCTGCTCGACCGCCTCGGGATTCTGCCATCCTTCCTGTTTTTCGGGAAACCGGCTGGTGACAAGCATGGGCCGCTCGCCGGGCAGAACCGACCAGATTTCCTCGGAGACGAAGGGGGCGATGGGGTGGAGGAGCTTCAGGATCGTCTCGAGCACGACGAGCAGCACCCCCTGGGCCTGCCGTTTGGCCGTCTGGTCGTTGCTGAAGAGATCCGCTTTAATCCATTCGAGGTACCAGTCGCAGAATTCACGCCAGATGAACTGGTAGATGGCGGAGGCGACGTCGTTAAACCGGTACTCGTCAAGACCCAGCCGGACTTCGTCGATGACCGACGCGGTGCGGCTGAGAATCCATTGATGAACCAGGGGCAGATCGCGGGTTGCGGCCACCACGTCTTTCACCGAGGCGGGACAGTCGCCGACGTGCATCAGGGAGAAGCGGGCGGCGTTCCAGATCTTATTGACAAAATGGCGATACCCCTCGATCCGGTCCTCATCGAGCCGGATCTCCCTCCCCTGCGCGGCAAATGCGGTGAGGGTGAAGCGCATCGCATCGGTGCCGTACTCCTTCATGACCACCAGCGGATCGATAACATTGCCGGTCGATTTGGACATTTTCTTGCCATATTTATCCCGGACCAGGGCATGCAGGTAGACATCGTGGAACGGCACCTCGTCCATGAAGTGGAGCCCCATCATCATCATCCGGGCAACCCAGAAGAAGAGGATATCGAAACTGGTGATCAGCACCGAGGTCGGATAAAAGGTTGCCAGCTCCCTGGTCCGTTCGGGCCAGCCCATGGTCGAAAACGGCCACAGCGCCGAGGAAAACCAGGTGTCGAGCACGTCCGTCTCTCTAACGATCGCCACCGACCCGCACTTGGGGCAGGCGGTTGGATCTTCCGATTCTACGATGAGTTCGCCGCAGGCCGAACAGGTCCAGGCCGGGATGCGGTGCCCCCACCATATCTGCCGGGAGATGCACCAGTCGCGGATATTATCCATCCAGCTGTAAAAGGTGTTGTACCAGGTTTTCGGATAGATATTGATCCGGCCGTCCCTGACCGCGGCCACCGCCTTGTCCGCCAGGGGCTTAACCGCCACGAACCATTGCACCGAGGTGGTCGGCTCGCTCACTGTTTTACAGCGATAGCAGTGGCCGACCGCATGGTCGTAGTCCTCGATTTTTTCGAGGAAACCGAGGCGCTCCAGATCCTCGACCACCTTCTTCCGGCAGACGAAACGGTCCAGCCCGCAATACCCGCCGGCGGCTTCGTTCATGATCCCCTTGTCGTCCATGACCTTCAGCCGCGGCAGGGAATGACGCAGGCCGATTTCATAGTCGTTGCGGTCATGGGAGGGGGTGACTTTCAGGGCTCCGGTGCCGAACTCCCGGTCGACATGGGCGTCGAACACCACCGGAATCACCCGGTCGGTGAGGGGCAGTCTGATTCCCACATTGCCCAGGTGACTGTAGCGTTCGTCCTCCGGATGGACCGCGACCCCGGTATCGCCGAGCATCGTTTCCGGACGGGTGGTGGCAACGACGACATGGCCGGAGCCATCGGCATAGGGATAACGGATATGATAGAGCTTGCCTTTGGTATCCTCGTGCTCCACCTCATCGTCGGCCAGGGCCGTCCGGCAGCGCGGACACCAGTTGACGATATAGTCGCCTTTATAAATAAGGCCTTCTTTATAGAGTCGCACAAAAACTTCCCGGACCGCCCGGGACAACCCGTCATCCATGGTAAACCGCTCACGCTCCCAGTCGCACGATGCGCCGAGCTTCTTCAGCTGGTTGATGATCGAGCCGCCCTTCTCCCCCCGCCACTCCCACACCTTGTCGATAAAGGCATCGCGGCCGAGGTCGTCGCGGGTCTTGCCCTCGGTTGCCAGCTGCCGTTCCACGACATTCTGCGTGGCGATTCCGGCGTGGTCGGTGCCAGGCACCCACAGGGTGTTGTAGCCGCACATCCGGCGATACCGGGTGAGAATATCCTGCAGGGTATTATTGAGGGCATGGCCGACATGCAGCACGCCGGTAACGTTCGGCGGCGGAATAACTATCGAGAAGGCGGGCTTTCCTTCTGCCATCGTGGCCGAGAAACTGCCTTCTTCCTGCCAGCGGTGCAACCATTTTTCTTCCACCTCGGCAAATTCATATCCCTTACTCAATAATTTTTCTTCATTCATACTCATATCTTACAAATCATTACCAGAATTTTTATTTCTCTCCGCCGCGCAGGCACACATTTTTCGAGATTAACTGTGACGCCCCGAGAATTCAACAGATTTCGCTCAATCGTCCAAAAAAGGCGGAGACACCGGGCCGGAAGAGCACCTGTTTTTACTGTTTGCGCCGCGGACGATGATTTACCCATAGAGATGATTCTTCGGCTGTTTCCCTGTTTGCATACGGGGGTCCTTTCGGCTATAGTTTCCTGGCTAAATCGTTCCTGTTGCGCATCAACTTTTGATTATACTACCGACCATTGAGGATAAAACATGATACATCATCGCCTAAGCATCCTATTTCTCCCCATTTTCCTGCTGTTCTCGCCATTGACTTCTCCGGGGCTGGCAGCGCCGCAGAACGAGACGAGCCCGACCCAGAAAAACAGTGTCTGGGCCTGGGCCGACAATGCCGGAAGCCAGCATGCAATCTTTATCAGCCGCCAGGCAGGAGCAGAGTGGGAGGAGCCGGTACAGATTTCCAACAACGAAGGTGTCAATGTCGTGCCTTCGGTGACCAAAACCGCGGCCAAGGATCTGTTTGTCGTCTGGTCCACCTTCGGCGGACAACAGGCCCAGCTGCGCTACCGCCAGTGCAAGAACGGGGTATGGGCAGAGGAAAAGGAATACTATTCCGGCCTCTCCTCCAATACCGCGCCTTCGGTGAGCATCGATAAATCGGGCAAGGTCTGGCTGGTATGGGCCGGCTTCAACGGCCAGAGCGACGAGATCTACTACTCGACCTGGAATGGCAATGGTTTCGAGACCGCACAACCGCTCACCGCCAATGACATTCCCGATATCCAGCCCATACTCGGGATGGATGAAGCAACGGGACACCCCTGGGTGCAGTGGCAGCAGTTCTCGGAGAAGGGCTACATCGAATTGGAAGCCACCTGGAACGGATCGGCATGGTCCGCTCCAGTCGAGGTGGCAGCACCCGCGGCGACTGCGGAGACAACGACCGAGGCAGCGACCGCCGCAAGCGGGACCACCTCCGCGTATCTCCGCACCCTCTCCCTGAAAAAAGCCGGCCTGGCCAGAACAGCCGAAGCGACCGGCGCAACGGACAGCGATCTCGAAATCGAAATTCCAAAGTTCATAAAATATCCCGAATCCGCCTCCGTCCATGTTCCGGGATATGGTGTCCAGTCATTGCCCGTCCGCCGCGTGGCGCCCACTAAATAAGGCCTAAAACGAGCTGACATTCGGCTTCCCCGTCAGACCAGCACGAATATGAGAAGAGACATGGCAATTTTCGATAGAAGAGTGAGAACCGGCACAAAATCATTTGTCGCGATGGCGGGAGCCATAGTTCTTTGCCTGAGCTCCATCGCCAACGGCGCGAACATTACCGCCTTTGGCGACAGTATTACAGCAGGATACGGCAGCAATTCGGGTGGATATCCGCCAAAACTCGAGAACCTGCTGAATTCCAACGGCAAACCGTCGGTTGTCGCCAACTTTGGCCACTCCGGCGAACAAACCCCGGCAGGATTATCCAGATTCGATGCGGTACTCGCCTCCTTTCCCGCCAAAATCATCCTGATCATGGAAGGCACCAACGATGTCCGTTCCGGGATATCGGTGCAAACCACTCAATACAACCTGCAGGCCATGATCACCAAGGCCAAAGCTGCTGGGGTGAACCCGGTGATTTCCACACTGACGCCAAGTAACTGGGATGGCTCCGAAACACTCATCCCCCAGACCTGGAACCCGATGATCAAGGCTCTTGCCGGCAACAACGGAATCCTCCTGGCCGATCAGTACGCCGCCGTTCTGCCGGTCTGGGGCAACGCCAACAGTGACGGCATCCACCCCAATGATTACGGCTATCAGATTCTTGCCGATACCTGGTACGCGACCATCGCCTCGACAATCTCGTCGACCGGCGAAGTAGGTTCCGGTGGCGGCGGAGGAGGAGGCGGGGGATGTTTCATCGCCACTGCGGCCTTCGGCTCGCCGCTTGAAGGGCATGTGATGCTGCTCAAGGAGTTGCGGGATACATGGCTGCTGACCAACTTCCCCGGCCGGCAGTTCGTCAACGCCTACTACCGTTTCTCTCCGCCCGTGGCCGATTTCATCAGTCAACATGAGCATGCGAAACGTGTGGTCAGGGTCTGCCTCTATCCCTTGATTGCTTTGAGTTATGTTCTGCTCAAGCTTTCGCTGCCGCTCCAGGCCGGCCTGGCGGCGCTGATCGCCGCCGGCCTGGCATTCGCAACCCTCGTTGCCCGGAGGCGTTGCCAAACAGATCAAACAGATAACATTGGCGCGTAAATTTCGCGCCATCAATTAACCGTTCATTTGTTGAATGCCACGCCCTTTACACGCAATGGCAAGATATGACAATTATATTGAAAAAAATTATATGTATCCCGGAAAAATGATTAAAACGAGTATTGCCAGAATGTTTATCCTCTTCTTTTATATATTCTTATTCGTATTCGGCTTGAATACCGCCCATGGCGCCAATATCACCGCCTTCGGCGACAGTATCACAGCGGGACAAGGGAGCAATTCGGGCGGTTACCCGCCCAAACTCAGTAATCTGTTGAACGAGAACGGCAAGCCGTCTCTTATAGCGAACGCGGGTATCGGCGGAGAACAGACTCCACAAGGCCTCTCACGATTCGATTCGGTACTCGCCTCCTTTCCCGCCAACCTCATTCTGATTATGGAGGGTACCAACGACGCCAACAGCGGCATCTCGGCCTCAACTACCAGATTCAACCTGGAGGCGATGATCAACAAATGCAAGGCCGCAGGAGTGATCCCGGTGCTGGCGACCCTGACGCCAAGCAATAGAAACGGGTCGGAAACCTTGATCCCGGGAATCTGGAACCCGATGATCCATTCCTTGGCCGGCAGCACCGGGACCAAGCTGGCAGACCAGTATGCCGCCATCCTGCCGGTCTGGGATGGTGTCAATGTCGACGGGATTCATCCCAACGACAGCGGTTACCAGATCATTGCCAACACCTGGTATTCAGTTATTGCCCCGATGATTTCATCGTCCGGCGCGGTCAACGCAAGCAGCGATGGCGATGGCGGTGGCGATGGCGGTGGCGGCGGTTGTTTCATCGCCACCGCGGCCTTCGGCTCGCCGGTTGCAAGGCATGTCGTGCTCCTGAAAGAGTTTCGGGATAAATTCCTTCTCACCAATAATCCCGGCCGCCGGTTCGTTTCCGCATATTACCGTTACTCTCCTCCCGTCGCCGATTTCATCAGCCGGCACCAAACACTAAAACTCGTGGTCAGGATGTTGCTCTATCCCCTGCTCGGCTTCAGTTATATCCTGATGAGGCTCTCCCTGTCGATGCAGCTCACCCTCTCTGCCATGGTCGTCGCCGGAATGACGGTCGCAACCGTTATCATACGGCGCCGCCGCAAGGCATAGCGGACCGATATCGATCCGGCCGGTTATTTGACGCTCCACGGTTCGGGGAGGAAGATATGCTTGTACAGTGACAGGGCGTAACGATCGGTCATTCCGGCAACATAGTCGCAGACTTTCCGGTGGGCCGCCTTTTCATCCTCCCAGTTCTCTTTATCGACGCCGTGCTCCCACATGCCGTTTCTCAGCCGGACGATGCCGTTCTCCAGAAAATATAAGTAGAGATCGGAGACGATCCGCTGCGCTTTGACAAACTCGTTGTGCACCTTGTAATAGGTATAGACTTTGTCATACAGGAAGGTGCGGAGATCGGTGATTGCCGCAAGCATCCCGTCGCCGATGTGCAGGTTGCCGTCATTTGCGGTAAGGGTCTCGACGATCAGATCACGGACCATCGCCCCGATGCGCTTGGAATGGCGTTCGCCCACGACCTGCTTGATGTGGGCGGGCAGATCGGTTTCCTTCAGAATCCCGGCACGGAGGGCATCGTCCAGGTCGTGATTGACGTAGGCAATGATGTCGGCCAGCCGCACCACCTGCCCCTCAAGAGTCACGGCAATTTCCGACTTGTCTTTCGGCAGGATGTCGGCCCGGCCCTTGGAGTGCCGGACGATGCCGTTGCGCACCTCGAAGGTAAGATTGAGGCCCTTGCCGTTGTTCTCGAGGAAGTCGACGACCCGCAGGCTGTGCACGTAATGCCTGAAACCGCTCGGGTGCAATTCATTGAGCATGGTCTCGCCGGCATGGCCGAACGGAGTATGTCCCAGGTCGTGGCCCAGAGCGATGGCCTCGGTGAGCGGCTCGTTCAGGCACAGTGCCGACGCGATGGTCCGGGCAATCTGGGAAACCTCCAGGACGTGGGTCAGCCGGGTGCGGTAATGGTCGCCGGTGGGGGCCAGGAAAACCTGGGTTTTATGCTTGAGGCGGCGAAAGGTTTTCGAATGGGTGATGCGATCCCGGTCACGCTGAAAAGGGAGGCGAATATCGGACATCTCCTCCTCTTCTTCGACATGACGGCCGGACGAGTTCTTGTTGAGCGCCGCGAAAGGCGAGAGAATCTGTTCTTCCCTCTCCTCGAGTTGCTTCTTGATCGATATGCCAACAACCGGTACAAAAGTCATAGTCTTTCTCTTGTTACTCTGTCGTATCAACATGGACCGCAAACCCACGGCCCTTTCATGCCCCGGAGAAGCCTTCTCCCTTTAAACCATGACCGGCTTCTGATTTCAATAGGTTGGACGATGAAAATGATAAAAAGAGTGGGCCGGCTTGACATTTGTGCAAAGAGTCTGAACTTTCTATCAGGTAAAGCGGCGGCTGTCGCGTTCGGAAGGACATTCCATATCGGACATTCCACATCGGACATTCCACACCGGTTGTTTGAGAAGAACGGCAACCTTCATGACTTAGAGGAGAAACAAAATGGCGAAAATCACCTTAAAAGGCAATGAAATTTCAACTATCGGATATCTCCCGGCAGTCGGCGCCCAGGCTCCCGACTTCACTCTGGTCAAAACCGATCTGGCGGAAACCGGTCTCAAGGATTATCGGGGCAAGACCGTAGTCCTCAATATCTTCCCATCGATAGATACCGGGGTCTGCGCGGCCTCCGCCCGGAGATTCAACAATGAAGCGGGCAATCGCAAGGACACGGTGGTACTCTGCGTTTCCGCCGATCTCCCCTTCGCCCATAACCGTTTCTGTGAGGCGGAAGGGCTGAAAAACGTCGTTCCCGCCTCGGCCTTCAGGTCGCCCGACTTCGGCAGGAACTACGGTCAGACCATTACCAGCGGCGTACTTACCGGCCTCCTGGCCAGAGCCGTGGTGGTTATCAGCCCCGAGGGCAAGGTCAGGTATACCGAACAGGTGCCGGAAATCGGACAGGAACCGAATTACCGGGCCGCGCTTGACAGCATTTGAGAACTCATAAAAATAGTTACAAAATCGGTTGCTACATAAACGAGGGAGACCGTGAAACTCTATTGCTACTACGACAGTCCCATCGGCAGGATGCTGCTGGTCGGCACGGAAGCCGAGCTGGAAGAACTCTATTTTCCCAATTCCACGGAAAATAAACACGTGCCACGGGAATGGACCGAAGACGAATCGGTATTTACGGAACCATTGCGCCAGCTGAACGAATACTTTGCCGGCAAGCGTCAGGAGTTCAACCTGGCAATCGCCCCGCAGGGCACCCCCTTCCAGCAGCAGGTATGGCGGGAACTGTGCAAGATTCCCTTCGGCGAGACCGCCAGCTACCAGACCATCGCCGAACGGCTGGGCAAGCCCAGGGCGTGTCGGGCAGTGGGCATGGCCAACGGCAAAAACCCGCTGCCGATCATCATCCCCTGCCACCGCATCATCGGCAAGGACGGCTCGATGACCGGTTTCGGCGGCGGCCTTGCGCTGAAACGGCAGCTCCTCGACCTGGAACGCGGCCCGGATGCCGTGAATGATGGCGTGAACGATGCCGTGAACTGCGGTTAAGGGGCAACCGGTATCTTCCGCCAGCCGCCGGCGCCGGTGAATTCCCGCGCGGCAAAACACCAGATGAGCGCTTTTTTGCCGGTCAGATATCCGCCATCCTGCTTGGTGCGCTGGAAGAGCTTGATGCGGGCCGGGGTCACCCCGGACCCGCGAACGCCGAGCAGGTCGACGGCAAAGCCCAGTTCCGCCGACAAATGATCGAAGAGGCCTGCGCCCTTGGCGTGCAGATCGCCGCCCGCCTGAAAGACCAGGGCATGGCTGTCGCCGAGAAGAATCACCGGGCTTTTCATATCGCTCTCCACCTGCCTGCCGTCATCCTTGCCGGTGACCACGGTCAGTTCCAGTTCTTCCGCCGGTCCCGTACCCCCGGCCATCTGGGTCAGATCGCCGTGAATCGCCACTTTCTGGGGGGACTGCAGATATTCTTTTTTCGTCATATCCGCATACCATGGTTCTTTTTTTATTGCCTCCGCCGCCGCTTTGGCAAAGAGCTTCAGCCCCGCCCCCGAATAATGGGTATCGGTCCGGCAGTAGAGCGGCAGCCTGTCTCGGTTTTTGTCTCGGTTTTCCAGGAGTGCCGGCAGCAGGTCGATGACCTTCACCCCGCCTGCCGTGAGCTGCCCGTAAAATTCCCGGTAGAGAGCCAGCTGCTCGGTCGCGGCCGAATTATCGAGGCTTGCCGACAGCTTGTCCGGATACACAAGGGCCTTGGGCGGAACCGGCATGAGATAGAGGGTAATGCCCCGTTCGGCCAGGAGCTTATTATATTCGAGAATTGCCGGAAGCGGATCGGCGCTGCTTTTATCCTTGGCCGGGGAGGCAGCCCCGGCAGCCTCGCCCCAGAACCTGCCGGCCCCGAGATGCTGCAGTTCCTCCTTGAAAAACAGCCAGCCGTCGACGCCCGCAACCACACTTCCGGTGTCGCTTTTTGCGGCCAGTTCCCGGCTGGTTTCCCGTAAACCGGGCGCGGCGGCCAAGGCCTCGGCGACTACGAGCAAGAGCAGCGCCAGCACTGCGATACCGTCAATTATTCTTTTCATCGATCACTTTCCCCCAGTTCGGCATTTCCAGTTCCATCGTTTCATCATCGAGCGGAGTCCGGCGATAGCTGCCGTACTCCCCTTCCACCCCTTCCCAGCCGGTCAGGGCCAGCGACACGGTGTCGCCGGGGCGCAGTGCCGCAAGGTCGGTGAGCTGGTTGTCGCGCATCCCCCAGCCGTAGACTACAGCCTGATCGGCCGCGAGTTCCCGGCCGTCGCCATGCAGATCGACCAGATGCATGGTGAGAATATTGTCGCGGTAAGGCACGGCCCCCGGCCGCGGCGACCGCGAGACCGCCGCAACCACACCGGTTATCTTCACGTTTTCGTCGGATGGCGCGACATAGAAGTCGGTCTCCTTTTTCTCGCCGAGCCGCAGGTCGATCCGTTTCCAGTCGCCAACCGCCAATTCCCGCTCGGCAAATTGCCAGATCACCAGCCGTTTACCGGCCAGCCGGTCGCGGCCGCGGGCCAGCTCCCCGGCCAGCATTTCCCTGGTAACATAGGCACCGCTGTCGTTTCTGGCAAG
>CAYTVF010000057.1:0-20707 GCA_964441345.1 uncultured Desulfopila sp. | reverse complement strand
CGTCGAGGTAGGGGTTGTCGATCTGGTTGGGGTCGCCGGTGATGACCATCTTGGTGTTCTCGCCGGCTCTGGAGACAATGGTTTTCACCTCATGGGGCGTGAGGTTCTGCGCCTCGTCGATGATGACGAACTGATCGGGAATCGAACGGCCCCGGATATAGGTGAGGGCTTCCAGTTCGATCTGCTGGTTTTTGATCAGCTGGGCGATCTTGCTCTGCACCGTGCCGTCCTCGAATTTATGGCCGAGGCGCATGAGGTAGCTGAGGTTGTCGAAGATCGGCTGCATCCACAGGCTGAGTTTTTCGTCTTTGGTTCCGGGCAGATAGCCGATATCGCGGCCCATCGGGATAATCGGTCGGGAGACCAGGAGCTTGTCGTAGGTCTCCAGGCGCAGCACGCAGTGCAGCCCGGCGGCAAGGGCGAGCAGCGTCTTGCCGGTCCCGGCCCTGCCCATCAGGGTGATCAGCTTGATGTTCGGATCGAGCAGCAGTTCCAGCGCCATCCGCTGCTCCTTGGAGCGGGCATGGAGTTCCCAGGCGTTGTCGAAGGTCGATTCGAGATGGGTCATGCTGTCGCTGGTCACGGCCCTGGCAAAACCGGTGTGCTTCGGGTTGTCCCGGTCTTTCAGAATGATGAATTCGTTGGCATAAAAATCACTGCCGGTGATGGTCAGCACCTTCTCCCGGTAGAAGGCATCGATGGTTTCGCCGGTCACCGGGAGTTCCCGCCAGCCGTTGTACAGGCTGTCGAAATCGCATTTCTGCTGTTCGAAGTCCATCACCTCGATGCCCAGGGCATCAGCCTTCAATCTGGCGCTGATATCCTTGGAGACGAAGATCACCTTTTCGTTCTGGGCCGCCAGGTTGTTCGCCACGGCGAGGATGCGGTTGTCGGGGATGGCCATATCCAGGAAGCTGCCGGGAATGCTCTTTTCTTCCAGGGATATTTTCAGCACCCCGCCGTTGCTGAGGGCCACCCCGTCCTTTAACGTACCCTGGGAGCGGAGGCGATCGAGCTGGCGAATCACCTGGCGGGCGCTGCGGCCGAGTTCGTCGTTGACCCGTTTGAAGTTGTCGAGCTCTTCAATGACGGTCATCGGCAGGACGACGTAGTTATCGCCGAAGGAATTGATCGACTCCGGGTTGTGGAGCAGGACGTTGGTGTCCAGGACAAAGTATTTCGGCGCTTTCATATATCGAGCCAGGTGGTATCGCGGTTGAGGTTTTCGCAGCCGTCTTCGCGGACGACGACCATGTTTTCGAGCCGGATGCCGCCCCAGCCCGGGATATAGATGCCCGGTTCGACGGTGACCACCATGCCGGTCCGCAGTTTTTTCTTGTTACGGAACGAGAGACGGGGTTCTTCGTGGACGGCGAGCCCCACCCCGTGGCCGAGGGAGTGGCCGAAATATTCGCCGTAGCCGGCGTCGGCAATGACCTTCCGGGCCGCGCGGTCGGCGTCGCAGCCCCGGACTCCGGCTCGGATTGCGGCCATGCCGGCCAGCTGGGCTTGGCGCACCAGCCGGTGCAGTTCGAGATAACGGCCGGTTGCCTGGCCCGGCACGAAATTGCGGGTCATATCCGAGCAGTAGCCGTCCTGCACGAGTCCCATATCGATGGTGAGCGAGCCATCCCTGGCGATCGGCTGGCGGCCGGGGACGGCGTGGGGGAGGGCGCCGTTTTCGCCGCTGGCGACAATGGTCGCAAAACTCGGTCCTTCCGCGCCCCGCCTGCGCATGGTCGATTCAATGGCCAGGGCGATATCGATCTCCGATTGGTAGCCGGCAATTCCTCCGTAAATTTCGGCAAAAACCTCTTCATTCAAGCGTACGGCCCGGCGGATGAGCTCTATCTCTTCTTCGTCCTTGACCTGCCGCATCGTTTCGACGATATCCTCGGTCGGGATGGTGGCGATCCCCTTTTTGCCGAGCATGGCCGTCATCTTGGCGGCGAAGGAGTGGAGGGTATAGTGGCTCTCGAAGGCAGGGCTGCGGACGCAGAGATCCTCCAGCAATTCACCGAGCAGAAAAAGCAGCCCCTTGCCGTAGACGATCACCTCCGCCCACGGAACCTCGCGTTCCGCCTGGAGTTTGTAACGGAAATCGGTGAGCAGTCGTACCGACCCCTTGGCCGGGATAAGCAATACGCCCGAGGTTTCGGCGATGCCGTGGTCGCCGCCCCGAAAACCGCTGAGGTATCGGCGATTTTCCGGCTGGCTGACCAGCAGCGCGTCGATTTTTTTTCTCCTCAGGAGGGCCTGGAGCCGGGCTATCCGCTTGGGGTAATCCATATGTCACGCAGTCGGCAGAATTGAGGGTGGCCGCAACCGTCCGGAATCAGCGGAGAGTCGCGGAGAGCAGCTGGAGGATCATGCCCTTGCGCTGGTCTAAGGCGTCGTTGTATTGATTGTTCAGGCCGGTCATCATGCGGCCGAGTTCCTCGCGGTACTGCGGGTGCATCGCCGGGTTCATTTTGCCGAGCTGCCCGGCCTGGCCCCTGGCGGCGCTTTGCTGTTCGAGCTGGGCTTTGATCGCATCTTCAAGCTGTTGAGTCATCTGTTCCTTATGCTGGCCGTACTGCTTGAGGATCTGTTCCAGTTCGCGGCAGATCGTGCCGATCTCTTTGCCCTTGCCGGCAAGGGCAAGAATGCCCTGCACCGCCAGTTCGCCCGAGGCCTGAAGTTCGGGGCTGCGGGGCAGGACGATATTGCGGAGCAGGGTCTGGGCCATGCCTTTCCGTACATTTGCCTGGTCTTTGGTCGGCTGGCCGGCGAGTTCTTTGGAAAGGTCGATTTCCTTGCGGTTCAGATAATCGGCGGCCAGCCGCATACCTTTTTTGGTCAGGTCTTCATTGTCGGCTTCCGTCGCCGGGGCTGCCGCGGCCATTCTGGCGGCGCGTTCCAGTACCATGTCCATCGTGCTCTTTATTTCTGCCATTGTTTTTTATCCTTGGTTAAATAGCCCCGCGCGGGACGCAGGTAAAAACCCTTTGATTCGGGGTGGATTCAGGCTCTGTCATGAGAATGAGGAGAATGTACAACAGACCCGGGGTGATGGCAAAGAAAAACCTGGAAAATCTCCATGCTGTGATGCGCATCGGCGAAAGTTTGGCGAAAGTTTGGCGTAATTTGGAAAAATCTATTTGCGCTGCATCCTCGCGGCAAAAAAGCCATCGATCTCCGCCTCGGGATGGGGCGCAAAACACCCGTCCGTCACAAAACGCCGAGCCGGCTCCGGCAGCTGCCCGGTACAGTCGGTGAGGACAAAGGCCTGGTGATTGCGAAGAAACTCGTGTACCGCATCCAGGTTTTCTTCCGGCTCGAGCGAGCAGGTGGCGTAGACCAGAATCCCGCCGGGGGCGAGGAGAGTGGCGGCGTGGTCCAGCAGGGCGAGCTGTTCCTGCCGATAATGAGCTAAATCTTCCGGCCGCCTGTTCCAGCGGATATCGGGATGTCGGCCGGTGACCCCGGTGCCGGAGCAGGGGGCGTCGATGAGGATGCCGTCAAAGAGGGGGAGGTCGTGCCGGGTCAACTGCTGCAGCTGCATTGCGTGGATAACCGGGGATTTTTCCGGGCCCAGGCGGGAGATATTTTCCTGCATTTTTTTCAGCCGGTGCGGTTCCGGCTCGACCGCATGAATGCTGAGATCGTGGTGCGCGGCGAGCTGGAGCAGGTGCGAGGTCTTGCCGCCGAGACCGGCGCAGCCGTCGAGGTAGGTGGTTGCCGGCCGAAAGGGACCAAGCAGGCAGGTGGCAAGCTGGGCAGCTTCGTCCTGCACCTGGAAATATCCTTCCAAATAGCCGGGGATGGAGGCTATCGACCCTTGATAGTCGGGGAGGACCAGGGCATCGCCTGCATAATTGCCCGGATGTGCGATTATCTGATTTTGTTCGAGGAGCAGCCGGAAGTCGTCCCTGGAGATTTTGACACTGTTGGTTCGTACTACCAGGAGCGGTTCCCGGTTATTGGCCCGGCAGATCCGCAGGGCTTCGTCTTCACCGAAATGTTTGCACCATCTGGCGACCAGCCATTCCGGATGGTTGACTATCTGAGCACCCGCCTTGTCCCGATGAGCCTGGTCGGCAAGGGTCGCTTTTTGCCGGATCGACTGGCGGAGGATGCCGTTGACGAATCCCTCCAGCCTCTTGGGGATGCCGGCTGTTTTGCAGCATTCGACCATCTCGTTGACCGCGGCCGATGGCGGGATCCGTTCGAGGAAAAACAATTGGTACAATCCGACAACAATCGCCTGGTGGATGATGGGGTCGATTTTAGTGAGCGGGGTTTTCGAGAGCAGCTGAAGGATTCGATCGAGATACTGGCGGTGGCGAAGAACCCCGTAGACCAGCTGCATGGCCAGATTCCGCTCGTTGTTCGGCAGGCCGTAACCCTGCACGGCCCGGTCGAGAAGGGGTTTGACCGGTGAGCGGTGCCGGTAGAGGCGGCAGAGGGTTTCGACGGCGACAAATCGTGCCGTTCTGGATTGTTTTCTTTGCAAAATGGGCGAACCGGAATTAGATTCTAACAATTCTTGTCAGGAGTGCTGTTCAACATTGACCGGAGCGCAATGTAGCAGCTATTATCCCGAAGGGAAATGGAAAAAGGTACAGCGTCGGGATCCATTGTCGCGAACCGGGTTTTCCTTGCGATGGACAATGGAAGATGGACAATTGATGTGCGGGCCGGTATGTTTTTGTGCCAAACTGCACGTTTCCTGTGACTATCTCTGACTAACCAATCGATTATATATGAAAAAAACGAGTTGGCTCATCTGGCTGCTGGCCGGAATCCTTTTTTCCGGTCCGGCCTTGGCCTACACCAGGGAGGAAGTTGAAAAACGCGGTCATCTGATCTGCGGCGTCTCGACCGTTACCCCTGGTTTTGCCAGCGTCGACGCCAAGGGGAGTTGGACCGGCCTCGATGTGGATATCTGCCGGGCCGTTGCCGCGGCGGTGCTCGGCGATGCCGGCAAGGTCGAATATCTGCCGCTGGCGGAAAGCGAGGCCTTTACCGCCCTGCTGTCGGAGAAGGTGGATCTCCTCTCCCACCACTCGACCTGGACTTTTACCCGCGATTCCGCTCTGGCCGTCCATTTTGCCGGGATAAGCTATTATGACGGCCAAGGCTTTCTTGTTGCCAGAAAGCTCGAGGTGAAGCGCTCGCTCGATCTGAAAAAGGTCCGGGTCTGCAGTCCTGTCAATACCGCTTCCGAACAGAATCTCATCGATTATTTTGCCAGAAACCAGATCGAGTATAAAATTGTGCCTTACGACACCTTGGATCTTGCGGTCAAGGGGTTCGAAGGGGATGGTTGCGATGTGCTGTCCATGCAGCAGTCACAGCTGTATGGCTTGCGGCTGGGGCTCGCAGACCCGGAACGTGCGGTGGTTCTCCCCGATGTTATCTCCAAGGAACCTCTCGGGCCGGTGGTGCGGCAGGGCGACGATGTCTGGTACAATATCGTCAAATGGTCCCTCTATGCCATGATCAACAGCGAAGAGATCGGCGTAAGTTCCGGCAATATCGAAAAAATGAAGATCGGCAGCAAATTGGATGTGAGAAGACTCTGCGGCCTCGAAGGCCCCGGCGGGAAAGGTCTCGGTTTGCGTGATGACTGGGCTTTTCAGGTTATCCGTCAGGTTGGCAATTACGGCGAGGTGTTCAATCGGAATTTTGGTCCTCAATCGGCCGTGAAAGTCGAAAGAGGACTCAATAACCTTTGGAACAGCGGTGGCTTGCAGTACGCTCCCCCGTTTCGGTAATCTGCCGGGAGGCAGACAGGGCACTGTCTCCCGGGATCTTTCGTTTCGGTTTTCTTTCTTATCGCGCCATCGCGGCCTGCTCAAGGGCCACGGCCACGGACACGGAAGCGCCGACCATCGGGTTGTTGCCCATGCCGATGAGACCCATCATCTCGACGTGGGCCGGGACCGAGGATGAGCCGGCGAACTGGGCGTCGGAATGCATGCGGCCCATGGTGTCGGTCATCCCGTACGATGCCGGGCCGGCACCGATGTTGTCCGGATGCAGCGTCCGGCCGGTGCCGCCGCCGGAGGCCACCGAGAAGTACTTCTTGCCTTCCTGGATGCACTCCTTTTTATAGGTTCCCGCGACCGGATGCTGGAAACGGGTGGGATTGGTCGAGTTGCCGGTAATCGACACATCAACCCCTTCCAGGTGATTGATGGCCACGCCTTCCCTGACGTCGTCGGCGCCGAAACAGCGGACCTTGCCCCGTTCCCCTTCCGAATATTTGGTTTCGCCGACGACGCTCAGCTTGCCGCCGGCATAATCGAAGCTGGTCTGTACATAGGTAAAGCCGTTGATTCGGGAGATAATTTTCGCCGCGTCCTTGCCGAGACCGTTGAGCACCACCCGCAGCGGCTTGGTCCGCACCCGGTTGGCCGATCGGGCGATGCCGATCGCCCCTTCGGCGGCGGCAAAAGATTCATGTCCGGCGAGGAAGGCGAAACAGGAGGTCTCCTCGGAGAGCAGCATGGCGGCAAGGTTGCCGTGGCCGATACCGACCTTGCGGTCGTCGGCGACCGAACCGGGGATGCAGAAGGCCTGCAGCCCTTCGCCGAGTGTTGCGGCAATCTCCGCCGCCTTTTTCTGGCCTTTTCTGATGGCGATTGCCGCGCCGAGGGTGTAGGCCCAGACGGCATTCTCGAAGCAGATCGGCTGGACGCCGCGAACGATTGCGGCCACGTCGACGCCGTATTTGAGACAAATCTCCCCGGCCTCTTCAAGGGACTTCATGCCGTATTTTTCCAAGACCGGAATGATCTGGTCGATCCGCCTGTCGTAACTTTCAAACAGTGCCATGGTTTTTTTCCTCCCCCCTATTCCTTTCTTGGATCTATGGTTTTGACGGCCTCGGCGAATCTGCCGTAGGTGCCGGATGCATCCTGCAGGGCCTGATTGGCATCGACCCCCTTCTTGACGGCGGCCATCATCTTGCCGAGATTGACGAAGGAGTAGCCGATGATCTCATCGTTTTTATCGAGGGCGATTTTCGTTACATATCCTTCGGCCATTTCCAGATAGCGGGGGCCTTTGGCGCTGGTGCCGTACATAGTGCCGATCACCGACCGCAGTCCTTTGCCGAGATCCTCAAGACCGGCGCCGATGGGCAGTCCTCCCTCGGAGAAGGCGGACTGGCTGCGCCCGTAAACGATCTGGAGAAAGAGTTCGCGCATGGCTACATTGATGGCATCGCAGACCAGGTCGGTGTTCAACGCTTCCAGGATGGTTTTGCCGGGCAGGATCTCCGAGGCCATCGCCGCCGAATGGGTCATGCCGGTACAGCCGATGGTTTCGACCAGGGCCTCCTCGATGATGCCGTTTTTCACATTGAGGGTCAGTTTGCAGGCGCCCTGTTGCGGCGCGCACCAGCCTATACCATGCGTCAGGCCGCAAATGTCCCTGACTTCTTTGGCCTTAGTCCATGCGCCTTCCTGGGGGATGGGGGCCGGACCGTGATTCGTCCCCTGAGCCACACGGCACATTTCCATGACTTCAGCAGAGTAGAGCATGCTTTTCTCCTTGGAAAGTTGTTGGAAAAATGTTGGATAATTGTTGGATAATTGTTGGAAAGTCGTTGTACTACGTAAAATTGTGAAGCTGATCGGGAGAGCGGGCGGCAAGTTCCCGGTACCGCTCTTTTGGCGGCTATTATAGTAGGATCGCGGGAAAATTCAATGCGAGAGTGCAGGGTTCACGCGAAGACGCGAAGTCGCGAAGTTTTGAAAAAGCGGAGGGTAAAACTAAAACTAAAACTAAAACTAAAACAAAAACCCTTCGCGGACTTCGCGGCTTCGCGTGAGACAGTGTGAGGGGTGAGGCTACAGGTCGACCAGCACGTCGAACAGCGATTTGTCCGCTTCGATCTTGCTCCGGTTGCCGATAATTGTTCGATAGCTGCGCGGGATCATCGCGGCAAAAGCCGGGGCAAAGCTGCGCAGGTCGGCAAGGGTGGTGCGGGTGATTTCCGTCAGCCGCTGCTCCTTGAACGCGACATCGATCCCGTTCAGATAGTCGTTTCTGGCGGTGGCGCCTTTGGCCGCGGCGCTTTGCAGCGGGTCGAAATTGCCGTAGGTTCCGATAATCAGCTGTTCCAGAACCTTCTCGGGGAGATCGAGTGCGGCGACGATTTCCGGCACGCCATTGTAGGCATCGTAGGTTTTCCTGACCTGGGGATCGCGATAGCTGACAAAGGCCAGGTTGCCGCTGAGCTGACCGAACTGGATGAAGCAGCCGTAGGCCCCGCCCATCTGACGGACGGTATTCCACAGATAATCGCGGGAGAGATAGGTTTTCAGCACCTCGAAATGGCCGTTATAGCCGACGGCGTTCTTCAGCAGGTTGCCGCCCTGGACGGCGAATACCACCTCCGCCGAGGTGATGAAGGCCTCGTGGTCGGCCAGTTGCGTTTCCGGGGGTTGATAGCGGGCCAGTTCCCGGCAACCGAGGGCGTCGGGGATGCAGCTGCCGGCCGCCGCAAAATGGCCGAGTTCGCGGCCGTCGGCCGTCACGGCCAGCAGCAGGTTGTTGCGGTTGAAGAGCAGGCCGGCAATTTTTTCAAGCGCGGCCAGAAACGACTGCTCCTGTGCTTCGTAATGAAGCGCCAGATCCTTTACCGCCAGGTAGGAGGTCACGCCATTTACCGCTTCATTGTAGCGGCCGGCGGTGCTCAGGTGGGCAAAGACCCGGGTCGAGGGAAGGTGATAGCCTTCGCTGTGGGCGGAATGCTCGGCCCAGGCGAACTCCCGGCCGACAATCTCGCGAATCCGCACTGTATCGGCAAACGACACGGAGGTGAAAATCTCCGCCAGCAGCTGCAGGGCCTGGTCGAGATAGGCCGGCAGACATTTCAGATGCAGCCAGAAGACCGGCCGGGTGGAATCCGGATCGTCCCTTCTGGTGTAGGTGGTCAGGGCATGGGAGAAGGAGCCGGTGCAGGTCGCGATTTCCTTGGCAAACTGCTGATAACTGAGGCGCTTGGTGCCTATTTCCGTAACAATCGTGCCGAACAGGTCGAGGAGCGGCAGGAGTTCCGGCGGCAGGCAGGAAAAGTCGAAACCGACATCGATATAGGAAATGTGGTTGGTAAAGAGTTCGCTGACCAGTACCTGCCGGCCGAACATCTCGGTCGGTACCGCCACGTGAAAATCGTCCTTGGTCGACAGATCGGCAAGGGACAGCTGCGGCAGCAGGGAAAGGGTCTCGACGCTGTTGGGCTGCTGCTGCTCCTGCATCAGTTCGCAGGTCCGCTCGATCCGCTCGGTCCGTTGCCGGTCGGTTACTCCGGCATCGTAGGCGGCGAGGCGGTCCTGTTCTTCGGCCTGGGTCTGCTTTTGTTTTTCCGGATCGGGAACCAGGGTGACGGTGACCGTTGCCGGATTGTCGAGCAGGTATTGTCTGATCAGTTCTTCAAAATATCCCTCGTTCAGGGCCTTTTGCCGCAGGGTAGCGATCAGTTCCTCGTTTTTCAGGTTGTCGATCGGGTCGGTGCCGTATTTGAGCCCGGTCATGGCTTTGCTGATGAGATCCAACCCCCGCTGGGCTTTGCTGGCATCTTCCCTGACGGCGAACTCGTACTTGTTCAGTTCCGCCAGGACCAGTTCCGGGTCCAGTCCATCGCCCACCATCTTGCCGAGAGTGGTCCGGTAGAGGTCGAGAAAGGTATCTCGATGCCGGGCTTCGCTGCCGACCAGATAGGTGATCATCAAGGTCCGGCTGGACGAGTTGGCCATGAAAAAGCCGCCGAAATCCTTGCACAGGCCGCTGGAGACGATGGCGTTTTTCAGGGGCGAGCCGTCGGAATTGAAGAGGATGTTGGCAATGATCTGGAGAGCGGTGTTTTCCCGGCGCATGGCGATCGTCGCCACATTCGTACCCACGGCGAGGTAGGTTTTCCCTGTTATGTCGGTCGAATCGACGGCATAGCCGGCGGTGATGAAGACCGGCTGCCGGACGGGGTCACCCTCCACGATGGCAGCCTTGGTGCCGGGTGCGGTAAAGGCGGAGAGGAATCTGCTCTCCAGAAAATGCAGTTCATCTTCCAGCGGAGCGTCGCCGTAAACCAGAAAAATGGTGTTGCTGGGATGATAATGGTTTTTATGAAACTCGCAGAACTGCTCATAGCTCAGATCCGGAATGTTCCGGGGATCGCCGCCCGATTCATGGGCGTAGGTCGAGCCGGGCATGAGACCGGCGAAGATGTTATGGAAAATATGGCGGATCGGATCGGAGAAGGCTCCTTTCATCTCGTTGAAGACCACCCCTTGAAACTGCAGCGGGCTGTCCGGGCCCTCCTGATGATAGTGCCAGCCCTCCTGCTCGAAGGTGCTTCTGCTGAGGAGCGGATTGAACACCACGTCACAGTAGACATCCATTATATTGAAATATTCTTTAAGGTTACGGGTGGCGAAGGGGTAGTAGGTGACGTCCGCCCCGGTCATGGCGTTGAGAAAGGTGGTGAGGCCGCCTTTATTGATCTCGCCGAACACGTCCTTGACCGGGTATTTTTTTGAGCCCATGAGCACCGAATGCTCGAGGATATGGGCGACCCCGGTGGAATCGGTGGGGCTGGTATTGAAGGCCACCGAGAAGGTTTTGTTGGTATCGTCGTTCTTAATGGCCATCAGGGGACATTTCAGCAGTTCGTGTTCGAAGATGTAGACATCGGAGGCGATCTCCTGGATGAACGAATGGGTGGTGAGACGAAAACCTGAGTATGTTGAACCTTGGCTGAAAGTCATTCCGGATCCTTATAGAAGGTGAATATTGAGGAGGTGAGAAGCTGTTGATGTGTCGTAGGGCTAAAAGTATTTTTCCGAGTCTAATAACAGGGTTACCGGACCGTCATTGACCAGTTCGACCTGCATGGCGGCCTGAAAGGTCCCGGTGGCGACTCGTATCCCGCTCTTTCCGGCTTCTTCGATAAACCGGCGGTAGAGCGGTTCGGCGATTTCCGGCGGAGCGGCGGTCGAAAATCCCGGTCTTCGCCCCTTGCGACAATCGCCGTAGAGAGTGAATTGAGAGACAATAAGCATCTCGCCGCCTATGTCCGCAAGGGAGACATTCATTTTTCCGTCCCGGTCCGCAAAAATCCGCAGGTTAATAATCTTTTCGGTCAGCCATGTCACGTCGGTTGCCGTGTCGCTTGCCCGGATTCCCAGAAGGATGACCAGGCCCGGGCCGATTGTCGCCACGGTGGTGCCCCCGATTGCAACCGAGGCCCGGCTGGCACGCTGCACTACTGCCCGCATTTTTTCTCCCTTTTGCGGCGGGGCCGATGCGGCTGCCGCCCGCTGTTGTTGTTGCGTTGTTGTAATAGCAAGAAATCATTTCATATTAGGTTAGTCAAATGGTATACTCATTTCAATGGCTATTTGATCTTCGTCGTTCGAAAATTCCACGTTGAGCTAACCAACCAGGCAGACCTACCTATGATCAAACAACTGCAAAACCTTATCGACCAGATGTCGAGAGAACTTCCGGGGATTCTGGCCGCGGCCGTAGTGACCGTAGAGGATGGGATGTCCATCGCTGAGGTGCACCGGAGAGACGATATCGATACCGCTGCCGCTGCAGCCTATCTCGCCTCGATCGTCAAATCGAACGCCAAGGCTATCAATCTCCTGGCCGACGACGAGGAGGTCGAGGATATTCTGATTACCACCCGTCAGTACCATTTCATTATCAGACACGTTGACGAGCAGCCGTTTTTCATCTTTGTCATGACCACCAGGGAGGAATGGCTGGGGAAGGCGAGGATGCTGATCAAGAAATACGAAGCTCAGCTTGCCGGATTTGCCGGCTATTTTGAGCAGAACTATCAGTAGAGAGTGTTCCTCGATACGGAGATCAAGCGCGATGGCAAGGCCGGGTTTTCCGCGGAAAACCCGGCCCATTCAACTACAGTGAAGCGACTTCCTTGATCTTTTTCGAGTTTTTCTTGATACTTATCCTGATCCAGCCGAGATTGGTCTCCTGGTCGGCGACAATCACCAGGAATGCCTCTTCACCGACCGGAGCAAACATGACCGGACCGTTGGCGTACTCGAACATGGTCATGCGCAGATCGCCCTGGCCAAGCTGATTGCCCATGGACTCGGCGGAACCGAAGCCCGATGAGGCAATTGCGCCGATCATTTCCGCATCGATACCCGCTCTGCCGAGACTGTCCAGGAGAAAACCGTCCCTGCCTACCAGACATGCGGTGTGGACGCCTTCGATATTGGTGAACTCGGCCAAAATCTTCTGTATTTCCGTCATTTCAAATTCCTCGGTGAAGGTTGTAGGTTTAATTTCCGTTATATCATTTATATCATTTATATTATTTAAAATTTCTGTAATCGGCTCAACCTCCGGTTCGGATACGGGCACAACCCCAGGCTGTTCGTCGGCCGATCTGCCGGCAATGGGATCGGCCTGTGCCGGCGGTTCAGGGAAGTGGTTTTTACTGCCGGCGGCCTTTTCGTCATTTTTAACCGCCGTCTCGAAGAGCAGCGCCTCAATGCTTTTGTTGATACTGACCACCGGTGGCTGGACGCCGCGGATATTCTGCAGGGAACCGCCGTTGAAACTGAGAATGGTGAAAAAGGCGTCTTCCCCGATCTCGCGTCCGCACATGGCGTGAACCACCGCGCCATCCTTGAAAAATATCATCCCCTCCCGGTCGCCGGTTGTCACTTTCAAGGCGGCTGTTGACCTGGAAAGGCCGTTGAACTGGACGATATCGATCAGGTCGATGCCATCGACCGTCCCCTGAAATCCTTCGTTTTCCTTGAGAACCTCCTCAACAATCGCCCGTACTACCTTGATGTCGAAGGGCTTCTCGATAAAGCGCAGACTGCCGCTCATCATCGCTTTGTTTTCGTAGGCGTTCGACGGATAGGCGGTCATGATGATAACGCCGGTGCCGGGGAAACGATTGTTTATTTCCACCAGGAGATCCAGCCCGTTCATGCCCGGCATGTTGATATCGGTTATGACCAGATTCACCGAAATATCGCTGAGAACAGCAAGAGCTTCTTCTCCCGATTTTGCCGCGAGTATTTCGACATCCTGCATTCCTTTGTTAAGATTTCTCTGCAGCATCCAGAGCATATCTTCTTCATCATCGACAACCAGTACTTTCTTCATAGTCTCACCAATTTTTTTGTCCCTTCCCCGGGCAGGGTTTGGGGCGGAAAGTTGCATAGCTCATTCGGTTATCCCGATAATGGTGGCCGGGCTGCCGGGATTTATGCAAGAGAGAGACCATTTGGATGAAAACCAGTGGTTTGCCGGTATCATTTTGAATATATTGGAAAACATGGAGCAGGGCGGGAAAATCGTTGGCAACGGAGCGGGCTTGGGTTGGTTGATAGCTGGTCAGGTGGTCAATTTCTGGTCAATTTCTGACCAGTCACAGGCTGTCGCGCAGGGTTGTTCTGGAAATGCCGAGAATTTTTGCCGCCTTTGATTTATTGTTGTTGACGGCATTGAGAACTTTTTTGATGTATTGCCGCTCCATCTCCTTGAGGCTCAGCAAGGGCTCTTTTTTCAGGGTCGCCGCCTGGTTTTCGGATGAGAGTCCGGCCATGGTCAGCCAGCCGCTTTTATTGAAGATTACCTCCCGTTCGATGATGTTGCGCAGTTCCCTGATGTTGCCCGGCCAGTCATGCTGCATTATTTTGTCGCGGGCTTCCGGAGTGAAACCCCGCAGATTTTTCTTCAACTCCCGCTGCAGTTCCTGCAGGAAAAAATCGGCAAGCAGCAGGACATCTTCACCCCGATCGCGCAGGGGGGGGAGGGCAATTCGCACGATGTTCAGCCGGTAGTAGAGATCTTCGCGAAACTTCCCCCGATCGATCTGCTCCGCAAGCAGGGCATTGGTGGCGGCGATAATGCGGATGTTCACCTGGATATCCTTCACGCCGCCGACTTTTCTGAAGGTCGATTCTTCGATGAGCCTAAGGAGCTTGGGCTGCAGATCGATCGGCAGGTTGCCGATCTCGTCGAGGAAGAGGGTCCCGCCGTTGGCCACTTCGACCAGTCCCTTCTTGTCGCCGCGGGCGTCGGTGAACGCGCCTTTCTCATGGCCGAACAGTTCCGACTCCATCAGGTTGGCGGAAAGCGTTGCGCAATCGACCTTGACGAACACCCCGTTCCGGCCGGGACGGATCTCGTGAATGGCCCTGGCCGCAAGCTCCTTGCCGGTTCCGGTCTCCCCGGTGATGAGGACGGCGGAATCGACCTGCGCCGCCATGGTGATCGCCTCTTTGACCCGCAGCATCGGCGGGCTCTCGCCGAGAATGGTGCCGATACCGATTTCCCGGTCGAGCAGACTGGCCTTTTTCTTCATCAGCCGGGCCTGGAGGATCCTGTGCAGGATCGCCTTAAACTCAATGATATCAAAGGGCTTGACGATGTAATCAACCGCTCCGGCACGGAGTGAGGCAACAGCTGTTTTGGCTTCGTTGATCCCGGTGAGCATGACGATATCGATATCGTCGCTGATTTCTCTGATGGCGCCGATGAGATCGATGCCGCTCACGTCGGGAAGGCCGATATCGAGAAAGACCAAATCGACGAGAGTGGAGCGGAGACCATCCAGGGCATCCCGGCCGTTTGCCGCTGTCGTCACGCGATACCCCTGCTTCTCGACCACCTTGGCCAGCGAGAACCGCAGGTCCTCCTGGTCGTCGACGATAAGTACCGCGCCCATTACACATCCGCCCGGAAAAAGATTATGAAGGTGGTGCCCTTGCCCTCTTTGCTTTCGAGGACGATGGCGGCATCGTTTTCCTTCAGCGTGCGGTAGACGATGGACAAGCCCAGTCCGGCGCCGGAAGTCTTGGTGGTGAAAAAGGGTTCGAATACCTGGTCGGCCACCTCCGGCGGCATTCCCGTACCGTTGTCGGTGAAATGGACAACCACATAATTGTTGCCTTCGAGAAGAGCCGGAAACCGCTTCTTGAAATAGTGCACCTTGTTCTTGGTGAGCAGGCGCGCGGAAATTTCAATGTGCCCCTGGGCTTTTATCGCATCGATGGCGTTGAGAAAGAGGTTGAGAAAGACCTGTTGGACTTGATGCGGATCGGCAATTATTTTCGGCAGCTTATCGCTGATATCGACAATAAGGTCAATGTGGTTTTTGGTCAGCCGGTTATGGATAAGCGGCCTGGTCTCGGCGACAATGGCGGAAAGCGAGGTTGGTCTTTTGTTCGGCTCGGCCGGCCGCGCATAGGAAAAGAAGTCGCTCAGCAGTTCGTTGAGGCGGTCGACCTGCCTAATGATCCGCTGGGAACATTCCAGCTGCTCGCTGTTGTCCTTTGCCTCTTCCTCGATCGACTGCGCCATTATCTTGATGCCCGCCAGGGGATTCCTGACCTCGTGGGCCACCGCCGAGGCGATTTCGGCGATGGTTGACAGCCTGTTCATTTTTTCCATCTCCCGGCGCACATATTTCAGTTCGGAGATATCGGCGAGGGAGATAATCACGCCCACCTTTCGCCCGCGGGCGTCTTCCTGGGGGACATTGGAAAAGCCGATGATTTTTTTTTCCCGGGTGGGGGTGATGAACGTCAGTTCCCGGTCCAGCTGGTTGGTGTGCGACGGCGACAGGGTGAGGAGTTGTCCTGCCGCACTGTCGCCCAGAAAGTCGACAAGGTATTGACCGTCGAGTTGTGCGGTGAAAGGTTTGAAGATCGATTGGGCAACGGAATTGCTTTTTCTGATTCTGCCGTCCAGGTCGACCACGATCAGTCCGTGGTTGAGGCCCTGAATGATCGATTCGGAGAATTTTTTCTCTTCCCGCAGGTTGATGATCGAGCCCCGGAGATCGTTCACCAGCTGGATGAGCTGCTGATCCATCTGCTGACTTTCAATGGTTACCGCGATGATATTGCCGATCGCCTCAAGGAGTCCCTCCGTCTCGGGGGAGCACTGGTGGTTATGGTTTACATAGATGGTGAGAACACCGAGCGGCTGGCCGTCCTTGACGATCGGCACGCAGTAGTTGCCGGCAAAGGGGGCTGCATTTTCGGGGGTATCCGCCAGGGGCGGAACAGTCCGGAAAAATTTGATTGTGCCTTGTTTTGCAGCCTGTCCGCAATGGCAGAGGCCAAAGCGGGTTTCATTGCAGGCGATTTCGCCGGGATTGAGAAAGCCTCTGGCAACCAGAAGATCGAGAGTTTCCGAGCCTTGGTCGACAAGAAACAAAGCGGCTTTTCCCGCCAGTTCCAGATGGGTGAGAGCGAGGAGGTAGTCGAGGATCCGACCGATTTTTGTTTTGAGCGGGTGTGGTTCGAGTGCCGTTTTCAGGACTTCTATGAGGATGCTCTTGTAACTCGGTTGGTGGGGTGTAGTGGAGATCCGCCCCGAGATCCGCCCCCTTTCCTGCCACTGTGTCGTCACCGTCATATCTCATCGCTCTCCTACAGGGAATGGGCCTTTAATTCCGGCTCGCCTGCGACCGGCCGTGCTGAAATCCTGCCGGATCAATGTCCAACTGATCAGCATACTAATTTGCTCTTTATGGAAAAAACAAGAAAATACCATGGCCGGGCAAAATAATTGATGGTTTTTGCCGGAAACGCCAGGGCAAGTGCAGGTAGACCCGGAGGGATATTCTGCAAAATCTGTTATTTATGGTTATTATCGGTTAGTTTAAGGATCATAGGAACAATTATTGGAAAAAATTGCGAGTATTGAGTACTCGTTTGCAACGATTATGCAAGGATCAACCGGAGGCGGCAAAAGGCGAAGATGGAAGCGACTCACTACGGTAAATTTTTAACGACAAAGGAAGTAGCCAAACTCCTCAATGTCAATGACAAAATGGTCTATGCCCTGGTCAACGACAAAGGGCTGCCGGCCACCAAGGTCACCGGCAAATGGTTATTCCCGCGAAGGCTGGTGGAAGAATGGCTGGAGACCCATGTCATCAACTACCGCAAACCGGGCAACAATTATTCCTCGGAGCATGGGGTGCTGTTGCTGGCAGGGAGTGACGATCTGCTCTTTCAGAAGGCGCTGACGCTCTTTCATGCGCGGCAATCCGAAACGGTAGGTTTTTTTGCCAATCTCGGCAGCATGGGCGGTTTGAAGAGCCTCCGGCGGGGAATCTGCCATATAGGGGTGTGCCATCTGCTGCAGGACGATAATGAGGAATATAATTTCGATTTTGCCGATCAGGAGCTGGAAAAAGCGCCGGTTTTCGTCAATTTCAGCCGTCGGCAGCAGGGTATTCTGGTCCGGCCGGGCAATCCGAAAAATATTACCTGTGTGGCGGACCTGGCCCGAAAGGGCGTTACCATCGTCAACCGTCCCCTTGGCACCGGAACCCGGCTGCTGCTGGACTATGAGATTGCCCGATCGGATATTTCTTCCGGCCAGATCAAAGGATATCACCATGAGGTTGCCCGGCATCTCGACGCCGGGCTGGAAGTTTTTGCCGGCAAGGCCGATGCCGCACCGGCCATCAGTGCCGTTGCCGGACTGCTGGGGCTTGATTTTGTGCCTCTCCGGTGGGAGCGGTTTGATCTGCTGATTGCCAGGGAGCGCTTTTTTGAGCGGGGTATTCAAAGTTTTATCGGTCTGTTGCACGAAAAATCCTTTGGTGATCTGGCCGCGACCTTTACCGGATACGATGTTTCATTATGTGGGAAAATGCTTTTTCCCGATAACTATAATAAGGAGGAGTAGTCCATGTTGCAAAGAACGGTTGTCTGGCTGGGAGTTGTCTGTATGCTGGGAATCTTTGCCGGGCGGGGTGTTGCTGCCGACAAAGTGTTGAAGATGTCGACGACTACAAGTACCGAATCTTCCGGCCTGCTCGATGTGCTGTTGCCGGAATTCCTGAAGGATACCGGAATCGAGGTGAAGGTGATCGCCAAGGGGACGGGGGCGGCCATCCGCGATGGCGAGGACGGCAATGTGGATGTGATCTTTGTCCATGCCAAGGCCCGGGAAGAAGAGTTCGTCGCCAAGGGATTCGGCACGAAACGATATCCGGTGATGCACAATGACTTCGTCGTTATCGGCCCGGCGGCAGATCCGGCGGCCATCAAGGGCATGTCGGACGGCAAGCAGGCCCTTGCTAAAATTGGTGCCGCGAAGGCGCTGTTCGTTTCCCGCGGCGATGACAGCGGCACCCATACCCTGGAACAGGATCTCTGGCAGGCAACGGGGGTGGCGCTTGCCGAGCAGACCCAGAAAATAGTCAGCGACGGCAAGGGAAAAGACATCAAGTATAAGATGCCTGCCGATTCCGCCGCCTGGTACATGTCGATCGGTCAAGGGATGGGCAAGACCATTACCTTTGCCGAGGAAAAACAGGCCTATGCAATTGCCGACCGGGGCACGTATATCAAATTCAAATACGGCAAAACTCCGGCGGTTGACCTGGATATTCTCTGTGAAGGCGGTGACGCCCTGGCGAATTTCTATGGGGTCATTCCGGTCAATCCGGCTAAACATCCGCAAGTCAGAAATGACCTGGCAATGCAGTTCGTCACCTGGATCACTTCGGCAAGAGGCCAGAAGGTGATCGGCAATTATATGCTGGCGGGCAAGCAGCTTTTCTTTCCCGATGCGATATAATTTGTCGCCGGCTTGGTAAAACGGGTAACTTTGCGGGAGGGGTATGCATGCATACGCCTCCCTTTAATTTTTTTAATGGAGTTATTACAGAGTCATGGGCCTGCTATTTGACAGTGTGCAGTCTGCGTTTCTGCTGTTCATGTCTTTCGACAGGGATCTGGTGGAAATTGTCATAGTTTCCCTCCGGGTAAGCTTCTTCGCTACCCTGATCGCCTCAATAATCGGTATTCCGGGTGGTTTTTTCATCGCCTATTCGAACTTTCCCGCGAAACGATTCGTGCTGACCTGTCTCAATACCCTCCTGGCCCTGCCGACGGTGGTCATAGGTCTGCTGGTCTATTCATTTATTTCCCGGCGCGGTATTCTCGGCCCGTTCGGCCTGCTCTACACCCAGAAGGCCATCGTTATTGGACAAGTGATTTTGATTGTGCCAATTATTATGGTCATGACAATAGCCGCAATCAGCCGGATAGACAGCCGGTATCGCATGACTGCGCTTACCCTCGGGGCCAGCAAGTACCAGATGGCCATGGTGATTATAAAAGAGGCCCGGTACGGGATCTTTGCTGCAGTTATTGCCGCGTTCGGCCGGGTGATCGCCGAGATCGGGATCAGCATGATGCTGGGCGGGAATGCCAAGGGCTTTACCCGAACCATGACCACGGCGATGGCGCTGGAGTACGATAAGGGGGAATTCGTACTGGCGGTAGCCCTCGGCATAACCCTCATGGTTATTGCCTTTGCCATTAATCTTCTATTTCATTTTTTCCAGGGAAGGACTGTTACCGATGCTGTATAGAGCGGAAGAATTGCGCCGGGTGCATGGCCCCCGCACTGTTTTGAATATCGGCAAGCTGGAGATTGAACCCCATAAAGTTTATACCCTTATCGGTCCGAACGGTGCCGGTAAGACCACGTTGCTGCGAATCCTCGCTTTTCTCGACAGACCGACCAGCGGCATTCTGCAATTTCAGGAGCAAACGATAGGAAGCGGTGAGAAACAGTTGTATGAACTGCGCCGGCAAGTAGTTCTGCTCGACCAGAACCCCATCATGTTTACCGGCTCGGTTTGCAAAAACGTCGAATTCGGTCTGAAGGTGCGAAAGGTGCCGCCGCCGGAGAGACATCGGCGAATTCGTGAAGTCCTCGATCTGGTGGGCATGGCAAGTTTTGGCGATTATAACGCCAGGGGCCTCTCCGGCGGGGAGACCAAACGCGTGGCTCTGGCACGGGCATTGGTGTTGCAACCGGACGTATTGCTCTGTGACGAACCGACGGCGAATGTCGACAACGAAAACCAGGAAATCATCCTCAAGATTATCGAGCAAATCAATAAAGAGCAGCGAACCTCGATCATTTTTTCGACCCACTACCTGTCGCAGGGACAACGACTGGCCGATCATACGCTCCTGCTCCAGCATGGCGAGCTTTCCGATATTGTAAGTGAAAACGTCTTCCGGGTTCAGGTCATCGACCGCCGGGAAAACATGCTGTCCTGCCAGGTGACCGGCCAGTTGATATTCAACTTTCCGTCCCATATCTTCCCCGTCGATATATCGGCAGGAAAGCTGCACATCGATCCCAGCCGAATTCAGTTAAATCCTCGGGAAACCGGAGAGGAAGAGGGCAACTCCCTGAGCGGCCATATTATCGAGCTGAAACAGGACAGTGGCCACGTTCGCATTACCATCGACGCAGGGGTGAAAATGGTTATGGTCGATTCGTTGGCAAGCTATCGTTCGGAAAAACCCTGCATCGGCGATAAAGTCCGAATTTTCATTCCCCACAGCGCAATCGCCTGCAGCATGGCCGATATGCCACAGCGGCGGGGTTGAAGAACTGTTCTTCGCTGTTGTTCATTTCCTGTTTGTAGTGAAAAATGAGATGTGATAAACGATAGTATGATTGATAAACGATGTCTTACCTGAAGTCTTTGCAAACGCCATGATTAATCAAGGAGACAAAGCGGTTAAACGATGCTCTTCGAACAGAGATGTACCCGACTTCGGGCACTTCTTTTTTTGTTGCAGGGTGATTTCTTTTGCCTTGAAAATAATCTGAATTATTAGTTAAATGAAATTGATATGGCGAAAGCGACCGTTTTATGGTCAGT
>CAYTVF010000056.1:0-20808 GCA_964441345.1 uncultured Desulfopila sp. | reverse complement strand
CCTATTCACGGATTATGACCAAAGGGGAGAGAGTCGTTGCGGTATCTGAAACCATCAAGCGACATATCCTCGAAAACTACCAGGTTGAGGAAGAAAATATTACGCTCATCCATGGTGGTTTCGATGTTCGGGAATTTTCGCCCGATGCGGTGTCGTCCGAGCGAATTCGCGTTCTCCGGGAAAAATGGCTCTCCGGTTGTGAAGGGAAACCGGTCATTGTCCTGCCGGGGAGGCTTACCCAATGGAAGGGGCAGGATCTGTTGATCGAGAGCCTCGCGCTGATCAAGGATCGCGATTTCATCGGATTGTTGATAGGCGACACGGAAGAAAACCCCGCTTTCACCAAGAAATTACAGGAAAGGATCAGATATCACGGTCTTGAGGACAAAATCCTGCTTGCCGGCCATTGCACCGATATGCCTGCTGCGTTCTTGCTCGCCGATATCGTTGTTTCCGCCTCTTCGACTCAACCGGAAGCATTCGGCAAAGTGGCGATTGAAGCCATGGCCATGGGGAAACCGGTTATTGCCACGGCCCATGGTGGAAGCATGGAGACAGTGCTTCCGGGCGTTACCGGTTGGCTTGTGGCGCCACTCAGTCCGGAAGCCATGGCCTCGGCCATAGTCGAGGCTCTGGGCGACGGGGAAAAGACTGCAGAACTTGGCAGGCGAGGGCGGGCATGGGTAAATGAACGGTTTACCGCAACGGCGATGTGCGAGAAGACGCTTGCGCTCTATCATGAAATACACACAATCAGGCAGAAAGCAGCAAGGAATCCACGGACCCATACCGTCATGCAGCTGCTTCCGGAATTAAACAGCGGCGGTGTCGAACGGGGCACTCTGGAAATGGGTCATTATCTTGTGCAGAACGGCCATAAATCCATAGTTGTTTCAGGTGGAGGGAGGCTGGTCGATCAATTAAGACAGGATGGCAGCCATCATGTCCAGAAAAACATCGGTTCCAAGAGTCCCGTCGCTCTGTTGCATATCTGGCCTCTCCGCCGCCTTATGATAAACAACCGGGTCAGTGTCCTCCATCTCCGGTCGCGGATGCCGGCGTGGATCGGCTATGTCGCCTGGAAAACTCTGCCGAAGAAGGACCGGCCGATACTTGTGACCACCTTTCATGGTTTTTATTCGGTGAACGCCTACAGTGCGATAATGACCAAAGGCGATGGGGTAATCGCCGTTTCCGAAAGCATAAAGAATCATATTTACGAAAAGTACAAACGCGACCGCAACGTTCGTCTGATCTTTCGCGGGGTGGATGCCGAGACCTTCGATCCCGACAAGGTCACCCCTGATCGGATCGACAGGTTAGCCGAAGCCTGGCAGATCAACAGGAGCAAACCCGTACTGATGCTGCCGGGCCGGCTGACGAGACTGAAGGGCCAGGAACTCTTTCTGCAAAGTCTGTTTTACGTCAACCATCTTGACTTCCAGGCGGTGCTTGTCGGGGATACCGGGGATAATCCCGGTTATACGGCGGAACTCAACGATTACATAGTGAAAAACCATCTTTCCGAAAGAGTGCGGCTGGTCGGGCACTGCAACGATATGCCGGCGGCATTTCTGCTCGCCGATATTGTTTTGTCGACATCGTCACTGGAGCCCGAAGCTTTTGGCCGGACAACAGTCGAGGCCATGGCCATGGGCAAACCGGTTATCGCCACCGCCCATGGGGGCAGCCTGGAAACGGTCATTCACCGGAAAAACGGCTGGCTGGTGAAACCGTCCGACCCGAAGGCCCTGGCGGCCTCCATCGATGAGGCTCTGGCAATGGATGGGGAGCAATTGCAGCAATTCGGCAGGGATGGCAGAAAACGGGTGTCGGAAAAATTCACCGCGCAGGCGATGTGCGAACAAACCCTGGCCTTTTATCTAGACTTGCATCGCGAACGGTGCGGCTTGCCGCCAAACTGAACTCTCAGCGACTATCCGGAAGGTTTGTCATTCCGTCATTCCTTGAAGTGCCGCTCAAGAAAGGCGCACTCATTGGGGGAGAGGTCAAATTTAATTGCCACCTGTTGAAGGAGCTGACTCCGATTTGTACCCGGTTTACTGGTGAGCAGTTCCGATAATTCCTTAATTGCTTTTTTCATCTTCTCACCCGGAGGGTGAATTGTTGTTTTCGGCATGGCGGTTCCTGATTTTTAATGAATAAGGGCAGCCTACTCGTCAAACGGCCTGAGAATTATTCCTGCCAGCGGGGGTATGGTCAGAGAAGTGTGATAGGGGGCCTGGGCAAACGGTTCGTTCACCGGGGAGTATACTTTTTTTGCAGAGACATCAGCGCCCCCATATCTGCCGTAATCCGAACAGAATACCTCTTCGTACCGGCAGTTGTCCGGCAAGCCCACCTTGTAGTCGGTAAAGACCTGCGGGGTATAATTGAATATGCCCACCAGGTGATCCTTACGGTTATTGGCAAATCGGGCGAATGAAATAATCGAGTTGTTTCTGTCTTCCAGGTCAAGCCAGCGAAAGCCTTCACCGTCGAAATCCAGCTCCCACATCGCCGCCTGGGTTGTATAGAATGCATTGAGATCGCCCACATACGTCTGCAGTTGCCGGTGAAAATCGTTATCTTCCAGCAGGTGCCAGTCAAGGCTTGTTTTGCAGTACCATTCCGACCATTGACCGAATTCTCCACCCATGAATAAAAGTTTTTTCCCGGGATGCATCCACATGGTGAGCAGGAGCAGGCGAAGATTGGCGAATTTTTGCCAAAGATCGCCCGGCATTTTATCAAGAAGCGATTTCTTGCCATGCACGACCTCATCGTGGGAAAGCGGCAGAATGAAATTTTCCGAGAAGGCGTACATAATCGAGAAAGTCAGGCTGTTATGATGGTACTTGCGATAGAGCGGGTCGTTGGCGAAATATGCCAGAATATCGTTCATCCAGCCCATGTTCCATTTGAAACCGAAGCCGAGGCCGCCATGGTTGGTCGGCTTGGAAACTCCATAGAAGCTGGTAGATTCTTCGGCAATCAGCAGGGTATTAGGGTAAAGATCGTAAACGATTACGTTCAGGTGACGGAGAAATTCGATGGCTTCAAGGTTCTCTTTGCCGCCGAAGCAATTTGGCAGCCATTCGCCATCCTTTCGTGCATAGTCGAGGTAGATCATCGAGGCTACGGCATCGACACGAAGCCCGTCGATATGGTATTTGTCGATCCAGAAGAGGGCGTTGGCCATGAGATAATTGCTCACCTCGTTGCGGCCGTAATTATAAATATAGGTGCCCCATTCCGGATGGGAGCCGCGGCGGTGATCTTCGTGTTCGTACAGGGCGGAACCGTCAAACCGGCCGAGGCTGTGCGCATCCTTGGGAAAATGGGCCGGAACCCAGTCGAGGATCACGCCTATCTCATTTTGATGACACGTATCGACAAAGTACATGAACTCATCGGGGGTGCCGTATCGGCTGGTGACAGAATAGGGCGCGGTAACCTGGTAACCCCAGGACTCATCCAGGGGATGCTCCATTACCGGCATAAGTTCGATATGGGTAAAGCCGAGCCGTTTGACATAGGGAATAAGGGTATCGGCCAGTTCCTTGTAGGTCAGGAAACGCTCGGGATCGCCGGGGTCCCTTCGCCAGGAACCGGGATGAACTTCATAAATTGACATGGGCCGGTTATATGGTGGGGTAATTCGCCTTTTTTCCAGCCACGAGTGGTCATGCCACTCATAGCTGTTAATCGACTTGACCACCGATCCGGTATTGGGCCTGAGCTCGCCGAAAAACTGAAAAGGATCGCATTTCAGCAGAATACTGCCATCCTGGGTGCGGATATGGAACTTATAGATCTCATTTTCCGGCAAATGCGGGATGAAAAGTTCCCAGATGCCCGAGGCGCCGAGGCTGCGCATCGGATGGACCCGGCCATCCCAGCTGTTGAAATGGCCGATTACCGACACGGCTCTGGCGTTCGGCGCCCAGGTGCGGAAAACCACCCCCTTGATTTCGCATAATTTCTTTGGATGAGCGCCCAGGTGATTATAGAGCTTATAGTTTCTGCCGGCATTAAAAAGGAAACGGTCCTGCTCCCCCAGATCGACCGGAAAACGATACGGGTCGTTGGTGGTGATCGCTACGCCGCTGTGAAATTGTATTGCATAGCGATAGCTGAAGGGGGTAAGGAGTGGATCCTGCAGCTTGTCGACCGCCAAACTGATTTCGAACAGACCCTCGCCGTGAACCCGATTCATTGCCATCGATCCGTCGGACAACACCAGCCGGACCGACCGGGCATGTGGTTGAAATGTGCGGAGTGTAACAAGCCCTTGTTCAGGTTCGCCAAAATGAGCGCCGAGATAATAAAACGGATCATGATGGTTACAGGTAAGTATTCTCTCTAAATCACTGTTCATTTCAAACCAATTTTGCGAAGGGTGAGCATTTCGATGCTGGAGGTGATGCTGCCGACATATAACCAATAGTATGATATAAAAAACGATTTGTCATGGCGAATCTGCTTCTCGCTCGGCTTGCCCGGAGAATTCACGCGGGAGAGCGGCCTCAGCATCTTGACGTGATAAACATGAATTTGATAGACTGTATTGTATGAGGAGATGAAATCTTTTTAAACCTTATGGAATAGCGATTTCGTCAACGCTCGATTTTCCCCTTATCTTTTTCCTTGGAAAGCAACGGTAATGAATGGACAATCCCACCCCATAGCCAACTCTCTGGCTGGAACGTTTCTGGTTTCGACTCCGCAAATGCCGGATCCGCGATTTGAAGAGCACGTGATCTATATTTGCGCCCATAACGCCGAAGGGGCAATGGGAGTTGCCATCAATCAGCCGAATACGGCCTTTTCACTTGCCGAAATACTCCGCAGTGCCAATCTTCCCGTGCCGGAGGGGGCTCTACCGCCGGTACATATCGGCGGACCGGTTGAGCTGGAGTCGGCATTCATTCTCTACTTATCGGAGTATTCGGCGCAATACAAACTTGATATCAGCGAGACGGTATCCCTCACCCGGGAGACCAAGGTCCTTGAGGATATCGCCAAAGGCCGCGGCCCGAAACACTATCTCTTTCTCCTGGGGTACACCGGCTGGGGACCGGGGCAGCTGGAACATGAACTTATGGCAAACGGCTGGCTCAGTGTCCCTGGCAATGACGATATCATCTTTAACCGGCCGGATGAATTTAAATGGAAGGCTGCAGCGATGCAGTACGGCATTGATATTGCCACGTTCGAAGATGTGATCGGCAATGCGTGACAACTCTTCCTGCCGCTCTTTTCCCTCCTGCCGCAAATTTCTTTCCATCCATCTGCCGGTTTTTAATGAAAGTACGACCGGAGCGAGGTATTCTCCACCTTTCTAACGTGGTTGCCAACAAACCGCGGTGTTGCCTCTCTTTTGTTTCTCAAGGTGTTGAGTATGTCGCTTGTTTCCCGAATATTTGCCTGCACCCGTTGCGGCTCCTGCTGTCATGGCGAGACCACTGTTTCGCTGAATGCAGATGATCAAAAACGGATGGTCGAAACCCTGCATCAGCCTGAGGAGCAGGTTCGGCAATCTTTTTGGCGGGTCACGGGCAACACCGTGCAGATGAAGGTCGTCGACGGCCATTGCATATTCTACCAGAATGGCTGCACAGTGCACGATGGCAGGCCGTGGCGCTGCGGTCAATGGCCGTTGCATCCGTCTATCCTCGACGACGAAAGCAATTTCCATACCATTGCCGAGTCATGCCCCGGCATCAACAGGGATCTCTCCTACCACCAATTTTGCGAGATTCTCGGAAGTCTGCTGAACAGCGGCAGCCTCAGCTGTTGAGAGTCGGTTTCGAAACATGAAACATGAACTCCTCTTCCTGGGGAAAATAAAGGACCGGTTTATTGCCGAAGGCGTGCAGGAATATGCCTCCCGCCTGCAGCACTATACCTCGCTGAAAATCACCGTTTTGAAGGAAAAGGGGAATTCGCAGCCGCAGAATTCTCCGGCCGAGGGCATGCTGCTGTTGCAGGCCGTGGCTCCGGGGGCTTTGCTCGTCGCCCTGGATGCAAAGGGAACACAGTTCTCCTCCGCGGGCTTTGCGCAAAAAATAGCGGACTGGGAGATGCAGGGGATCAAACAGGTTTGCTATCTGATCGGTGGTCCCGAGGGACATTCCGCCAAGGTGCTTGAGGCAGCCGATCTGCTGCTGTCGCTCTCGAAAATGACCTTCACCCACGACATGGCCCGCATGCTCCTGGTTGAACAGCTGTATCGCGCCTACACGATCAATGCCGGAGAAAAATACCATAAGTGAGTGCAGACGTAAGCGCGGCCCTTTATTTATTAAACGTCAGGTAGATATCGAAGCGGCTGTTTTTCATGGTAATAACATGGGACGGAACGGCTCCCGTGAGGGTCGGCGCCAGCCGCGGACGCTTTACCACCACACGGTTTTGGGCCTTGGCAAGGGCCAATTCCAGTAATGCGCCACAATCCCGATCGTCACCGACAACTGTCCGCAGCGTCCGCATTGCCTGACTGTTAAGGGCAGAACTGCGACGATCAGGATACATCGGGTCGAGGTAAATGGCAGCATAGCCGGCCGAGCTCTGCTGCAGGTGGTTTTGGGCTGCATCGACGATCAATTCCATTCGTCGCTCGACAATCTCGGCGGTTGTCTTCTCCCGTCGAGCGCGGTCCAGTCCGTCGGCCAGCAGGGCGGAAACGATCGGCGAACGTTCGCACATCGTAACCTGACACCCGAGGCTGGCAAGAACGAAGGAATCTCCGCCGAGCCCGGCGGTGCCGTCGAAAACCGCGGGGCGATACCCCGGCTTGATGCCCACGGCGCGGGCGAGCGGCTGTTTCGTGGAGCAGTCATGGGCCAGTCTGAAACCACTCTTGCCATGGATAAAGTCGACGAACAGGAGGCTGGTGAATCTGGCGGAGCCGAGCGGCGCCTGCAGCAGTTTGAGGCCTTCCGGGGTATAGGCCAGGACCAATTCGGACAGGCGTTCGGCAAGCGAGGGAACATATACCAGACCGAGATTCTTTGCCAGGCCGGCCGCTTTTTGTAGAAATATCGGTGAATGTATTGTAGATGAAACGGATACTGCCAAGGGAGAGGACATGAGTTTTTCTCAAGGCGGAAAGAGTGACAACAACAGACCAATCCGCACCATACCTGACTCAACGCGAAATAACCAGAATGTTCACCATGCCAAGCCAAAAACCAGAAGTTGTTGCTATAATCCCGGCTCGATATGAGTCTAACCGGTTCCGTGGAAAACCACTGGCCCCCATCGCCGGCAAACCGATGATCCAGCACGTGGTCGAAAGAGCCCGGGCAGTCAAGATGCTCTCCCGGGTGGTAGTGGCAACCGACGATGAGCGAATTGCCAAGTGTGTCGAAGGCTTCGGCGGGGAGTACGTGATGACCAGAAGCAATCACGTCTCGGGCTCGGACCGTCTTGCCGAAGCGGCGGAGATCCTCAAGATTTCAGAACACGATGTCGTTGTCAACATCCAGGGGGATCAGCCGCTCTTTCCGGCGGAGGTAGTGGAACAGGTCGCCCAGCCCCTGCTTGACGATCCGGCCCTGCCGATGTCGACGCTGATCTACAAGATCGTCAGGCCGGAAGAAATCGACGATCCCAACCATGTGAAGACCGTGTTCGATCGTGATTTTTATGCCCTCTACTTTTCCCGGTCGCCTATTCCGTTCCAGCGTAACCCCGATGAAATAATCAGGCCCACCTATTATAAGCATTTGGGATTTTACGCCTATCGCAAAGGATTTCTCCTGTCGTTTGTCGCTCTTCCCGAGGGCGAGTGGGAACGATTCGAAAAACTCGAGCAATTGCGCGCTCTGGAATATGGCTATAAGATCAAGCTTACGGTTACCCAGTACGATTCGATTGAAGTCGATACTCCGGAGGATCTCCTCAGGGTCGAGCAATTTTTATTGAATGGTCGATAACCTGGTAACTCTTGCGATGGTGTTGCTTAAAAGAATCTGATTATTCAGAACCTGATGATTCGGAGCCTGATGATTCCCGATTTTAAGCCTGAGAGGCATGGTTTGACAGCGGATAGACTTCGCGCCATCCAAGAGGTACGGCTTTCCCCTCTGGACCTGCTGCCCCAATTCGATGTCCGCGAAAAACTCGTCGACCTTGTCCTCCGCGGAGTTCCGGTCAATGCGCATTCGATCGCGAAAACACAGCTCACGGGGCTTCGCCAGGAGCTGCTCGAAACCAATGTCGAAAACGCCAGGGTTGTGGTTTTCGGCGGGGGCACAGGTCTCTCGAATATCATCGGCGGCGATTCGCGGCGGGATTCCTGGGCGCAAAACCCCTTCAGCGGATTGAAAGAAATTTTTCCGCGAACCCACTCCATTGTCTGTGTCACGGATAATGGCGGCTCGACCGGAGAATTACTCAAGGATCTGCCTCTCGTTGCCGTAGGGGATATGCGGCATGTCCTGCTTTCCTCGATTCAACGCGGCAATCTGCAAAGGAAATATACGGTCGACCGGATAGAAGCAATCGCCATCACCGCAATCCTTGCGGAAATTTTCAACTGGCGATTTATCGAACCGCTGGCCAAAGGTTCGCCGCAGTATATCGCCATTGAAGAGAAAATCCGCCGGCTGCCCCAGGCACTGGCGCAGTATCTCAAGGATCTGGTCGAGTATCTTTTTACCGACCCAAGACTCGCCGAAACCCTCAATCGGCCTCACTGCCTCGGCAATCTGTTACTCGCCGCCGCCATCTACCGGGAGGTCGATCGCCAGCATACCAATGCCGAACTCGCCCGGAACCAGGATCTGCTGCATGGGGCGATATACCAGGGGATAAATGCTCTTGCCCGGGTTCTCGGCGCCTGCGATCGTGCGGTCCTGCCGTGCACCTCCACTCCTGCCCAGCTTCGGGTGCTCTATACCAACGGTGTGGAGATTATCGGCGAGCATAAGCTGAGCGAATCGAGACGAGGTTTTCCGGTAGACAGCGTTCAGGTCGATTATTCCGATACCCTGCGAATTTATGACGATGTCCTGGCGGATATCGGCGCTGCCGACATAATTATTCTTGCCCCGGGAAGCCTCTATTCATCGATTATTCCGGTCTTCAAGGTGCCGGGCCTGGCCGATGCGGTACGGGCAAACGACAAGGCGCTGAAACTGCTGATCTCAAATCTATGGGTCCAGGCCGGAGAAACCGATCTCAGCATCGCCGATCCGGAAAGAAAGTTTCACGCTTCGGATATGATTCGCGCTTATGAAAAGAACATCCCCGGCGGAACCAAAGGGCTTTTCAATGAGGTCATCTGTATTTCCTTAACCGACATCCCTGCCTCGGTGCTGCAACGCTATGCCGTTGAAGGGAAGGTGCCGATCTACCTTGACCGGGAGGTTCTCTGCAAACAACACTACATCCCCATCGAATGCGGAGTGTATTCGCGGGAAGCGCTGGTCGAACGAGGGGTAATCCAGCACGACCCGGATATTCTGGCATTGGCGATCAAGGGGCTGTATAACGGAAGATGTTTTTTTTCTCTCCCTCCATCGGAGGAGTGCCGGCCGTCCCGGCAGATCTGCCGGAACGGAGTTCTACCCGAAGGACGGCGAATCATTCTGCCATGCCAACGATATCTTGGCATAAAAGAAAAAATCGACAATCTGAGTATCCGCTTTATCGGCATGCCGAACAGTGTCGATATCGATTTGTTGCGAGCGAATATTTGCGACATCTTCTGGGACCATCCCATCATACCGCTTTCTCATCTGAAATATTTCCATGGTGTTGAGTGTGTGGACAGGTCGTGCTGGAATCGCGATCAACAGTGGGATAATGTCTTTTCTTTTTTTGATCCTGAGGATAAATGTATTAAGATAAGGGGCGATCAGATCTCGGTGAGACAAAATCTCGAAGTGGCTCTGATGATAGCCATGGGGGAATCTCTTCTGGCCGACTACGCCGAAAAAAAAGTGATGAAAGACGTGGTGGTCGAGCAGCTTCATCTCGGCAGAGTCTATCACCTCCATTTAAGGGAGAAAGATCGGAGAACCTGCTTCCTTACTCACGATCAGTTGCGATCGTTTTTGTCGCTTGCCCGGATGTGCGCAACCGACGACGAGAATCACTATACACGTCTCGTGAACAATGACGAGGGTTTTACCCCTCCGGGCTTGCTGATGGGATTGATGTATGCATGGTATGTCGACAACCGTCTGGCCAGTCATATCGAATATAAGATGTCGGTTATGAAAATAAATCAAACCAATCTTATCCCCGAACAGCTGAAAATGGCCGGCCGAAGAAGCAGGATGATCGGTTTCTTTAAGGATATCGTATTTAAGCAATAAAATGACAGGCAGCGGTCTTGAACCATCGCTCTGGGGGAAATTGCGATGAAAATTCTCATAGTCGATGACGATGCGCGAATCCGTGAGCTTTTTCGCATGTGGCTGGAAAGGGAAGGGTTCGAAATTTTCGAGGCGGAAAATGGCAGGAAGGGTGTGGAAGTCCAGCGCAAAACCCCGGTCGATCTGTTGATCTGCGACCTCATCATGCCCGTCCAGGAAGGTATCGAAACGATTACCCAGTTCACTGAAGAGTTTCCCGAAATCGGCATCATCGCCATCTCCGGCGGCGGAAAAATCGGTCCGGACTCCTACCTTACCGTTGCCGAGCATCTTGGTGCCTGGCGAGTATTTACCAAACCGGTCGATATGGTCTCCCTGGTCAAAACAATTAAAGAGTGGCAGCAGACAAGGGGCCGGATGTGATGTGGCCAACGGGTAATCGATGAATGACACAATGATAATAAAAGCGCTGGTTGTCGACAACAATCCGGTTCTGCTGAAAGCAGTCGCCACTATTCTCAGCCAGGAAGGGTGCCTGGTCAAATCCGCCGAAACAGGGCTTGCGGCTCTTGAAATCATGCAGGATTATGAGCCCGATATCGTTTTTACCGATCTGATAATGCCTCTGGTCAGCGGAGAGCAGTTATGCCGGATTATCCGCAACACCAAAAAGCATGAAGGTATCTTCATTGTGGTGCTCTCGGGCATCATTCTCGAGGACAGTGAAAGAATTATACGGGAAATCGCCTGCGATCTCTGCATCGCCAAGGGCAATCTCCAGGAGATCAGGCAGCACGTTCGGGAAGCCCTTGAAGCATACAAGGCGAGGAAGGCGGTCAGCTCCCGGACCGGCGGGATGAACACCCGAATTCCTTTGGGGCTCAAACCCTCGGAGGTGACAAGCGAGCTTTTGTCGGAAAAAAAACATCTGGTGCAGATTCTCGCCAACCTCGAGGAAGGAATCCTTGAGTTGAGCCATCAAGGAAAGATTGTCACTGTGAACAAGGCTGCATTGCACATTCTTTCCTGCCGTGAAGAACTGCTGGTGGGGCGATCGTTCCCTGAAGCTGTTGATTGGGGCTCGCTCTGCGAGCCAATCAGTCGGTGGACCGCGGAACAACTGATCGGCCAGGGAATGAAACCTCTTGAAATTCTTGAAGATAGTCCGCTGCAGCTGGGAGGGAAGATACTTACCGGATCGTTTCTTCCGGTGAGGGAAGGGGATTCGGTTTTCGGACTCTGCATCCTTCGTGATATTACCCGGCAATATCGGGCGGAAAAGCATAACCAGGAACTGGATAACGCCATCAAGCTGGTTAAGAAGATGGATGCCATGAGCTGCATGGCCGGCGGCGTTGCCCACGATTTCAATAACCTGTTGACGGTGATATGCGGCAACCTTGATATTGCTACCCTCTTTGGCGGCAGTCAAAGCGAAGCCCAACGCAACAAATTGATAGAACAGGCGAAAAGAGCCGCCCTTGCCGCGGTGGATCTCACCAGGCAAATCTCGTGCTTTTCCAACTTCGGCATTGTCAGCAGGGAGAATGTCGGGATCGGCCAGCTGGTCCGCACCGCAGTGGAGCGTTTTTTTGAAGGAGAGGCCGGCGACTATACAATTACCGCAGTCGGCGAAGATTCACAGGTCTATGGGGACCCTGAAGAAATATCCCAGGCAATTGCCAACGTCCTGAAGAACGGCGTGGAAGCAAGCGATGGCGGACCGATCGAAGTTACTATCGGCACCGACCATTTCAACGCGCCGCAATTAATGTCCGGGCAGTATGTGCCGGCCGGGTCCTATGCGAAAATCGAAATACGCGATGGTGGCCGGGGTATTGATCGGGAGCAGATATTCCGAATTTTCGATCCCTATTATTCCACCAAGGAACGCGGCGCACTGAAAGGTATGGGGCTGGGTCTCACTGTCGTGTATGCGACCCTGCGCAACCATGGCGGGCATGTCGTGGTAAGTTCCGAACTGCAGAGAGGGACCACCGTCACTCTCTTTCTGCCCGTCCTGAGGGACATGAGGGACAGCAAAGACCTAGGACCTGCCGAGAAGGCGCATACCATCAGGTACCGCCACGCGCTGTTGATCGAACCGGACAATCAGATGCGGGATATCGGCCGGATAATGCTTGAGCATCTGGGTTTCACGGTTGTCGCCGCCGGCAATAGAGCGGGCGCTCTCGCTGCATTGCAGCAATTGACAGCCGATCCGCTGCTTCCCCTGCCGCTTACCATCCTCGATCTGTCGGACGTAAACGGCGAGTCCGCCATTGAGACATGCCGGTTGCTGCACGAAATTGAACCCGATCTTCGGGTGATCGCGATGAGCGGGACCATCCTTGATCCGGTTATGCGCGATTGCCGGGATTTTGGTTTTGTCAACGCCTTGCCGAAACCCTATTCCATGGATAGCCTCAAGCACATCACCGGAATGGTCCTGAACATTTAACCTGCGTTGCTTGCCACTGCCGATTGAGTTTTTCGAGGGAAATCGTCCTGCGCGTCTTAATCTCCGGGGAAAACAGGGCGATCCTGAAGTCATTGATCATTTCCCGGTAGAGAAAAACCGCTTCGAGTCCCTCGTCGGACAACCCTTCTCTTTTTGCCATGAGTTTGTCCAGGTTTGCGAGATGGGGAATCAGCTGTTCCTCTTTCTGTCGGTCTTTGTCCGGATTGGCATAAAACCGCTCAAGTCGAATCGCCAGACTCTGCAGCTGCCGGTCGATATCGGCGAAGTGGACCGGCAGCGTTCCTTGGAACATCTCGACCGGGAAGATATCGTTCAGGTGGGCCTGAAACACATCTTCCTTGGCGGGAATAACCAGCCGGTTCTTATTGCCCGGAGCAAATATCTTACGGATAGTGTCATGGACGGCGCGTCGTTTGCGCAGGAGAATCAGCAAATCCTCGCACATTTTTTGTCCTAAGGCATACAACCCTTCTTTTTTAATGCGGGCAACCGTTGTCCGAAAAGTTTCCTCGGCGACAATGCTGCCGGACAGCGGACCGAAGATCCGGTTGAGAAAGAAATCGAGCAGGGTGTCGACCGCCGACCTGCGCGTCATCCCGAGTTCCAACAGCCAGACGGCGGATGGCCCGGAAAAGGAGGTCGTGCAGAATTTTTTCAGATTCTTGTACTGCTCGGGAAACTGCAGACGATAGAGATACACCATGCCGGCCCGATTGAGGTTTTTGGCCGTTTGCGGATTTTTTTCAAAGGCGACGGTCACCCAGCCTTTCTCGGGGTGGGGCATCAACACCGGATAAAGAAACCCGGCAATCTCGCCATGTTGGGTAAAGGCAGGGATCGTCGCCGGCAACCCGGCAAAATCCCAGGTCGTATGCTCGGTTCCCTGCCAGCGTGCGACAATCTCCAGGCCTTTTTTCAGGAGGGTCGGCTCGACCCTCCTGGCCATCTTATCGCCTTTGCCCGAGTCGAGCAGTTCCCGTAAATTCCGGCCGGCACAGATTTCGCTGCCGGCATCGTCGAAAAGCAGGAAGCGCGGTTGCAGATGCAGGGGCAGATTTTCCGGCCAATCCGAACGCTGAATGAGTATTTTGAAGTGCTTGAGGATCGATTCTTCGATGGCTAAATAGAGCGATCCCGTCCGCTCCTCCATATCATCCAGGAGACGGATGACCGTCTCGTTGATCGGCACCAGTTTCTTCCTGATGCTCTTGGGCAGAGCCTTGAGCAGAAAGATCAGTTTTTCCTGGAGAAGCCCCGGCACCAGCCATTCAAAAATTCCCGGCTGAAAGGTGGCTGCCGAGTCGACGGGCAGCCGGAAGGTAACCCCGTCCTTGGCCGAACCGGGTTCAAAGTGGTATTCCAGGCGGACCTGCATCTGGCCGATGGTGAGGACGGGCGGGTAGTCGAGGAGTTCCTGGTCGTCGGGCCGGCGCTTGAGGATATCCTCATCCTTCATCCGGAGAAAGGTCTGATTCCGAAAGGTCTGATTCCTTTTACCGCGGAGAAAACGATTGAAGGTTTTCTGGTCGTAGACATCGGCGGGAATCCGCTCGGCATAAAACTCGTAGAAGACCTGATCCTCCGCGATTATCGTGCGTTCCCGCAGTTTTTCCTCGGCTTCCCGCCAGCTTGTGATGAGCGCCAGATTGTGGCTGAGAAAGGGGTAGGTGCCGTTCATTTCGCCCGGCACCAGGGCCGACTGAATAAAGAGATCGCGGGCTTCGGCGATATTTTTGCTACTTCTTCCGCCAAAATTGACTTTACGCCCCGATTCAATGATCAGTCCGAACAGGGACACCGTTTCATCGGCCACAACCTGTCCGGTTTTCTTCTGCCAATGGGGATTCGCCCAGGAATATTTGCAGAGATGGCCGCCAACCCGCTCAAGCCACTCCTGTTCAATCGTGGCAACGGTCAAGGCGTAGAGCCTGGCCGTCTCGATAAACGATGCGGCAACCAGCCACTGGCCGCCTTTCATCGATTGATGGGAGCCGGGAAAGATCATCAGCTCCCGGTTATGGGCGCCTTGGTAGATTTTCCCCTGCTTTTTCGTGGCGATGTTGCGCAGAAACCCGGCCAGCAGCGCGGTATGGATCTGCTCGTAGGATGCGTCCGACTCATTCTCGGTAAAACCTTCACGGTTGCCGAGAATTCTGTCGAGCTGATCATGCAGATCGATCCATTCGCGCATCCGTTGGAAAGACAGAAAATTGCTCTTACAATATTTTTTAAGCCTCGACCACGAGATGACCTTTTCCCGGACATCGTGAAAACCATTCCAGATATTCAGCAGGACCATGAAATCGGAGTGGGGATGGGTGAAAATCTTGTGGGCTTCGTCGGCTTCCTTTTCGTGGTCGATGGGCCGGATCCGGGGGTCCTGGATGGCCAGCACCGCCGAGATGATTTTCATTTCCCGAAGACAGTTGTTTTCTTTGGCCTCGATGATGATCCGCGAAATACAGGGATCGATGGGCAGATCGGCCATGATCCGGCCCCTTCCGGTAAGATGCATGGTGTCGTTGATCGCACCCAGTTCCCGGAGAAGCTGATATCCTTCCTTGATCGCGTTTTTAAAGGGCGGATCGATAAAGGGAAATTTTTCCGGCCGGCCGAGGTCGAGGGAAATCATCTGGAGAATGACCTCGGCCAGATTGGCACGCTGCAGCTCCGGCAGGGTGTAGGCGGGCCGATCGTTATAATCTTCCTCCGAGTATAAACGGATGCAGAGGCCCGGCCCGATCCGCCCGCAGCGGCCCTTTCTCTGGTCGCAGCTGGCCCTGGAAATTCTGGTTATCGGCAGACTCGTGGTTTTGGCGCGAACGTTGTATTGCGAAATCCGGGCCAAACCGCTATCGACCACATAACGGATGCCGGGCACCGTGACCGACGTTTCGGCAACATTGGTCGCCACGACAATTTTCCGCTGGGCAAAATTCTGAAATATTTTCCGTTGATCCGCGGTCGACAGCCGACCGTACAACGGCAGGACAGCGGCGTCGGCAATCTTTTTTTCGAGCAGCAGGCTGCATTCCCGGATATCTCTCTCCGTCGGCAGAAACACGAGGATATCGCCTCTGCGCTCGCTCTTGCACAATTCGCCGACCGTCTGCACGCAATGGTCGAGTTCGCTGTCCTTGTCGCCGGAGTCGTCGTCTTTCGGCGGATTGTACCGAACGGTCACCGGATAAGTGCGTCCGGCGATGGTTATGACCGGCGCGTCGCCAAAATGTCTGGCGAAGGCCTGGGTATCGATGGTAGCCGAGGTGACGATCACCTTCAGGTCGGGACGGCGGGGCAGGAGCTGTTTGATGTATCCGAGCAGAAAATCGATATTGAGACTCCGTTCATGGGCCTCATCGATGATCAGCAGGCCATAGCGGGAGAGCAGCCGGTCCCGGCGGGTTTCGGCGAGCAGAACGCCGTCCGTCATGAATTTGATTTTGGTGGCCGGGGTGGTATAGTCGTGGAAACGGATCTTATAGCCGACCCGGTCGCCCAGCAGGCCCAGTTCTTCGGCAACCCTCGCCGAAACGGAGGAAGCGGCAATCCGCCTGGGTTGGGTGCAGCCGATCAGCAGCTCGTTTTCCGGAAATGCCTCCCAGCCCATTTTCGGCAGCTGCGTGGTCTTACCGGAACCGGTATCGCCTGCAATAACAAGCAGCTGGTGGCGACGCAGGGTTTCGATAATCGTGTCCTTGTGCGCGACTATCGGCAGATTCTCTGGATAAAATATTTGCATGAAAAAAATGGCTGTCGTCGATAAAGTGTGTTATGTCTCCGCTCAAGGTTTTGCCCGGATACATACCATACCGACCGACTTCCTGTTACCAAAAAATAGAGGCCTTTATGAAAGTACGAAAAGCTATTATTCCAGTCGCCGGACTTGGCACCAGGTTTTTGCCGGCAACCAAATCGATTCCCAAGGAAATGCTGACCATTGTCGACCGCCCCACCATTCAGTACATCGTCGAAGAGGTTGTGGCGTCGGGAATCGATCAGGTAATATTTATTACCAGCGAGGGAAAATCGGCGATAGAAAATCATTTTGATTACAATTTCCACCTCGACATGGTGTTGAAGGAAAAAAACAAGACCGTGCTTGGCGAAGAACTCAACAATATCTCCAATCTCATCGATATCGTGTCGATTCGGCAGAAAAAACCCCTCGGACTCGGCCATGCCATCTGGACCGCGCGCCATGTGGTCGGCGATGAACCTTTCATGGTGCTTCTCGGCGATGACCTGGTGCTCAGCAAGAAACCCTGCGCCAAACAAATGCTTGAACTCTTCGATGAAGTGGGGGAGTCCATTGTCGCCATTCAGCGGGTTCCTGCCAGCGAAACCTACCAGTACGGTATCGTCGAGGGGGAGCGAAACGGCAGAGACAAGACCTTCAAGGTTTCGCGAATGGTGGAAAAACCCGCGCCGGGCACCACGGATTCCGATATGGCCATCATTGGCCGATATATTCTGATGCCGGAAATTTTTTCTATTCTCGACACCACCACCCCCGGCCATGGCGGCGAAATACAGCTCACCGATGCCCTGCTGGCCCTGACCAAGAAACGGGCGATGTATGCCTATGAATTCGAAGGAACACGATTCGACGCCGGCGATAAGATGGGCTATCTCAAGGCCATCATCGCCTATGGGCTGCGGCATCCCGCCCTTGGCAAACAACTGATGGAACACCTCAAGGGAGTCGTCGCCGGCCAATGATCCATCTGGAGGTCGCCGTTGCCGCCCCCCTGGAGCAGACTTTAACCTATGGTCTGCCGGCAGATATGGGGGACGGCCTGCATGAGGGCGACGGTGGACACAATATCGGCAGGCGGGTGCTGGTTCCTCTCGGCAAGAGGCGGGTGACCGGATATATCGTAGGTATCCCGCCTCAGTCCGACCAGACTGCATATACGATCAAAGCAATACATGCGTTCCAGGACGACTATCCGGTAATTCACCACAATCTCGTCCCCTTTTTTCGTTGGGTGGCCAATTATTATCACTACCCCCTGGGCCTGGTGATCAAGGCGGCCCTGCCGGGGGGGCTTGCCCCGCAAAGCCGCAAGAGCCTGGTCCTCCAGGCTTCGCCGGAAGAATTTCTTGTTCATCTCCCCGATGGGCCGCCCGAATGGACAGGGAAACTGGCACATAACGGTGCACTCAGCCCGCAGGAAACCGCCAGGGTTCTCGCCGATAAACAGGGCAAAAAGCTGACGGCAAAGTTGTTGAAGGGAAATTATGTCGGCTTCAAAGATCTCCTGTCGAAAGACACCATCGGCGAAAAAAGCGAGCTCTGCTATGCACTCGCCTGCGGCCGGACCGAGCTTCCCGAGGAAATTGACGGCGGCAGCGTGAGCCTTCTGCGCTATCAACAGACGATCAGCCGGGAAAGGGGAGTTGTGCTGAAACTCTCCGAGGCGAAAGCTCTCTACTGTCTTTATGGCCTGACGAAAGAACACCGGCAACAGAATATTCCCCTAAAGGATTTGAGAACCCAGTATGCCGGGTCCGCTAAAGCGCTGGCCGAGTTGGAAGCCAAAGGAATTGTCCGCAGCAGCAGGACTCGTGTTTTTCGCAATCCGTTTGGCGAACAACTGCAGTTTCATCCCCGCCCCGAAAAACTTACCGACCAACAGGCCGGCGCACTCAGCATAATAGAGCCTGCCATCCGGGCAAGAAGCTTCGCGCCTTTTCTTCTCCATGGCATTACCGGCTGCGGCAAAACGGAGGTGTATCTCCGGGCGGCGGAAGAAACCCTTGCAGAGGGCAGGGATGTGCTGATCCTGGTGCCTGAAATAGCCCTCGCCACCCAACTGGAAGCCCATCTCCTCTCACGCTTTGGCGACCAGGTCGTTTTGCAGCATTCGGGGCTGACCGGAGCTGAACGCTTTGACCAGTTTTCTCTCGCTCTCACCGGCAGGGCAAAAGTGGTTATCGGGGCCAGGTCGGCAATCTTTGCGCCGCTCAGGGATCCCGGGCTTATCGTCGTTGACGAAGAACACGATGCAAGCTTCAAACAGGATGACAACTTCCGCTACCATGGCCGCGATTTAGCGGTATTAAGAGCAAGACATCACCAGAGTGTGGTGATTCTCGGCTCGGCCACCCCGTCGATCACCAGTTATGCCCATGCGCAGTCGGGGAAGTATACTCTTTTGACCATGTCGGAAAGAGTCGGCAGCCGATCGCTGCCGACGGTGACGGTGGTCGATCTGAACAAAAAAGAGAACAGGGACGATAAAAGGATAATCGGCAAGGAACTTCTGGAAAAGCTGGCGAGGAATCTGGAAAACGGCAGACAGAGTATTCTGCTGCTGAACCGGAGAGGATTTTCCGCAGTCATGCTTTGCCGGGATTGCGGCACGCCGGTCCAGTGCAGTCATTGTCATGTTTCACTTACCCTGCACAAGGGCAGGAACAAACTGATCTGCCATTATTGCGGTTTTTCCATGCCCGGCAATACCATCTGTCTGCAGTGCCGGTCAACCGACCTTGTGCCGGCGGGGTTTGGTACGGAACGGGTGGAGGAAGAGGTCCGGGAGCTTCTGCCGGCGGCAAGACTTGCCCGGCTCGATTCCGACACTGCTTCCGACCGGCGAAAATTTCTCGCCGCACTCGCCGAAATGCATTGCGGTAAAATCGATATCCTCATCGGCACCCAGATGATCGCCAAAGGACACCATTTCCCCAATGTTACCCTGGTCGGAGTGGTCTGGGCCGATGGCGGCATGAGCATGCCCGATTTCAGGGCAGCGGAAAAAACTTTCCAGCTTATCACCCAGGTGACCGGCCGCGCCGGACGAGGCGATGAACCCGGGGAGGTGATTATCCAGACCATGCGGCCGAATCACTATGCCATTGTTTACGCGAGAAACCATGAGTATCTCAAGATGTTCGACCATGAGATGCGGTTACGGCAACATCCTGTTTTCCCCCCCTATGTGCGTCTTACCGCCATTCGCATCCAGGGGAGGGTGGAAGCCGAGGTCCAGAAGAGTGCCATGGGCATCGCCATGTTTTGTCGAAAATTTGCCCAACAAGAGAACTATCGCCTTGAAACACTGGGACCTGCGCCCTCGCCGCTCGACAAGATCGCCGACAATTATCGCTGGCAGGTCTTGCTGAAGGGGGCCGATCCGGATCAACTGCATGCGGTATGTGTTGCGGTGCGGGCCGACCGGAACACCCTGGTCAAACCGGGCTGCGGTCTGGTGATCGATGTCGATCCGGAAAACATGATGTGACTTCTGTTTATTCAGAACGGAAACCATTTTTTTTTCGGGGTATAAGCTGCTACCCGGTTGCGGCCTTTTTCCTTTGCCTCGTACAGGGCCTGATCGGCCCTGCTCACCAGCGTATTCCGGCTGAAATTATCCTCCACCCCCGGTTTACTGCAGGCCTGGCCGAAACTGGCTGTTACATGATACTCTTCGCGGTTGTCCCTGAAAGGTGTCTTTTCGATCACATCCCTTAATTTTTCCGCGACGATGAGTGCTTCTTCCGCGTTTGTTTCCGGCAGAATGACCACAAACTCTTCCCCGCCGTACCGGGCGAGGATGTCATATTGTCTGATATTGTCACCGATTGTCTTGGCAAACTGAACCAGAACAAAATCTCCGACCTGATGGCCGTAGGTGTCGTTGAATTTCTTGAAATAGTCGATATCGATGAAGAGCACCGATATATTCGTGCCGTGGCGGACCGCGCGGCTGATCTCCAGATCGAGGGCATACTGGAAGTATCTGTGGTTAAAGACCCCGGTCAACCCGTCCACGTTGGCAAGATTGTCGAGTATTCGGTTTTTTGCCTCCAGTTCCCTGGTAATATTCTCAAGATTGATTTTGGCCTGAATTAGCTGTTTATTCATCTGATCGTAATCGAGATTGATCAGACTCAACCGAATATTAGCCTCCTGGAGTATCTCCTGGACCGACTTGGCAGCTTCGATCTTGAGGTCGAAATAGGTGCCCGCCTCTTTTACCTTAATAT